>JBHLNK010000009.1:0-61182 GCA_048941625.1 Promethearchaeota archaeon | reverse complement strand
CCTATGGGAACTAAAGCAGGAGCAAAAGCAATTAGACAAGCTGTTGATTCAGTTTTAGAAGGTTATGAATTGAGGGATTTCTCAAAAAAGCATATAGAATTAGCAAAAGCTATCAAAAAATGGGGTTAGTATTAATTTATTATATCTTATACCATATCTGGATATGTTTTCGCGAAATAATTGGGAACATGACTAGAAGCGAAAATTCCAGCTTCTGTGATTAATCCATCTATGTATCGCCTGCTTACTGTTTCAAATGCGGGATTTAAAATCTTAATTCCTTTTGGAGGATTTTCCCAAATTTCTTTTGGATCTCTCATCTCAATAGTTTCCAATATACCAAGATTAGTTTCTGGATTATACTTTAACAATGGAGAAGCTACATAAAAAGGTACATGTTCTTCATGAGCTACCAAAGCTAATAATCTCGAACCAATTTTGTTTATAATAGTTCCTTCAGATGTAATACTATCAGCACCAATTAAAATTATATTGACTTGATAATGTTTTACTGCCCATCTCATCGCACTGTCAACAACATGTATAACTTCAATACCAGCTTTTAATAATTCCTTAGAAGTTTTTCTGCCTTGTAATCGAGGTTGGGTTTCAGTGTTAATTATTTTAAAATTTTTACCTTGTTTTTTAGCTTCTAAAAGAATACCAGTCACTAAACTTGAGTGACAATGAGTCATAACAACAAAATTTTGTCCAACCTCAGGAAATCGTCTAGCTCCTATTTCTGCTATTCTTATTTTTGAAGTTTGAAGCATATCATGATATAGATTTTTGTATTTTTCAATAAAATCAGCGATATACTCCGGTATAATGCTTTCTTTCTCTTGTTCCAATTTGTTCATTATATATTTTAAACCATTTTTCATAGTAGGTTCTGTAGGCCTTGCTTCAATTAATATGTCAACTGCGTTGTAAAGCTGTTCAAAACAATCATTAAGATTCTGACAAGTTATTCTTTGAGCATAACAACTTAAAAAATCAATAGCACTAATGGCAACATTTGTAGCACCTTGAATTTCTAAACACTTTATTCTATCAACATCCTTTAATAGTTGTTCCATGTTAAATTAAACCTTTTTTTAATTAAGAATAATATTGTAGATTTGTAGGATATATTATTTTACTATGAATATTCATTCTTGTGGGGATTCCTCTTGATCTGATTCATAATCTTCGCTATCAACTTCGATATGAAAACGACCATAATACCCACAGGAGGTACACTCATACATATCAGGTGCCAACCATCCTGAAACATTAACAGCGTTTTTTAGTTTTGCTTGCTTACATTTAGGGCATAATCTAATTTTAACCATAATTTCACTCTTAAGATTGTAAATAAATTTAAAGATGTATTTTTAAAAAATTTACATTCTAAGTATAATTATAATTTACTACCTTTTTAATTAGGGGATATAAAAATATAAAAACAATATAATATGACAACTTCAGTAGTTACAAGAAGTATAGGAATTGATTTTATTTACTTTGATTTAATTTTCTTAGTAATATGGATTTATTTTCTAATAAAAAAGAAGTACTGGCTTCCAATTATATGGGGATTATGTGGGTGGTTGATCTATATATTTGTTGATTATATTTTATGGTATCTGATTACTCAAACTAGAAATTATATTGGACCAATAAATCCTTTTATATTTTTTCTCTGGTTTTGCTTTTCACCTGGATTTGTACAATTTTCTTATGTGTTTATGATGTTTGAGAAAAGAAACCGAAAGGATCTCGTATTTTTTACACTATTATTCTATTTAGGCTGGATATGTGTATCAGTAGGATCGCAATTAATCCCTCTGGATGATACACTTATCGAAGTATCAAGAAATATGAATGTTGCTAATCAACGTTTTAATGAAACAATTATGGTACTAGTTAATATCTTTATTGGTTTAATACTCTGGTTCAAAAAGAAATTAAGATTAGAGGATCTCCTATATATCTTTTTAATTGGAATATTGGTTGAGTTTTCTCTAGAGCTTAGTTTATCTATATCAGGTATTCGCCAAGCTCAGGGATTTTGGAGTATAGAATTATTAGTTATAAACACTCTGCTTGAATTTAATTTAGGGATAGTATTGATGTACCTTGTTTGGGTTCCATTTAGAATAAAGAGATATAAATGCTATTATTTCCAGATGAGTTATAAAGATTGTAAGTATATTAAAACAAATTTTGATGCAATATCTTATATTTGTAAAACAAAGATTATTAATGAGAAGTATATGAAAGTATATGCTCTATTATATGATTTAGAAAGCTTTTTATCAGATATAAGCTATTATTGTAAAACTAACACCATCGAATATATACCAATGGCTTTAGAAAATGAAATACGATCCTTTTGGAAATAAGTTCTAAATATTTTTAGAATATTTTTAACATAATAGAAAAATATTAAACTCTTTTATTATAAATGGATCATAGGCTTACATTATCAATTGATATAGAATAAGCATATATTTCTCCTAATGAATACACCAAATTTAGAGTTACAGAGAAAAAGTTTACCAAATGAACCTGGAGTATATTTATTTCTTGATAATAAGAAAAAAGTTATATATATTGGTAAAGCGTTAAATCTTAGGAAAAGAGTTAATCAATATTTTGTAAAAACTCATTTTAATGATCCCTATTATGAGG
This sequence comes from Promethearchaeota archaeon, assembly GCA_048941625.1. Taxonomy (GTDB): domain Archaea; phylum Asgardarchaeota; class Lokiarchaeia; order Sigyniarchaeales; family SOKP01; genus Loki-b32. The sequence goes on along the minus strand of JBHLNK010000009.1, from coordinate 58,506 downwards.
AGAAAATCAATGAACTCGTAAAACGAATTAATTCCATTGAATATATAGTCACTGAAAACGAAAAAGAAGCTTTACTTTTAGAAAACATACAAATTAAAAAACATCTCCCTCGATTCAATGTAATAATGAGGGATTCTAAAACTTATCCATGGGTTGCTATCTTTTATGCTGAAGATTTTCCGAGAATCCGTGTTCTTAGGAATCCTGAAAAATATTCCCAAGATAATAGTTTCTTAGGTCCTTATACAGATAAAAAGGAGATCATTAGGATTTTAAGAGATTTAAGAAAAATTTTTCCTTATTGTTCATGTAAAAAGCCGATTAATAAAAAGAAAAGACCTTGTTTATATTATCAATTGAAACTCTGCCCTGCTCCATGTTTTACAAATATAACAATAGAAGAGTATAGAGAGAATATAAAAAGGATTGAAATGTTTTTAAAAGGAGAGACCAGTGAATTAAAAAAACAGATCCATGCAAAAATGGAGATTGCGGCCCATAATCAAGAATTTGAAGTAGCTGCTTTTTGGAGGGATAAGCTAGAAGATATAGAAAATGCAACAGACAAGCAACATGTATTCTTAAACTCTGATGCAAATAAAGATATTATTGGATATTACGCAGAAAGTAATTACATGTCTTTAGTGATAATACATATTAGAGAAGGGAGAATTATAAATAAAAATTCTTTCAATTTTGATCTTAGAGAAAAAGTCATTCATAAAGATGAATTATTTATATCCATCTTAGAACAATACTATCAGAATTTTAAGACGAGTTTACCAGATTCCATTATTATACCTAAAATCAATAAGAATTTCTCTATTCTTATTGATTACCTAAAGGATCTTAAAAAAGAAATACAAATAAGACCTCCCAAAGATGATTACGAAGCAAGTCTAATACGGATTGCAGAAAAAAATGCTAAGGTCATGGTCAACCAAAATATTGAGATGGAAAAAATTAAAATGGATGAGAAGAACTTTCGAGATGAAATATTAAGAGAAATTAAGGATATTTTAAATTTGGATAAAGAACCTAGAATTATTGAAGGATTTGATATTTCAAACATTGAAGGTACTGACGCAACAGGTTCTATGGTGTACTTTTTAGATGCGATGCCATATAATAAATACTACAGGCATTTCAATATTCGTTCTAAATCTACTCCTGATGATGTAGCAATGATGAAAGAAGTTCTAAAAAGAAGATATACGATGCTCTTGGAACGTAATCTAGAATTACCCGATTTAATCTTGATTGATGGAGGGAAGGGACAATTAAATGCAGGAATCTCTGTTTTAGAAGAATTAGGACTTAACATACCAATAATTGGTTTAGCAAAAAAGTACGAAGAAATTTATGTCCCAAATGAGAAGGAACCAATTGTATTGCCTAAAAATTCATCTAGTCTAAAATTATTTCAGAGAATTCGAGACGAGGCACATCGATTTGCTGTAAAGCTCCATAAAAAACAAAGAACAAAAAGAATGAAAGGATCCCTATTAGATGATATTAATGGGATTGGACCTGTAAACAGAAATAAACTGCTAAACCATTTTGGAAGTATCAATAACATTAAAAAATCTCCTATTGAAGAAATATCGAAAATTGTTGGAAAAAAATTAGCAGAAAAAATATTGGAAGAATTGAAATAGGATCTCATTAATCTAAATTCCAAAATAAAATTAAAAAAAAAGATAGTTATAGATTTTCACTTTTTATCTTCGATAACAGTGCAAATATTATAATGAATGCTCCTAACGCTAAAAATGTTATATCCAAATTCCACATCACTAGATAGCCAACAAGTGGGTAAAGAATTGCTCTTATAAGACTAGCTATCATATTTATTGTACTTATAACCGTAGCTCTGTTTTCTGTTTCAATTTGTTGATTTATTCCCTTAACAAATATCAAACTCCTTGAAAATCCAAAACCAATGACTATAAGAATTAAAGGAATACTCACTGGAGTAAAATGTATTAATCCCATCAAAATAAAAGCTATTCCTGGTATTGTAGTATATATTTTAAGGAATTTTCTTTTATCATTGACTTTGCATTCTAAATTTGGAATGATATTGTTAAATAGAATTTGTACTAATGTCATTAAAGCACTAACGAAACCAAAATATATTAATTGAAAACTTAACGCTTCAAGATAGACTTGGTAAGTCCATATTAAGAAAAACACTAAAGATTCAGTTATCACCATTTCAATAGCTAATATTCTTAATATCCTATTAGTTGTAAGCTCCTTAATTCCAGATTTCACTATTGTTAAATAATTGTCATTTTTCTTTTTTTCTAAATCATGATTAGGTTCCTTTAAGGTTATTGATATTATTGTTGCTATTATAAAAGGTACAAATACAAGACTCATCACTAGATTCAATGAAAAATAAGCTCCTATGATTGACCCAATTGGAGCTGATATTGCAATACCTAGCAAACTGAAACTCCTGTTTCTTGCCATGACTTTTGAAACTTCATTTTCTCTTCCAAGTTTTCTCAACGTGTCATAAATAAATGCCATATTGGTACCTGAAGTTAATGCTGCCCCCAAAGCCCATAAGGTCTCACCAATAGTAAAAATTATGATACTTGGATAACTCCCATAAATCAATCCAGCAAACGCAGTTGTTAATGCTCCTAATATAAGCGAGAATTTTCTGCTTATATAATCCGCTATTGCTCCACAAGGAATCTCAAACAATAATATCATGATAGTGAAGTAACTTTGTAAGAACATTACTTCTACAAATGTTAGCTTCCCCCAATTCAAAAAAAATGGCAATAGAATTCCTGATATTAAATGAAATCCTTCTATAAAGCTAATCAAATATGATTTCCATATGTTAGCCCTCCACTCATCTAACTTCATCTTAGAATCTGTACTTTCTAATTCTAAAGAAGATTTAGTTAATTCCACTTGATTTAATTCCTTTAATTCTGACATTTTTTTACCTATTTTACTTTTTTTTTTCTATATTTTACCATTCTTTTATAAAAAAATATTTAGAGATTCAGCTAAGAGATTATTCAGTTTGAGTGTTAGAAATTAACCCTGGCACTTCAGAGATCTTTCAAAATTCTGAAAGCAAATAAACAGAACAAATTTTTAATGTTGTAAAGCAAAGGATAAGAATCAGTGTGTTGTTGATGTCTATGTCTTTATGAGGATAATGTTGCGTTGAAATATGATACAATCCCTAAAAACATCATTACCATGATGATATTTTCACAATACGGATCATGAACTATCATATTACCTTGGTTAGTTCGAATCCAATTGTTTTCTTTTACCATCATAAAACGATCAACAAATATGTTTAATAGAATTATATTATTTTCAAACATATAAACTTTATGGGAAATTTCTCATTATTTAGAGAAACTTCAAGAAAAGATGGGAAATAAATGGGAAAACCTTAATTATTTGATGACATTCTTAATCTCACAAGTTCTGCTGTAGCTTCACAATATACTCTAGCTAGTGAATCTCTCTTAGCTTCACTTATAACTCTAATTATTGGTTCTGTATTTGAGGGATGAATAAGAACAAACCAATCTGTTCCTTGTCCAAATCTTAAGTCATTATTTATTTGTTCTACTTCTTCTCCTTCATTTATCAATTCTGCTTTTATTCTATTGATAAGTGAACTAATGTTAATATTTTTTATATCAATTTTTATTCGATGAGAATAATATTTTGGTAATTCTGATACTATTTGTGATATAGTTTTTTGTGATTTAACCATTATTTCAATAATTTTTGCTGCTGCAAAAATCCCATCTCTTGTGTTATTAAAATAGGGATACATAAATCCTCCGCATGATCCTTCCCCACCAAAAATTAATTGATTTGTGGATGCTTTTTTCACCAAAGTATCCATTTTATCTGTTAAAAATCTTTCACCTATTGGAGTTCTTATAACTTTAGCATTATATTGTTCCGCTATTGCGTCAAATCTTAATGAAGATGCCAAATTGGTTATAAAGATAATTTCTTTGTCTGAATTTTGATATTCTTCTAAATAATATTTCATAATTATTGCTAATCCGATATCTTCAGGATAACACTCTCCATTTTCTCCTATAATTGCTAATCTGTCCGCATCACTATCATGAGCAAATCCAATATCAAATTTTCCTTGCCAAACTTCCATTATCAAATCTTTAAGATTGCTTTCTATAGGTTCAATTTCTCTTGGAAATTCTTTATTAACTAATAAATCATTGTTAATTAGTTTTATTTCACATCCTAATTCACTTAAAACTCTGGGAGTGACGTACTTTCCTGCTCCTGCTCCTGGATCTATAACCACTTTAAGATTATTTCTATTTTTAATCTCGGAATTATTGATATAACATAGCAAATCCTGAATATAATCAGAAATTGGATTCAGAATTTCAATATCATTTTCTAGGTTTAATTGATTTGTATTATATTCATTCAAATCTATATTATCTAAATAGATTGAAATTATTTCTAAATCATCAGAATTTAAAAAAGTTTTGGTAGATAATAGTTTTAAACCATTCCACTCTTCTGGATTATGAGATCCTGTAATAATAATACCGGCAGGAATTTTTAATCTATTTTTGGTATGAATTATCACAGGTGCAGGACATATACCGACATTTAAGATTTTAAATCCAGATAAAACTAATCCTTCGATAAGTGCTTTTTCAATAAAACTTCCACTAGGTCGAGTATCTCTACCAATTATGACTTTCTTGTCTTTACCATCAATCCAGTATCCAAATGAAATTGCGATTTTCTTTACAACATTATAATTAAGATCTTTCTCAGCACGACCTCTTATTCCACTCAATGTAAAGATCAAATTCTTTTTTTCCATTTTATCAGATTTCTGGCTTATATTATTACTTTATTTTTCTCTATTTTATATTTAACAAGAGTTAATGCCCCTCGGACACCAATTTCCTCTTTATATCTTGAGATCTTTATTCTAGGTGGATGATTCAGTGTAAATTGAATAGGATTATTTTCAAATTGCTCTTTTAGAGGGAGTATTATTTGTTCCTTATCATTCATCATGGCTCCTCCGAAGTAAATCGAAACAGGATCATAATAATTATTTACTACTCCAACCCCTGTTTTTGTATAAAATATACAATCCTCAACTATTTTATTTGATAATTCATCTCCTTTCTTTGCTGCCTGAAAAGCTTCTTTTGCTGTTATTTTTGATATATCATTATTAACGAGTTCCATTAATAGATCCTTTTTTAATTTTCCTTCTTTTATAGCATCTAAAGTTCTATTAAGCACTCCTGTACCAGAACTAAATGCTTCCCAGCATCCAATTCCCCCACAATTACATTTAATTCCACTTTTTGGAGCTACTAAAACATGACCTATCTCACCGGCATTCCCTTCTTTTCCAAGTAAAAGCTTACCACTGCAAATTACACCACCACCTATTCCAGTAGACATTGTTATATATACCAAATTTTCTTTTTCATCATTATCAGCTTCAAAAAAATGAATGCCTAACACAGCACCATTCGCATCATTGATAAAAAATAATGGTGTCTTAGGAAAGGTTTTCTTTATTGGATCTTTCAGAGGGATTACTCTAAATCCTAAATTTGCATTATTAAAAATCTCTCCTTTTTCCATATCTAAAGGTCCTGCTGTAGCAATTCCAATGCCAAGAATTTGAGTCTGATTTATATTATTTTTGGTTAATATTTCTAATATTGTTTGACTAACAGAGTTTGCTATTGAAAACTTATTCTCTTTTAATGTTTTTATCTTTTTGATCCTCAGATTCTTTTCATTTAAATCTTCTGTACAAATTGCGACTCGAATCCATGTACCTCCAATATCCACTCCTATTATAAATTTATCGTCCACTATCCTCTCACATTCAAAAATTTTGCTTTTTTCTTAACCACTGAATGTTTTAAAGATTTCAAATACTTCAATTTATTCTTAGAGAAATAAAAGTTTTTCTCTAGTTCAATAGACATTTATATCTATTTTCTCATCACCAATGACATTCTTAAAAATAGCAGCAATTTCTTTTTTCTGTACAATATCTATAGAGAAGACAAAATATTCAGCAGGAATTCTCGCTGTTGAATATATTTGAACTATATCTGGTTTAATACGTTTTAATGCTTGAGCTAAATCCTGAATATTTTTGGAATTATTATTGGGAGTAAAATCTTCTTTATAAGAATTAAAAATTAAACTTTGAATAGCTAATTTATGATTTTGAAGCATTTCCTTTTTTAGTGCTGCTAAGGATTCAATTATTGTTTCTACATCAGGGCTTTCATGATGTGGACGATTTGTTCTTCTGAAATCAATGTTATTACCAACATCTAATTTAGCTAAAACTAAATCAAATTGTATAACTCTGTCTCTAATTTCTTTTATATGAAGAGTACTAGAATTTGTGAATAGAGTTAGTATTGGCTTTTTATCAGTCCATGTTAATTCATTCCTAACCTTTTCTGCAATATTAAGGAAATCTAATAAATTTTCGTTTAATGTAGGTTCTCCATTATATCCAAAAGTAATTGAATTTAAATGTGGAAAATAATTTAAAATTGAAATCAATTCTTTCCTAAAATGAGGTTTAGGAAGCAAATTCAATCTAAACTTAGGAGAAACAAAATTATCTTTTTCAGTTAAACCTATTTCACAATACACACAATTAAACGTGCAAAGCTTATAATCAGCTAGAACGTTCACACCAAGTGAAAGGCCTAATCTTCTCGATTGAAATGGACCATAAGTATACTTACGCATTGGTTAAAGACTTATTAAATTTTTCTCATGAAATTTTCTATAGCACTATTCACTTCTTTAGGTTTTTCTAACATCACGCCATGGCCTGCTTTATCTATAAGGCTAAATTCTGAGCTTTTTATTTTATCATGAAAAAACTGTGAATATTTAACAGGTGTAAGTTTATCATATTTTCCACATATAATTAAACATGGAACGTTAATTGAATTTGTTTTATCTAAGGTATCAAAAGCATCACATATTTTAAAATCTGTATAAATAACGTCTGGATCTGTTTGAGAAGCTTCTAAAACTGCGTTTTCTATTATTTTTTTAGGAGTTTTTCTATAAAAAGTTCCTGTTCCTAAAGAACTTAAATAATTATTAAAATCAGGCTTTATTGAATCAAAAATTATTTGACTAACTCTCATTCTTCCTCCTGTAGCACATAGAATAAGAGCAGAAACATCATCCGGGTATTTAAAATAAAATTCTTGAATCACAACACCTCCCATTGAATGACCTGCTAAAACTATTTTATTAGATTTTAAACTATCTACAAAATTTTTAACTACATCAACATATAAATCTAAAGATAGATCTGGAAATTTACTCGATTTATTATGAGAAGGTAAGTCAATTGCAATTATATTATAATCGATTTTTAAATAAAATTGGTTTTCCCATATGTTTGAATTTCCTCCAGCTCCATGTATGAAAATAAGGTTTTTTTGAGAATTATTATCTTTAATCTGGTAAAAAATTTGTTTTTTATTATATTCATAATAAGGAATGTTAATACACCATTAGAAGTTATTAAATTGACTTATTGTAATAACAAATAAGAGATTCTAATTTAGGTTTTTGAAAATTTAATATTATAAAATAAAAAATATTTTTATTGATTATTGACTTATTTCCATTTTATTGAACGATCTGGCTCCTATTAATATAAATACGGCACCAAAAGCAACTGTAACTAAAAGATCAATCCAAAAAGGGAAGTATGATACCCCTAACAAAACAAATCGAAATAAATCCACACTATACGTAAAAGGATTGAACATCGTGATTTGTGTTGGAAGTGCTATCAATGATCCTGAAAGCCACATCATCGGCATAACAATAAATGTTTGTATTAATCCAAAAGATTGCATATCACGTAGTCTTGTACTAATTGTAAGACCAATTCCTACAATTCCTAAACTCGCCAAGAAAGCAACAGGTATTATCAAAATTACTCGCCAAATTAAGTTAAGATCATAGCCAAAATATCCAATTGCTACACTTAATCCGATAATTATGAGCACTTGCAACATTGTTTGTAAAGAAACACCTATAGTTCTTCCAAGCATTAATGTTCTTCGACTCACAGGAGCTACTAATAATTCCTTCATAAAGCCAAACATTTTATCTCTGAAAATAGCCATTCCCCCAAAAATACCTGTAAACAATATAACCATTGCAGAAATTCCAGAACCTGCAAATGCCCTTGGGTCTACATCTAAACCTGGAATCGTCGAGTTAATAGATAATCCCGCTCCAAATACAAATAAAAACAATAACCCTTGGGCTAATGACGAAATTACTCTTGATTTATTTCTCCAGAAACTTATCAATTCTCTTTTTGCTAAAATCCAAATTGCACTATAATTTATTTCTGTCTTTGCTTTATTTAAATTCGACATTTATTATCACTTCCTTAATTGCCTCATTTGTATCATTTTTTTTATACTTTTAGTATGATTTGAAGTTTCCTCTCTAATTGCGGTCCCAACATAATGTAAAAAGACATCTTCCAAAGTTGGTTGATGCATATTTACAGATTTAATGTTTAGACCACTTTCACTTAATTTTTGAATAATAAATGGTAACTGCATACCTCCATTCTCGCATGAAATCGATATTGAAGAATCATTTTCTTCTTCTGATTCAAAATCTCCACTCTTTATTTTAATAATTTCTTCTCTAATATTATCCGGGACTTCCTTCAGAAGTTCATCATCGAACATATTTGCAATTTTCTTTTTTATTGCCATTGGTGCATTTAGAAACATTCCTGCTGCCATTGGCATCCGTTTCCATGCTAAGATTAACTTCTTAGGATCTGATAACGTTTCTCGAATTCTAGCTTGAATTACAGAGGGATCTAGGTTCGGCATACCAGCGGGGGGTTTAAAGTCAGAAGGAAAAACTTGTTGACTTTCAGAAGATCCAATAGATACATTTTTAACACCTTGAATTTCTCTTATTTCTCTGATAGCTGCTTGAATCTTAAAACTGTCTTCTATATTTACTAATAGGATATCAATCACATCTCCGGATAATTGTTTCTTAAGATTTTCTGATGTATCCATCGCGATAATCTTTCCATGATCCATAATACAAATCCTATCTGCAAGTTCATCTGCCTCATCCATATAATGTGTAGTTATAAGGATGGTCATCTTTGAGTTTCCTTTATTTAATTCTTTTATCTTATCCCATATCTTTCTGCGAGTTTGAGGATCTAATCCTAAGGTTGGTTCATCCAAGAAAAGCACTTTAGGTTTATGAAGGAGCCCTCTTGCGATCTCCAAGCGTCTCTTCATCCCTCCAGAATAATTCTTAACAAATGTGTCTGCTCTATCCTCAAGATCTACTAGTTTTAGGACTTCTTTAATTTTTTGATATCTCTCTTTTTTCGACATTCCATAAAGTATCGCATGAAGTTCCAAATTTTCCCATGCTTTCATTTCTCCATCTAAGGAGGGTTCCTGAAATACAATTCCAATACTTTTCCGGACTTTATCAGGATCAATATTAACATTATAGCTATTGACAACTGCCTTACCTTTAGTGGATGAAAGAAGAGTTGCTAATATACTGATGGTCGTCGTTTTTCCCGCCCCATTAGGTCCTAATAATGCAAAAATTTCACCTGTTTTTATACCAAAACTGATATCATTTACAGCTAACACATTTCCCTCATCATAGATTTTGGTAAGATTCTTTACTTCAATTATATTATTGTTCATTTTCTAATTTCTCTTTACATTTAATTTGAGATTTTTTATTTTCTCATCAATCCTATGGGATTGATCTTTTAATTTTTCCATATCTCGATTAATTTTCAATTTTTGGAGTTCTAAAAATTCTAATTGTTCCTCTTCTGTTTTTTCATCTAATCTATCTAGCATTAATCTTAAGGGACCAATCTTATGAAATCCTTTAGGTAAATTCCCTTTTTCGTCCCCTAACATTGCTGTTTTTAAAGTTTCGAATGATTCTTCTATAACTTTCTGTTTTTCTAACATCAATTTTAATGTTGCCTTACCCTTTGGTGTGATTTCATAAATCTTTCGATTTCTTCCCTCGACTTGTTTTTCTCTATATGTAATTAACTCTTTCTTTTTCATACTCTTTAAAACAGTATACATCGTCGATGAAGGAGGATCCCATATCCCCAAGGTACGTTTTTCAATTTCTTTTCCTATCTTATAGCCGTAAGATGGATTTCTTTCAAGAACAATTAATATAAGGGAACTTATAAAGCCAGTCTTCATGGCATTTTCAAATTGATCTGCTATTTTTTCTGCCATTCTTTTTCCCTTATTTTTTAGAATATCTCAATATCTGATATATATCAGAACTTAAAAATCTTATTATAATAAAATATCACAATTTTTTGAAAAGTTCATAAGATTTTTCTTTAAAATCTTATTACAGAAATTAGTGATATTTCATGTCAGAAGTATTTATTAGAGATACAACAGACTCAATTTCTAACGCTGTTAATGAAATATTGTTTAATATAGAAAAAAGAGGATCACCAATTATTAAAAGTTCTAAGAAGGTGTATATAAAAGTAAATGGTATTGATTTTAAAAAACATACCTATACATCTCCAGAGGTGCTAGATGCCGTTATAATGTATTTAAAAGAAAAAGGAGCGGAAATTTTTGTTATGGAGAACTCTACTCAAGGGAATTTGACGCGATTAGTATTTGAACTCACGGGTTATAAAAAGATCTGTGAAAAACACGGTGCAAAAATTGTATATTTAGATGAAGAAGATTCTAGAACTTATGAATTCAAATATAAGCCATCAATATCAGAAGTTTCACAAGGTTATATTTTAAAAACTTACAGAATGCCAGAAACAATTGTAAACATTATTGATAACAGAGACACTGTAACTTATATTAACTTACCAAAATTGAAGACCCATAGTATGGCTGTAGTTACTTTGGGAATTAAGAATCAATGGGGATTCCCCCAACATGCAGATCGAGGCAAAGATCACAATTATAATTTGCATTCAAAGTTAGTAGAACTATATGAAGTTATTAAACCAGATATCACAATTATAGACGGTATTGAGGGCACAATTCATGGGCATTATCCTCTTACAATATGGGAGGATAAATTGGTTATTCCTTTTAATGTTCTCATTGGAGGGACAGATACATTAGCTGTTGATGTAGTAGGTGCAAGATTATTTGGATTGTCAATTGATGAAGTTCCACATCTAAAAATAGCATATGACCATAAATTGGGTGAAGGAGATTTAAATAATATTGTTGTTCATGGTAAAGATTTGGGAACATACAAAAAGAAATATGATTGGGATATTCTTCAAAAATTTCCTGAAACTGTTAAAATTATAAAAGGAAAAGATCTTTTGTGTCGAGAAGGCTGTCAAAATAATCCATTAATCTTTTTACAAGTTTTAGCTTATGATTACCCTGCAAAATTTAATGGAGGGTGGTTCCTTATAATGGGAAAAGGTCATGATGAAGATTTAATTGATCAATTAAAAGCAGGAGGATATACAATAGGATTAGTGGCAGGATTTTGTGCGATTGAAGAAGTAGGTCAAAAATTAAGGAAAGAATTTGGTAGAAGGAAAGTTTATTTTTCAGGGAATTGTAACAACTTAGCAGATACGGTGACTGCAGAACTAAAATTATCTGGTATGAGTGCTCTAGATTTAATTCCTGATCTAAGCTCTGAAAAGGTTATGGAGTTTATTCAGGAAGCTCAGAAACGTGGTACTTCTGCATTAATAACTACAGCATTTTAGTTTGTAATCTTGACTTAATTAAATTAAAAAGAAATTTTTTTAAAGATCAAAAACGAAATAAGATCATTGTGGATCTAAGTCCTATATATTCTGAAGTAAAACGACTTTTATCTATCTCTGATAAGGAATTCGATCTAGAACAAAACCTTAATCATTATTATAAAACTGAGCCAGACGAGAATAAACTTGAGATTTTAGGTGATATCTTAAGTTTTATCGATAAATTTTCAATGTTCAAAAATATTAAACCATTTATGAACTCTTTGTATTCATGTATTACCACTTCTCTTCAAATTAAACCAGAATCTATCTTCGATTTTGAAGAATTACTAGTAAAAAATTCTGTTATGCATTTTATCCAAGAATATATCAATTATTCCAAAATTACTCAAAAAGAGCAAGTTTTAGGATTCTTAACAGATTCCCTTGAAAAACTTCAAATACAACCTTTAGTTACAAATCTTGGACTATTAATTAAACCTATGTATCAAGATCAATCCTATCTCAATAAATTAGAGAATCTTAAAGAAGTTGAAGTCACTTATAATTTGGATAACTTTGATATCCATATTAAACAAGAAATTGACAAATGGTTTGATTCTCAAGAAATTAATCTTGATAATCAAGAAAGATTACAAACAAATTTAAATCAAAAATTTGAGGACATGATAGCTAGCTCAAATTTGACGATAAAGGATGAAAAATATAATAAATTAAAGTTAGAGGTTCTAGAAATGCTTGCTATGAAATTAACAATGGAAAGCCTTATGCAACATCTTCCAGAAGATTCTTTTGACCCAATACCTATAAAATAACTTGTATAAAACTTAAAACTAACCTTTAATGATATTATTTCTCTTCTGTTCAAATTTTATATGAATTTTTATGGTAAAAATTATTAAATACGAGTTTTGATATTATATTTAAAAAAATTTTAAAAATATTTTAAGAGTGAGAATTTTGGGTGAAAATGAAAAACCTTTAACTAGTGAAGAAATAGAAAGGCAAAAGAGACTTGTTAGCGACATCTATAAAAAAGAAAAAGAAGAAAGAGAAGAATTTTTGAAAAGCACTGAAGAAGAACGAAAAAAGGTCTTTAATGAAGTAAAAGAACAAATCTCTACTTTAATTGACGAGAAAGCCTTTAGAATTGATCGCCAAAAAGAAACTGCTGCTCAGTTAAAAGAACTCAAACCTGATCGAGAAGGAACAGCTGAAAAAATCGAAAAATCGATTGGAGAAAAGGCTTTCCGTGTTGAAAAACTAAGGGAAAGTGATGAAATTAGATTAGGAATTCACCCTGATATTGGGGGAACTGCAGAAAAAATCGAGAAATCTATAGGAGAAAAAGCTTTTCGTGTCGAAAAATTACGAGAAGTCGATGAAGTTAAACGAGGTATTCATCCTGATATTGGGGGAACAGCAGAAAAAATCGAAAAATCTATAGGAGAAAAAGCTTTTCGTGTCGAAAAATTACGAGAAGTCGATGAAGTTAAACGAGGTATTCATCCTGATATTGGGGGAACAGCAGAAAAAATCGAAAAATCTGTAGGAGAGAAAGCTTTTCGTGTCGAAAAATTACGAGAAGTTGATGAAGTTAAACGAGACATTCATCTTGATATAGGCGGAACAGCAGAAAAAATCGAAAAATCTGTAGAAGAGAAAGCTTTTCGTGTTGAGAAATTACGAGAAACTGATGAGGTTAAACTGAGTATCCGTCTTGATATAGGGGGAGCAGCAGAAAAAATCGAAAAATCTGTGGGAGAAAAAGCTTTTCGCGTTGAGAAATTACGAGAAGTTGACGAAGTTAAACGAAGTATTCATCCTGATATTGGGGGAACAGCAGAAAAAATCGAAAAATCTGTAGGAGAGAAAGCTTTTCGTGTCGAAAAATTACGAGAAGCTGATGAAGCTAAACGGGTTTTAAGTCTCGATATTGGTGAAACCGCAGGGAAAATCGAGAAATCTATAGGAGAGAAAGCTTTTATGGTTGAACGCCAAAAAGAATTGGCTTCAAGAAGAGTAGAACTGCATCCCGATATAAAAGGAACTGCAGAAAAAATCGAAAAGTCTGTAGGAGAGAAAGCTTTTCTTATTGATCGTCAAAAAGAAAACATAGCTCAACGAACGGAATTACATCCTGATCTAAATGGTGCTGGCAAAAGAATTCTTACTACCATAGAAAAACAAGCAAAAAAAATTGAAGAACAAAAAGAATTAGATGAAAAACGTATTCAAATAAAAAATGACGCTAAAAATATTGTTGATAAATTTGAGTCAAAGATTGATAAAATTAAAAAAGATGACGATCTTTAAAAATCCTCTTAATTATCTATATATAAAAATCAAATTTAAATAAAGAATTTAGATTTAAACTTTCTAATCTTTTTTTATAGTTTAATATTAATGGATTTACTTCACCATTGAAATTATTTATGAAAGTTTTAAACCGAATGTAGAAATCTTCTACAATTTCACGTAGAATTCCTCTTTCTATTTGCAAGTTTGTTTTTTTTGTAATAGCAATAACTAATAATCTTCCTTCTCTCTCATACAAAATTCTTGTTCCTTTAAAATTAATTTCTTGAAGTTCTTCATTACTGCCTTTATTTACTTCGTTTATAAATAGATCAATAGCATTTAAAAAACTACAGATCAAATCATCTTTTAAGAAATTTAAATTGTCAGTATATCTATTACTAACGAGTAAAGCTCCCGTTTCATAATCAATAAAGTAAATCGCATGGAACCGGTTCTCTCTCGAATTAAACTTTTCAAGTGAAAACCCACATCCATTTCCATTATTATTAAATCTATTTTGAAAAGACATTCTTCAAAGATAATTAAACATAATTAAAAGAAATATTAAGTAATGAAAATTAGATTTGAATATAAAATACAAATAATATCTTAGTAACACCTAATTTTAAAAAATACAAAAAGAGGAAAGAATTTCTGGTTAAATAATTAATGAATCAATGTAATTGATCAAACACAATCTATGTGATCTCTATAAAAGATTATAAATAAAAAAACTTTATATATGCTTACTCAAATATAACTTTTAATTATCTTTAAGTTTTTGATTATAATGGAAACAGACAATAGCAATCAAAAAAATAAAATTTCAATAGGTCTTATTATAACCAATAATGAACTTAATAAAAATCCAATTTTTCCATCAGAAATTAAAGAAGAAATTTTAGACTCACCTTATTATTTATTAATTTTCATATCCCGAGAAGATGTTGTTAAAATCAGCTGTTTTCCCACTAAAAATAAAAATATTAAGAAGATCCTTGTGAAACTAAAGGAATTTTCACCAGATCTCGTTAAAGGAATCTCTAATGTATTGAATGAGTTAAATTTAAGCAAAGAGATTTTACATACGACTGGATTATGCTATGAAATGGAAAAATGTTTCTATGAAACTTATCTTGTTGGAGATATGATTGATGCAGGAGAATTAACTATTGACACTATTAAAGAAAAGTTCATGTCTGTTGCAAATGTTATTACTGTTATGATTGAAGATATCCCTACCCTTGAGTAATTATTTTTTGGATTTCGGTAATACACTATTTTTTTCTAAATAAATTAACAAGACATCATTTTTGATGATTCAATGTCCGATAAAAGACCTCCTCCCCCAGTCCTTCCACCTTCAACTAAATTAAATCAAAATTTTTGTCTATTCCATAAAGGTGAAATTAAAGGTGAAATCTATATTTGTCCAACATGTAAATCAAATTATTGCCTTGAATGTGCCAAAAACGCCGCGAAAGAAGCAAAATTATGTATTAAATGTAAACAATTAGTTTTAATATAAACTAAATTCTTAATATCCTCCCAATTTAGGCATCATTCTACTTGTTTAATTGCTGAAAGCGATCTCCAAGCCTTCCAAAAAATTAACCACAATATAACAAATATTAGCAGGGCAGTTGCAAACGTATAACCCCCTATAAATAGATCCATAATTATCAGGAACGGAATTCCAGCAATTGCAAATCCAAATAAATAACCATATCCCCAATATCTATTTTTTAACCCAATTATCACTGTTGGTAAAATTGTTGTAAATATTATTGTCAAGTAAGACCAAATCTCCATCGAATCTAATATGATAAGCATATTTATCCAAGACACAATAAAACCAATAATTAACCATATCAAGGTTACAAAATTGAGTTTAAACTCCGGTTCTGGTCTTCCTACCGTTTGTTTTTTATTTTTTTCTGACATAATTTTCATAAGTTTTTTATATTTGTAAATAAAATAGATTAATTTAACAATTGTATTTTTTATTTAAAATATAATCATTAAATATTAAAACCTACTAAATACAATAATTTAATTTATAAACTCGTAATGATATAATAAATTAAGGATAAAAATTTAAATTTAATATACCAATAAAGAAATACAATTTAATCAGAATTCATTGCATTTTCAAATTCAGATAAAGCAAAATAGGAAAAAAATACTAATTATAAACCGGAATCAAAATATCATGACTCCTGCCTACACCCTGGATTTTTGTCTTTTGGTAGTGTAAATTTTTACACTCTGATTTCGCCCTCCTCCCCCTATTTTGTTTAGACGCTATCTTTGCGTCTCGTAGGGCAGGAGTCACCTTTAAAATATAATCAATAGTTACTTTCTTAAAAGATAATTGCTTGAATAGAGAACTGAATTTAAAACAGGAATCCTTATTATAGAAAGTATTAAAATTTTCTAAGAGATAATGTGATACTAAATTCAATAAATGCAAAACCTTAATATTTAAAGGTTATGATTATTCTTTCTATTTAAGAAGATTAAAATACTACACTAAATTTTCAATTTTATTAAGAATTTTAATCTTTTTTAATAATATCGATAAGAATATAGATATTATTATAAGATTTAAATGATTTAAAAGTTTAATTAATAGAATAACTATTTATTAAAACACTATTTTAAACAAATTACAATAGAGTATAGATTCTTATGACTGAATTAGAAACTCAAACTGCTCATAATGATAACGTAGAAATTATTCGAACCACTACAAGCATTTGTCCAGAATGTATGAAGCATATACATGCTGAAATTTACGTAGATCCTGAAACAAATTGGGTAATGATGCGAAAAACATGCAAAGAGCACGGAGAATTTAAGGATAAAATTTCTATTGATCCAGAAGATTATAAATGGCAACAGCAATTTACTGATCAAATTGGATCCACAATAAATAACTCCACAAAACCAGAGTATGTATCTTCAGGGATTAAAGAATGCACCAGTAAAGGATGCCCATTTGATTGTGGTCTTTGTGAAAACCATCAAAGTGCTCCTAACATTTGCTTAATTGATATAACTAACAGGTGTAATCTTGCATGTCCAATCTGTTTTGCTAACGCAAGTGCAGCAGGTTATGTCGTAGAACCGTCCTTTGAACAAATTGCGCAGATTATGGAACATTTCAGATCAATGAAGCCAATACCTGCTGTTTTACTTCAATTATCTGGAGGAGAACCAACAGTTAGAGATGATCTTCCAGAAATAATTCGAAAAGGCAGAGAATTAGGCTTTACAGAAATAATGGTTACTACTAACGGAGTTCGATTTGGCAAATCACCAGAATTCATGAAAAAATGCATGGATGCTGGAATGGATGCCATTTATCTTCAATTTGACGCTACCGATAATCCTGAAATTTGGAAAAAGATTAGAGGTGTTAACTTATGGCCACTCAAGCAGAGAGTTATTGAAAATGCCCGAAAAATTGGATTTTACGGTATTATGCTAGTTCCTGTTATCGCTAAAGGAGTAAATGATCATGAAATTGGTAAAATCTTAGATTATGCTCGAGATAACTGTGATGTAGTATCAGGTATTATTTTCCAACCAGTTTCTTTAACTGGGCGTATTAGCTTTGAAGAATTAATGGATATCAGATATACAACCTCTGATTTAAAAGAAGCTATTAATGCTCATACTGGAGGTGCAGTGACTAAATTTTATCCAATCGCTACAACTGCTAAAATGACTAAACTTTTGGCTTGGTTTGATGAAATGCCACCATTTAGCATGACAAGCCACCAAGACTGCGGATTCGCTACTATTTGTGTTGTGAATGAGAAAGGCGATTGGGAACCAATTGAAAACTTTTTTGATGCTGAAGGTTTGATTAAGTGGTCAAATCAAGTATGGGATATGGTTGAAAAACAAGAAGTACCTAAGCCTACGGGTTTACTAAAAGGTGTTGATTTAAGTGATTTCGGTCAACTTATATCAAAAATTGGTAATTTCGTCGATGATATGACCAGTTTAGGGTATCGTCAAATGATTAAAGCTTATTATTTTGCAGGCGCCGCACGATACATCAAACACCCTGAGAAAATTCTTACAAACAAAACATACCAGGCATTTGCTCGTCTAGTGATGGCTCCAAACCTTAAATCAGCAGGAGACTTTTTACATAACCGAAATTTAATGGTTTCAAGCATGCACTTCCAAGATGCCTATAACTTCGACCTCAACAGAGTTTGCAATTGTTTGGTTCATTACGGAGTAATTGATCCAGAAGACTCTTCCAAAGTTAGAGAAATTCCTTTCTGTTCAATGAACACTTACCATAGACCAATAATCGAGCGTCAACTCGCCATAGCAGGTAAAACGGCCAAGAAACCAGAAGTTATCCAAGCAGAGATTGAACAATTGCTGAAAACTGTCGAATAATTTTTTTTATCTTATTTTTTTAACTTCATTTTATTTCTTTTCATTGATTTTCTTACCTAAAATCATCTACCATATTTCATTATATGAATTAATTTTAAATGGAATAATAGAAATTAATACTTTTAAAGAGTAATATAAAAGAAAATGAAGAAGTGATCAAAAAACTATAAAATTTTCCAACGCACCCCATCTGGAGTGTCTTCAAGTTGAATTCCCGCACTCTTTAAACGATTCCTTATTTCATCACTCAGTTCGTAATTTTTTTCTTTTCTTGCATTATCACGAATATTTATGATAATATCCATAAGATTATTCAATTTAACATCAAGATCCTCTTCTCTTTTGCTAAAATCGAGTCCAAATATTCCAAGAAGTTCGAGTAAGGTATCCCGAGCTTTCAAAAGTATTTCTTTTTTGTTATTTAATGAACTATTAATTATTCTAATGAATTCATAAATTACTGCCAGAGCTTTTGGATTATTAAAATCGTCATCCATTGCTTCTTCAAATTCATTTCTAACGTTACTAATTGCGTTTTCCAAGGTAGTTTCACTTCCTCCAGATGAGTGTTCAATTGCCATTAAGCAATTCTTTATTTTTTGAATATTATTCTTTGCATTTTCAATAACAGATGGATTCCAGTCTACAGCAGACCGATATTGTCCGGAGACAAGGCCCATACGTACAACTAGACTTCCGTGCTCATCAATTAATTCTCGAGCAGTAACATAATTTCCTTGGCTTTTACTCATTTTTTTCCCGTTCAATGTGATAAATTCTGCATGCATCCAATAATTCACAAATTTTTTTCCTGTAGCTGCTTCTGATTGAGCAATTTCATTTGGATGATGCGTAGGAATGTGGTCAATCCCACCACCATGGATATCTAAAGTTTCTCCCAAATATTTCATTCCCATAACTGAGCATTCAAGATGCCAACCAGGATATCCTTCGCCCCATGGTGATTTCCATCTCATGGTATGGATTTGATCCCCTTTCTGAGCGTTTAACCATAGTGCAAAGTCAAAATAATTCTTTTTTAGAGGGTCTTTATCAACACGTGCTTGTGCTTTCTCCTCATCAAGTTTTAATTTAGCCATCTTTCCATAATCTTTAAATTTTGATGTATCATAATATATATTTCCTTCCACTTCATAAGCATACCCTTTTTCTAACAAAATTTTGATGATTTCTATCATATCAGGAATTAGGGCCGTAGCTCTAGGAGAAATATTCGGCCTCTGAATATTTAAGTCATCAATAACTTGCCAATATTCTTGAATTTGTTTATCAACTAGCTCCCATGGATTTATTTTCTGTTCTTTAGCTCGTTTTTCAATTTTATCTTCCCCTTGGTCAGCGTCATCAGTTAAGTGACCAACATCTGTAAAATTTTGAACATGAAATACATCATAGCCTTTATGTCGGAGATATCTGATAACCACGTCCCAGGAACTATAAGTTCTTGCATTTCCAATGTGCACATCATCATAAACGGTTTGACCACATGTGTAGATTTTTACTTTTCCTTCCTCTAATGGTATAAATATCTCCTTCTCACGAGACATAGTATTATAGATCTTAAGCATAAAATAATAGAAATTAAGTAAAAATAAGAATTTTACGGAGATAGAATGGAAGTGTATTTATCATTAAAAAAGGAATTAGTTTTTTACTTCTATATATGCTTCAATTTCATTATTATCTATGGTAATTTTCTTAACATCTAATTTTCCTTCGACACTTCTAAATATATTATCCGCTTGTATCATCTTTTTAATTCTTTCTTCATAATTATCAATTGATTCCAGAATTACCTTGCTTTCAGTAGTTAGATAGAGATCGATCCTATTTTGTGTAGATAAATTTAATTTTTTCCTATAGTTATTCAGGTGTCTTATTAAATTTCTTGATATACCTTCCAGTTTCAATTCTAATGTAATTTCTGTATCAAGCTCAACAATTATATCTGGACTTTCTTCTTGCTCTATAATTACTTCTTTTACATTAGTAGCTCTTTTAATAATTTCTAAATATTCACTTTTAAGTGTTACTCCTCTTAACACCAGTTTTTGCAATACTTGTCTTATTGGAATTTTAAATTGTTCTCTTAATTCAAGTGATCTTCTTAAAATTTCTCTTGATAGTTCCATTTTTTCATGAGTTTCTAGATTGACTAGTTTTTCATCATATTTTGGCCATTCTTCTAAATGTACAGAAGTTAAATTGACATGTCCTGTTTCTTTCAATTTTTGGTATATCATTTCTGATATAAATGGTGTGATAGGCGCTAAAAGTTTTGAGAGAATTGAAAGTGTGTAAGATAATGTATTCACGGCTTCTGATTTATCTTTTAAAATTTCACTTTTAAATCGCTCTCTACTATTCTTAATATACCAAGCAGAAAGATCTTCTATAAAACTAAAAACCTTTCTACTAGCTTCTGCTGTATCATAGTCATCCAATCGCTTAGTTATTTCACTAACCAATAGTTGTATTCTGCTGATGATCCATTTATCTAGGATATTTTCTGAAAGATAAATCACTTTTTTGAGATTTTCTGTTTTAATCATTGAATAAAATCTCAGAACGTTGATTAATAACAAGTTAAATCTACGATAAACTTGTTTTACTATTTCTTCTTTGAAATTTAAATCCTGAGCTCTCATTAACTGTGAAGACATAAGATAAATTCTCAACGCATCAGCGCCATATTTTTCTATTATTAAATTTGGATCAGGAAAATTTAGTTTAGACTTAGACATTTTAGTTCCATCTTCAGCTAGAATATTACCATTCACAACTACATTTTTAAATGGAATATCATCAAAGATTAGCACAGAAATTACATGCATGTAATAAAACCATGCCCTCACTTGTCCAATATACTCAGAAACAAAATCACTTGGAAAATTATGATTAAACCATTTCACATTTTCAAATGGATAGTGTTTTGCAGCAAATGGCATTGATCCAGACTCTAACCAGCAATCAAAAACTTCTGAAATACGATTCATAGATTTTTTACAATTTGGGCATATTAGATGTATCTCATCAACTATATGTTTATGCAGATCCAAATCATCAGAAACTTCCTCAATTGAATTTTCTTGTAATTCTTTAATAGAGCCAATTACTTTAGTTTCATTACATTTTTCGCAAATCCAAATGGGTATAGCTGTAGCCCAAAACCGATTTCTGGATATACACCAGTCAGGGGCGGTTTGAATTATATTTTGATATCTTCTTACTACCTCTTCTGGATACCAATTAATTTTTTTATTAGTTTCCAAGAGTCTTGATTTTAATAACTGAATATTTATAAACCACGCATCAAGAGCATTATAAATTAAAGGAGTATCGCATCTATAACAGAAAGGATAAGAATGTGTATATTCTTCTGAATTGAAAAGGAGATCCCTCTTTTTTAAATCCTCAAATACTTCTTTATCTATATATTTAAACCATATCCCTACCCAATCTTTTGGACCGTTTTTCAACTTACCATGCTCATCAATATGTTGAATTATAGCTAAATTATGTTTCTTAATCATCTCATAATCAAATTCACCATAAAGCGCTAAGTGTATAATTCCTGTTCCTTCATCCGAAAGTACTTCTTCGCCACCATCAATAACAAAATAAGCATTTCCGTTAGATTCATTTGAGACATAATACAATGGCTCATATTTCTTATTTAAAAGTTCCTTTCCCTTGAATTCCTCTATGATTTCATAGTCATCTTTGACGATATTCAATCTATCTTTAATTAAAACATAAAATTCACTATCAACTTTCAACTTAACATACGTTTGTTCACCATTAATGGCTAGTGCTACATTTCCTATCAAAGTCCAAGGTGTAGTAGTCCAAGCTAACAGGTATGTTTTTGGATCATCTCTTAATTTGAATTTTGCTGTTAAAGAAGTTTCAGTAACGTCCTTATAGCTGTTATCCATCGCAATTTCAAAGTTTGAAAGTGGAGTTTCACAGCGAGGACAATAAAATAATACTTTTTTACCTTTATATACAAACCCTTCATTATAGATTTTCTTAAAAATATACCACACAGTTTCCATATATGTATTATCCATCGTTTTATAGGAATTATCAAACTCTATCCATTTACCCATTCGTTCAACTGTCTTTTTCCATTCATTAGCATTCGATAGAACTTTTGATCTGCAATATTCATTGAAATTTGATATCCCTATCTCAAAAATCTCTTTCTTTTGTCTTATATTTAGTGCTTTTTCACATATACTCTCTATTGGGAGACCATGACAATCCCAACCCCATTTTCTCTCGCAACGATACCCTTTCATTGTCCAATATCTCGGAAAGACATCTTTTGTTATAATACTTAAAATATTACCATAATGCGGTGATCCTGTTGCAAATGGGGGACCATCATAAAATACATAAGATTTATCCTTAGGTCTTTGCTCCACACTTTTTTCAAATATTTTATTTTTTTTCCAATATTCTAAAATTTCCATTTCCTTCTTGTTATATGAAATTATTAACACCTTTCATTTCTTGTTTTATTCCATCAATCCTATAAAAAAAATAATTAGAGTCTGCGTAAATAGATTATAATTCACGAAAGTCTTATTCATGAAGTTGGATGAGGATTAAAAGCTATGAAAATTTACTTCATAAATAAGTAAATTTAAATAATAATAATAATAGTGGATATTATCTTAATCATATTTTGAGTAGAACCTGAGAAATTAACTAATTTATTCATAGCATCCACATCCACATATTATTTAATTAAAAGTAAAATAATTTTAAAAAGTTATCTATGAACATTAGTTTTTGAGATTTAAAGAAAAAACTTTTTTTGTAGCAAAAGCATAAAAATCTCTTATTTAGCTCAACTATAAAAAATATGAAATTATTTTATCTATAACTAATTAAAAACGATTATTAGGCTTTATATTTCGGGAGAATTTTAAAAAAAAATTATAGTTCAATCAGTTAAACTCAAAGTTGATATTTATTGAAAGATCTAGAAACAAAAATTACAAGAATTATTATTGGAAAAATTGAACCTAATGAAGATTTAATTAGCTCTATAATAGAGATTGTAAAGAAATATGATATAATTTCTGGGATTATTAACTGTATTGGAGCATTGAAGAAATTTACAATTGGATTTTATGATTTAAAAGCAAAAGATTATAGGATGAAAACTTTTGAAGACAATGTTGAACTAATAAGTTGTATGGGAAATATTGCTTATAAAGAAAAAGAACCGGTAATACATTTGCACGTAACCTTAGGAAGAAGTGATTATTCTTTAATAGGGGGTCACTTAAGTCAACCAAGTATAGTTTCTGTAACAGGTGAAGTAAAAATTATTGAAATTGATTATAAATTAATTCGATCTCTTGATCATCAATTTGATCTTTCACTTTTAGATTTATAACTTTAAGTTGATCTTTAATGGGAGAAAATAAGAAAAGACAATGGACATTGAAAGTAGCACTCCTAGGGGATCCTGCAGTTGGAAAAACATCTTTAATTAAAAACTATATCACCCACTCCTTTAGTGAAAATTATCAACCTACTCTTGGAGTTAATATAGTTACCAAAGACATAAAATTAGAGGAATTTAATATAGATATCCGTCTTATCTTATGGGATATCGCTGGACAAGATAAATATGATTTAACACGAAAAATGTTTTTCCAGGGATGCACTGGAGCACTACTTGTTTATGATATAACACGGTATGCAACGTTTAATCAAATAACTACTAAATGGCTTGAAGATTTTAATAAATTTGGCAGACCAGACGGTATTTATATATTGATTGGTAATAAATTGGATTTAAAGGATTCAATTAAAGTCACCACATCTGAAGGAATGGCTCTTGCCCAGAAAATAGAGGCAAAGGAATTTCTTGAAACAAGTGCAAAATATGGTGAGAATGTTGAAGATGCTTTTAAAAAGTTAGTTTTACATATATTAAGGAAAAATGGAGTTAATTTCGAGTAAAATAACTTTCTCAAATATTATAAAAACAATTATATTAATCTAAATACAAATGATAGGAGATTATAAAGGTTCTGTAAAAAATAAAGTGGTTGTGGCGCTTCTCCAAGCTTATCATGATGTTCTTGATTATGATGGGATGAAGTCGATCTTAAGAGAAGCAGAGATGCTACATATAAAGGATATTAGAGACAAAGATCCTAATGATAAATTAGATTTATTTTCTTTTAAGAAAATCATTTCAGCTCAAAACTGCTTGCTCTATGAATCTACAGATCTCCTTTTTGAAATTGGTAAAAAATTTTCATTCTATTTATTTCCTTTTGGGAAAAGTTTTGAAGAAATTATAAATGAAGTAAACTCATCAATAATTGCAGATTGGAAAGTTTTCATCCAAGAAAAAAATGAAAACGAAATCGTAATTTATGTTGATAGTTGTATCTTCTGTTCTGAAATTGGAGTCCCTTGTGATTTGTTTGTAGGATTTTTAATTCATTCACTAGAAAAATCATTACCTTCAGAACATAATATCATTTATGAGAGAAATAAAGAAAATATTAATGATCCTAATCATAACAGTTTTATCCTCAAATTGAGAATTGACAAAAGTATTAAATAATCTAAAAATAAAGATTTAATTGATATTATTAGAAATCCCGTCACAATATAAAAAAGTCTTTTATTAATATATAAAAAAAGTATTAAATAGACCTACAACAAAATATTAAATTGCAGTATGACAACTGGAGAAACGAATCTTGAACGTGAATTTGTATATAAAATAGTTATATTAGGTGATGCTGCAGTAGGTAAAACATCTTTGATAAATCAATTTGTAGAAGGTTCATTCCAAGAAGATTATAAACCTACATTAGGTGCTAACATTGTTCGCAAAGATGTAAATCTAAATGGCATAAAAGTAAGGTTAATAATGTGGGACCTTGCGGGGCAAGAAAAATATCGTGTTGTTCGTAGTATGTATTTTCAAGGTTGTCAGGGTGCACTATTAGTTTATGATGTTACTCGATATAGTACATTTGATAACGTTAACTCCAAATGGTTAAAAGATTTTAAAAAGTATGTTAAAAAAGAAGGAGTGTATATTTTAATTGGAAATAAGACTGATTTAGTAGATCAAAGAGTAGTTACAACAGAACGAGGACAAGAAATCGCTCAGAAAATCAATGCTAGCCACTTTATTGAAACTAGTGCGAAGTTGGGAGAAAATATTGAACAAGCATTTAAGCTTCTGGTAAATCAAATCTTAAACAATCACGGTCTTGAGATTTAATAAATTTTAATAGTATCGCATAACTTTTTTTTGTATCAATTTAATGACCTCCAGGTTTAATCAATTAATAAAATTTAAAGTACTTATCATGAAAGATCTTTCTGAAAAACTCTTAAAAGCTCCAAAATCAGCTATAAGGGAATTATTTAACATTGCTTTAGAGCGATCAGATGTTATCAGTTTAGGGATCGGACAACCTGATTTTAAAACTCCTGATCCAGTAATAGAAGGGAATATTAAAGCTTTAAAACAAAAAATCACGATGTATGCACCAACAAGAGGAATACCTGAATTATTACAATTAATCGAAAAAAAACTAAGTGATATAAACAAGATTAATGTTAATTGGCAGGATAATATTATCGTTACTAATGGTGCTAGTCAGGCTATAACTCTGGCATTTGCTTCAATCTTTAATCCCGGAGATGAACTAATCATATCATCTCCGAATTTTGTGTCATATTTTTATTGTGCTTCTTTTTTTGGAGTAAAAGTAATAGAAGTTGAGCGAAATAGAGATTTTAGTCCTAATATTCTGGGAATAAAAAAAGCAATTACAATTAACACTAAAGCGATACTGATTAATTCTCCAAATAATCCCACTGGTCATGCTCTTAATCCAAAAGAGTTGAAGGAGATTGTTGATTTGATTATTGAAAATGATCTTTATCTAATCACTGATGAGGTATATGAAAATTATATTTATGATGGTTTGAAACATACTAGTCCAGCTTCTCTTGACGGGATGTTAGAGCGAACTATCACTGTAAATGCTATGTCAAAATTGTTTTCAGCTACAGGCTTCAGATTAGGATATGCTGTTGCTTCGAAGGAAATTATTGACTTAATGGAGAAATATCATCAATATACAATAGCAGGAACTAATCATGCAGCTCAATATGGATATATTGAAGCATTAAAAATGGGTTATAGTTTCTTTAATAAAATTTGGGAGAGTTTTGATAAAAGAAGGAATTTAGTATACGATCGATTAAATGAAATGGGTTTTGATGTTATAAAACCCAAAGGTGCTTTTTATGTGATGCCTTCAACTAAACAATATAATTTGACTGGTTTTGAATTTTCACAAAAAATTCTAAAAGAACAAGGAGTTGCGGTTGTACCTGGGGGTATCTTTGGCTCATTTTCAGATTATATGATAAGAATCTCCTACGCAACAGAATATAAAAAAATTGAAGAAGCTATGAATAGAATTGAAAACTTTGTTCGAAAATTAGCCTAATTTTAATTAGTAAATATAAAGTCTTATTAATGTAATAGCTTTTATTTTAATGGATTGAAATATGTGTTTTATAGAGACATATTAATTTATTTTGAAATAGTATTAGGATTTTCAGAACCTAAGATTTAAAAATATCTTTTTAGAATTTAGAATTAATAATTTATTCTAAATAATAATCACATTTTTGAAATTTCACGATATTTACTTTGAGATAATTTTGTAATTTCTTCTTTTAATTTTGTAAAATTGAATGGTTTTTCAATAAAACTGATTGCTCCTGATTTTAACGATTCCTCTTTAATAGAATTGTCTGCACTAGCAAACATTATCTTGCTTTCTCTATCTTGTTTTAAAATTTCTTTCATAACATTTAAACCATTTTTAATAGGTAAACGATAGTCTATTATTATTAAATCAGGCTTAATAGAAAAATTTTTGAACATATTTATTGCCTCTTCTCCATTAGTAGCACACTCCAGTACCTCATGTCCCATAAAAGCTAGTAATTCACAATATATCTTCCTAATTAAATTGTCATCTTCCACTATAAAAATTCTCATAATTTAATTCAAACTTGTGGAAAAGTAATTATAAATTTACTTCCTTGAGTATAATCAAAAGGAATTTTGTCTTTAATTACAATTTTTGCATCATAACCATCTAATACTTTCTTGACCAGGCTTAATCCTAAGCCCATTCCGATTGTACTTTTTTCTTTTGAAAGCTCTCTTTTGAAGATTAACTTCTTTTTGTAATCTGGAATGCCATTTCCATTGTCAGTAAATTCTATTTTAATATAACTTTTAAAATTTTCTTGAATTTGAGAGATTTCAATATTTATTTCAACTATATTATTACGATTATGTATTATTGAGTTTATCAGGATATTATTTATTACAAAATCAATTAAATCATCCGCTAAAATATATATATCCTCATTAATTGAATTTAAAGATATATCTACTTCTTTGTTATTGAATATTCTTTTAACATTTCGGCAGGCACTCTCTATAATATGGTATAAATTTATAGGAATCAATTTTTTATCTTTATCTTCAATTTCAGATATCTTTCTCACGTTTTTAATCAATGATGTTCCACGAGAGATTTGTATTTGCACTTCGTTAACCAAATCTTTAATTGATTCATCTTTTTTTTTCGTTTCTTCCTTTAAATGATATACTTCCAAAATATTCAAAATCCCATGAAGAATATTTCTCATATCATGTGTAAAAAGATCCTTATAGAAATTCTCTCTTTCATAAGCCTTTCGATAATTTTGTTGTGATTCAATTAATTTTTTTTCAATTGTTTTCATCTCAGTAATATCAACAAGAGCAGTTATTATTGCTGGTCTATTATGATACCGAATAGATTTTTCATTAGTGTAAACCCATTTTAATTCACCAGTCTTAGTATATATTGGAAATTCTGTAAAAGTGTATATATTTTCATCTCCTTTTCGATGAATTTGAAGTCTATTTATCACTACTTCTTGATAGTCTGGATGGATCTTTTCTATAAATTCTGGTATCTTCCAACTAAGTAATTCCTCAATGGGATATCCAACTATCATAGATAATGCTTTATTTACATATACTATTTTGTTTTCTTGATGAATTGCAAATCCTATAAATGTATTCTCTAAAATTTTTCGAAAAAGATTTTCTGATTCAGTGATTCTTTGCTCTAGTTCTTTTCTTTTTGTGATATCTAATATAATTCCTTGATAATGAGTAATTCTACCTTTGTTATCTCTCCTAATAAAAGTACGATCATCAACCCAATATATTTTATTACTTTTCGTAAAAATTCGATATTCTTGAGTAAACTCTGAAATATTTGAATTACTATAAGTCTTTACTTCCTTTTCAACTCTTGCACTGTCATCAGGATGTATAATGTCAGCATACAGAATTTTTCCAGTTAAAAATTCATTTGGTTCATATCCATACTCCTTAATATTTTCAGAAACAAACTCAACAGGCCAACCTTTAGAGTTTTTCCAAAGAAAAACAATTACAGGACTTTTATTTATAATTTGAATTAATTCTTTATTAAGATCGCTTAACATGAATAGATACACTCAAAATCTTATAAAAATTAAATACTAATAGTAATATTAAAATCTTTATCTTTAAATTCTAATATAGAAATCTAAAATTATTTCTTCCACATTAAATTGATGCTTGCTCAATTTAATTTATAATTTTTTTGATTATATTATAAGATTATCATACTTATATGAATTAGAAAAACTAGAAGAAGTTATGAATAGAATTGAAGAATTCATTCATAGCTTATAAATTAATTCAAATTAAATATTAAAGAAATACTAAATATAGTCTACTTCAAACTTTGTCTTAGGCAATACTTCAGCTCCTTTATTAGTTACAAGAGTCGGTGATTCCAGTCTTAAACCTCCTAACTCAGGACGGTTGAATACAATTGCGGCAATTTCTACCATATTTTCGACAAAAATCATTGAACCCCAATCCTTTTGGGGTACAACAACTGGCCATGATTCATTCCCAATACAGCCGATTCCATGTCCTATCCCAAAAAACAAATCATTTTCATAACCTGATTTTTCTGCTACTTTTCTTACTTCTTGATAACATTCTTCAAATGTGTTCCCTGGATACATATTATCAATAAGTGTATAGCATAATTGCTCGTATACATCATTGAATTCTTTAAGTTTTGAAGGACATTTTCCTAGTATATAATTGTGACTTAAATCTCCAAGGTAGCAGCCATATTCACTATGAAGATCCACCAACAAAGATTCACCTTCATTTACTTTTTTGTTTGTAGCCGGGGTGCATCCGTTGAAAGTCCAAGCTGCTCGATATCCTGAACCAATTTCCTGATTTCCCGTAAACGTCCATTCATAATTACTTCCTGCCTTTCTCATAGCTAAAGTACCAATTCCTGCTATTTCATTTTCAGTGAAAGTCTTTCCTTTAGGGCGTTCTAATAATTCATTTTTTACAGCTTCTTGGCCTATATCTGTAATCTCACTTGCTTTACGAAGTAGAGCGATTTCTTCAGGTTCTTTGATGAATTGAATTCTTTCTGTTTTGTCATTAAAATCTACTATCTTACATCCTGGAAACACTTTCTTCAACAATTCACCTTCCGTATAAGAGAGCATTTGTCCGGTTATACAAATATCACTTCCCAATTCAACACCAATTCTCGGAGGACTTCCTTTTGGATTAAACAATCCCATTTTTTTTGCAACTCTTTGTACTTTTTTCTCCCAATAAAATCCTTTTATAGGACCCCAACCTTCAGTTTTCATTTGCCCTTCAGCTTTTACTCTTTCAACATCTAAAAGAACAGTATAGAGAATAGGCTCTCCTACACCCTCTTTAGGTAAAAATATATAACTTTTCCAAGGAACAAAACAACCAGAAAGATAGGTTATTGATTTAACTCGTGTAAGAATACAAAAATCAAGATTCAATTCTTCCATAGCTCGCTGGTACTTTTTTATATGTCCAATCCAATCTACTTTTATTTCACTCATATGATTTTCTCTTCACTTATTTGAATAATCATAAATAGATAAGGTATATTTTAAAATTTTACAAATTAAACAACAATAAAGGAGAAAATAAGTAAATAAGAAAATCTTTCTATCTATATAAGTCCGTTTGGGATTCTTTTATGTTCCGGGATTCCGTAATTTGTTTCGCAAGACTTTCATACTTTTCAATTATTTCTCTAGGTAAAGTAGATTTAATTTTGGAAAGAGCAAACTCGAAATGTTTAATTTCAATCTTCTCCAAGTTTTCCATTTTCTCTCTAATTGCTTGCATTCCAGCTTCACGGCAAACATTTTCTAAATCCGCACCACTATACCCTTCGGTATTTTGGGCGATCCTCTCCAATGACACATCCTCAGCAAGAGGCATCCCTCTTGAATGTACCTGTAAGATATTTAATCTTGCCTCATAATCAGGAGCTTCTACAAAAATTAGACGATCAAACCGCCCCGGTCTAAGAAAAGCAGGATCGACAATATCTGGTCGATTTGTGCTCGCAATTGTGACTATTCCCTTCCGATTTTCAATACCATCCATTTCAACTAATATCTGATTTACAATAGAGGCAAATGTGTGAGTTCCTTCATAATTTCCTCTTCCTGCGGAAATAGCGTCGATCTCATCAAAATATATAATTGATGGTGCTGCTTGGCGAGCTTTGCGAAAAATTTCTCTAACAGCTCTTTCACTTTCTCCTACCCATTTAGAATAAATCTCTGGGCCTTTAATAGCTATAAAATTCGATTGACTCTCATTCGCAATTGCTTTTGCTAATAGAGTTTTCCCACATCCAGGAGGACCAAAAAGCAGTATTCCGTTTAATGGTCGTATTCCTGCTTTCTCAAATAATTTAGGATATTTCAATGGCCACTCAACTGCCTCTTTTAACTCTTGCTTTATGCTTTCTAACCCCCCAATATCTTCCCAAGACACATCTGGTATCTCCACCATTACTTCTCTCATAGCTGATGGATCAATTAGATTTATTGCTTTAACGAAATCATCATCTTTTATTTTCAATTCTTGAATAATTTCACTCGGAATTGGTTCATCTAAATTTATCTTAGGTAAGACTCTTCGTAAAGAAAACATTGCCGCTTCTCTGCAAATAGCCATAATGTCTGCTCCTACAAATCCATGAGTTATTTCAGCATAATTATCAAGATTAATATCTTTTTCCATTGGCATCCCTCTTGTATGTATTTGGAAGATTTCCTTTCTTCCCTTTACATTTGGAACACCAAATTCAATCTCTCTATCAAATCTACCTGGTCTACGTAAAGCTTCATCAATAGCATTAACTCTATTAGTTGCACCGACGCATATTATTTCTCCTCTACCACGTAAACCATCCATTAAAGATAACAATTGAGAAACGACTCTTCTTTCTACTTCTCCTGATGTATCCATTCTCTTTGGAGCAATAGAATCTATTTCATCAATAAAAATAATAGATGGTGCATTTTCTTCTGCTTCTCTAAAAATGTCACGAAGTCTACCTTCACTTGCTCCATAAAACTTACTCATTATTTCTGGACCATTAATTGTTATAAAATTAGCGTTTGATTCTTGAGATACCGCTTTAGCCATAAGTGTTTTACCTGTTCCTGATGGTCCATGAAATAAAACTCCTTTAGGAGGATCTATATTTAATCGGTGGAATAATTCAGGATGTTTTAATGGCAATTCAACCATTTCTCTAATTCGTTGAATTTCATCAGTTAAACCTCCAACATCATCATAGGTAACCACTCCACCAGAAACATTAAGAACAGCAACCCTTTTATTAACTTTAATTATAGTATCTCTTGTAATTTTCACAACTTTATCCGATGGCTTCATATTTTCAACAATTAACCTTAGTGTCCCTAAAGTTGGCCTTTTTTTTGCTCCAAACTGAAACATTTTCATAATATCCGACATAGGGTTATCTGCATCATCTCTTTGAACGAAAGTCCCAAAGACATCAACAATATCTCCAATAACTACTGGTTTATCAATCAATTTCCCTTTTATTGCTTCAGCTTGCCTTTTCAAATCAATATTAGGACGTGTTGGAGTTAAGACTATTTCGATCGCAGGATATACTTCAGCAAGTTTAATAGAAACATATTCTCCTATAGTTGCACCTGCATTAAGTCTTTGAAGACCATCAAGTCTAATTACCCCTGTTCCTCTATCATCAGAGGAAGAAACAGCAATTCCAGTTGTCTTTTTCTTTCCCCTTATTTCAATGATATCTCCTGTATTTAAATGCAGATTAAGCATTATGTCTTGATCAATATAACACAATGAACGACCACTTCGACCTTTATCCAGTCTTTCAATTCTGAGTTTAATATTCTTATTTACGTTTTTTTCTTGAGACATTTTTAATTATTTAGACCATTAAGTAATTGTAAGAAATATTTTTATTTGAAATATTTAACATATGCTAAAAAAAGTATTGATGGTTTATTTTTTTTATCTTTAATTTTTATAAAAATTAGAATATTAAAGATTCAGTTAATTTTTTTATTTAGGTGCTTTTCCACATACTCTCGAAATGTTTTCTTAATTTCTAATTCTGTCTGAAAACAATTCTTATATTCTTTTAAATAATTCTTTCTTAAGCTAATTATATTTTTTTTGAAAACCAGATAATCTTTAGTAACTAGGAATTCTTTTACAAGATTTCTTGTAATTTTATCTAGTTTTTCATTATATTCGTTAGATTTATCATATATAATTTCTTCTTCTACTGTTTCTTTTAACTCCTTCTCAACTTTCTCTAAGAGTTCTTGAATTATTTTATTTTTATCATTTATTTTTGAAAGATTATATTTTCCTATAGGTCTATCCCAATGATATTTATTAAAATTATCAAACTTATTGTGAATTCTAGTAATAACCGCGTTTGGAATAGGTTTACCCCTCTCTTCATTCCATTTTATGCATACTTCGGGAGGTGTAGAGATATATATTATAAAGAACCTTAAATTAAGAGCATCCGCAATTTCCTTTAAATCATGCCTCATACT
Organism: Promethearchaeota archaeon; assembly: GCA_048941625.1. Classification (GTDB taxonomy): domain Archaea; phylum Asgardarchaeota; class Lokiarchaeia; order Sigyniarchaeales; family SOKP01; genus Loki-b32. Next base: position 24,833 of record JBHLNK010000009.1, on the reverse strand, counting down.
AGTAAAATAGTTCAAATCATCACTAAGTACAATTTTTCCTTTTTCTAATTCAATTCTAATTCTATTAAGGTTCTGTTCTCTAACAATATTTTCTTTATTATGATCAAAATATTCTCCTGTCATATCATACCGGATAATATCTGGATCAATTATAATAACCTCTAAATAGCTATATTTATTTTTTAATGCAAGCTTAAGTAATTTAGCAAAAGAACTTTTACCAGAAGCAGGTAATCCTACTAAACAGATAAGAAAATTTTTTTGATTCAAGAGATATGTTTTTTAACTTCTTATATACTTAAATTTTTTATCAATTCTCTTTTTTGTTGTCTAGAAAAAGATTTAATTTCTAATTCTCTCCTAATTGCTTCTTTTCTTGTTTGAAAAATTTCAAAATATTTTAACTCAATATGTTTCTTACCGCGACAAAATTTAGCACCTGTACCATTTCGATGTTCATTCCATCTCCTATATAGGTTGTTGGTGTATCCTGTATAAAAATTTTTTTTTCCATTCTTAGCAATAACCTCTAAAATATATACATAGTATACAACCATATCAAATCCTCTAAATAAGAGATCATTATCGTATTATATATTTTTTTAGTTATACTCTTCAGTTTAACTTAAAAATTCTCTTATTGCGGTCAAATATATATATTACGATATCATATTTGATTAATTAAGTGAAATAAAATTATTTTTTAAATAAAAAATCTTTATTCGAAAATGCCAAATGGGATTTTTTTAATTCAGTGGGATCAAGTGGAAGGTGGTATTATTTATTTGAAATACCCTGAAACCCTTGAAATCCCAAATCCTGTTGTTCAACAGATAACTATTTCTCATAATTTCACTGAATCATATATTATTACAGAAGAAAAGAACTGGAACTCTGTATCCTATTATAATGAAAACAAAGAGATTATTATTGTTCTTGTTCTAAGTAAATTTGATGATGGTAATGATTATTTAGAAATTTTAGAAAAATTTAATCAAGAGATTGACAAATTTACTGAAGAAGAGAAGCTAAAAGAAAATTTAGAAGCAATGTTTCATATTAGTCTTGATGCATTTCGAACAACTGATGAGGTTATAACTAAACTAAGCAATGAAGTTGCTTATTTAAAAACTAGAGAGTATGATTACGAAGTTAAATTTGATTATATTACAAAAACTGACCACTTACCAGTAAAAAGTAAAATTCTATTTTTATTATCAATAAAGGATGCTGTTAAACTTAGTGATTTTGAAAAAGTGATAAAAACTAGTAAAAAATGGCTTCATAATGTTCTTGAAACACTCATAAAAAATAATGTTGTGGGATACAACCCTGAAAATGATTCTTATTATTTGAAAGTATGAAAGTATCTAGGATAAGGATAAAAGTATATGGTTATGTTCAAGGAGTTTTTTTCCGATATACTACTCGAAAAGTGGCACAAAGATTGGGTTTGAAAGGCTATGTAAAGAACTTACCTGATGGAACAGTATTAATAGAAGCAGAAGGTCCTGAAGATAAACTAATTGAACTTCTTCAATTTTCCAAACAAGGGCCTAAACATGCTAGTGTTGAAAAAGTTGAACATGAATTTTCCGCCTTTACTGATGAATTTAAAGGCTTTGAGTATGAATATTGAAAGAATTATTTATAGAATCCTAATCATAATATTATGATATCATCTAAATATTACTCTTGTTCAAAAATAGCCTTCATCTTTCTTTAATTATGTCGGGTCCTCTAAATAGATATGAAACTCTAAAACTTTTTCGTTCAATTCAAAAAAGTCAAATTAGATATCAGGCTCCATTAATCTTGAAAATGTTTGGAGAATTGAATAATATAAATATGCGAAATGAAAATCGTTATATTTTATGCAATTTCCTTGACCAATATAGTGATATTATAGGATTAACAGAAGATATTTATAAGATTAGTAACCAAGTTACTCTTAATCAGCTATTTCTTTTTGCTATTAATAAAGCTAAAGAAAAAAAGTTGATTGAAGCATTGTATAATGAATATATCAATTCTATTAACGCGATCGACGAAAAGAAACTAATTTAGACTATTTCCCTAACTTTTCAGTTTAATTATTACAGTTTGTTACTAACTATAACATTCGCTCCTTTTTTAGGTGGTGGTTGTTGTGTTGCTAGAGGAGTTGCACCATCTATTCTTCTTCTATCTTTAAGAAATTTATATTCATCACACTGAGGACAATAAATATATCTTTTAAAATAGAGATAAAATTCTTCTTTATTTTTAACTTCATGAGTTAAATCTGAAATTTCATCAGATCCGCATTCTAGACATCTTAATTTCAAGTATAGAATCTCCCTGGGGAAAGAACCATGAAAAAAGAATAAAATAAAATTAAAGATTATATAAAAGTAATATCCTGGTATTCAGAATCTCCTATATCCTTTTTCGCTACACCAAGTTCTCGTACTTGTTGATTTAATTTTAGAACGGCATCTCTAACAATTTCTTTTTGTTTTGCTCCTGTACAAACTATTCTTCCTGTTGAAAAAATGAGAAAGACTGTCTTTGGATCTTGCATACGGTAAATCAAACCGGGAAAAACTTCTGGTTCGTACATTGCATATTCCATGACGATTGCAGCCATATTTAAGTCAATATTTGTATGAAGATCACCAGAAGCTACAATATTTTGAATTGTAATTTCTGGATTAGCTAATTTTATTCCAGCTTTTCGAATATTCTTAACAACCTTATCTACAACCCTTTCTGCTTCAGCTGCTTGCCTAAGACCAGTAACTACCATCTTTCCCGTAGAAAATATTAAGATGGTAGCACGAGGTTTTTCTATACGCATAACTAGGCCTGGAAATCGTTCAGGATTATATTCTACTTCCGCATGACGTCTAGCAATTTGATTAAGATCGATTTTTTCTGTAATCTCTACTGTAACTGTTGCTACAACATTTTCTATTTTGTAATCTAAATCCGTTTCATAGTCGTATTCTCTTTCCTCTTCTTCTCCTTCCATATCTTCATCTTCTTCAAATTCATCAAATTCGTCTTCAAAATCTTCATCTGACATGATAATATTGAGTGATAATTGTGAATTAAAATTTGTAAAATAATTATATTCTTTATTTCGAGGTTTTTTTGTTAATTTTATTTAAATAAATCTTCCTTTATAAAGGTGGTAGATTTAAAAAAGAATAATGCTAAAATCGTTGAATTTTAATAGTTGTAGAAAAGATTTCGAAAAAAAATTTCTTAATTAAGAAATATTAAAAAAAACCTATCTACTGAAAATATATCTAAATCTCACTCGAAATTGAATCCAATATTTTTTTAGTCATCTGTATAAAAGCTTGTTCAACATTTTCGCCAGTTTTAGCCGAAGTAATGATCAAACCCATGTTATTAGAATTTGCATATTGATTTGCTTCTTTTTCACTTATATTGATTTGCTTTTTTAAATCTGACTTATTTCCTATTAATATTATTGGAGCATTATCTCTAGCATCCTTAAAACTTTGAACCCACTCACCAAGCTTTTCAAAACTTTTCTTATTAGTCATATCATAGACTAATAAAGCACCATTTGCTCCTTCTAGATATAACTTTCTAAGAGATTTGAATGATTCTTGTCCTCCAAGATCCCATATTTGAGCAGAAACGCTACCATATTCCTTAATGTCCATATCTTTTTTAAGTAAGTTAACTCCTAATGTTGATTTGTAATTTTCTCGAAATTTGTTCTCAATAAACCTATAAACAAGCGATGTTTTGCCTACGCTCGCTTCTCCAAGTAAAACTATTTTTAAAATATACGACATAAATGATCACTAAGTAAAAATCATTCTAATTATTTTTATATTCATCATATAATTTTTCCTTATTAATAATTTTCTAAATCCACTTTATTTTTATGTATAGAATGTTGTTAAACAACAGATTTTCATAAAAAATGGATAAGAAAAAATTTTTAATTAAACTATTTAGTCTTTCTGAAATACAATCATGAATTCACAGTAATTTTGACCAGTTTGTAAACTGCATCCTAACTCTTGAGCGAAGCAATGACGATCACTTAATTTTTCCACAACTCCAGCTAATAAACCTGCTTCAAATGAGCAAAAACTTCCAGTAGTTTTAATCCCTTTTTTTATTAGATCCTTTATTGAGGAGTGATCTTTAAGTTTTAATTGCACAATCTCCTCTGTACTTTCTGTGATTTCGACTTTTCCAAGATTAAATTCAGTGATAATTCGTTCAATCTCATCAGGAATCTGAGAAATATCCTTAACGGGTTTTATTTTCAAGATAGTACCTAATTCATGCCCTAAATAGTAAAAAATTGCTTCTAATTGGTGTCCTAATGCTAATAAAGCACCAACTTTCATATCTCCAATATCTCTGCCTTCTTTTAAATTCTTTTTCATCTGAGCTAAGATTTTGGAGAGTAACTGCCTATCCATAAAATTTCACTTCTTTTTTATTTATTATACTTTTTATTTTTGTAAAATTATATTTTAACTGATGATATAAACGCATACAGTATCGCATCAATAATTTCTTCTTCTTGAATATTCACTGCTAATCTTTTATCTGCTATAATTAATGTGGGAACTGATGTGATATGATATTCTTGTGTAAATTGACGATTTTCCTCCAAATCAATTGAGACTTTTTGGATTCTTAGTTTTTTTCCAAATAACGATACATTTATCCTCTTTAGCATTTCTTCAACCGGTTTACATGGTGCACAATGATTTGAAGAGAAAAATAAAATCTTCGGATATCCTTGATTGATATCATCATACATTTTTTATTCTTCTTTATACTTGTTATATAACTCTTTAATAATTGCTTGAAAAGCTTTATAAACCCCATTTCCTGTTTTTGCAGACGTTCTATAATATCCAAGAAAACCTCTTTCTTCTACCAATTCTTCCGTTTTTTGATCATCTAATTCCTTCTCATCTACTAGATCGATTTTATTTCCAAATAATATTATTGGCAATTCTCCTGTATATTTTTTAATATCTTCATGCCAAGTTTCTATATGATTAAAACTATCTTCATCAGTATGAGAGAAAACTATGATTGCCGCTTTGCTCCCTTTATAAAAGGTCGGGCGCATGAAATCAAATTCCCTCTGTCCAGCAATATCCCAGAAGAATAATTTACAATTATCTCCCTCAATTTCTTCATCATATTTTGAAAACTGTGCCCCTAAAGTCTTAATATAATCTTTTTGGAAGCTACCCTGAGTATATTTTTTGATTAGGGAAGTCTTCCCTACAGCTCCATCTCCAATAAGTCCACTCTAGAGAAAATTTTCTATAGATCTGTGATTTTGAAGACGAAACCCTTCTTCGAAACATCATTCTTTCCCATTTAAATCACATTGCTGTTTTTTCGGTATATTATGTTATTAATGTAATAAATTTCAAAAGTACAAAATATTATTTTATTATTTATTTTTATTTGTTATTATTTTATTATAATATGGACACGTTTTATTAAATATTTATATTGAGAAATATGGTGCAAGATCTGAACCAAATGAGGTTTTGCGAACAATGCAAAATGAATGTATTTCCTTCGAGACAGAAATTTAATCTTAAAATTTTTGCATTCTTTATGGTGCTAGTCTTGATATTTTTTGCTATGATTGAATTTATAATGACAAGACTGCTTTCACAGATATTTTTTGTTATCTATTTTTTTTGGGGTTTCATATTATTAAATCCATATCTCATTTTTTTTGGAATACAGCGAAAAAGACATTGTCCTAATTGTTTTGGACCAACTACTGAAAAGAATTTAGAATTTAAACCTTTTGGTGAAAAAGAACCTGAGATATATAAATTATTGGCACCAATACAAAAATCTCCAATTATTTGGTATTGTCCATATTGTGGTAATGTTGTAAATAATGAATTAATATTATGTAATTCCTGTGGAAAGAAATTTGAAATTAGTAGGTAAATGATATTGGAAATTACTCAAAGAGTAGAAAAATTAATTAGTGAATATAGTAAGAAAAACTTGAAAATTGCTATCGCTGAAAGTTGTACAGGCGGCTATATTTCCCATATGATAACAAATATTCCGGGTTCATCAAAAGTTTTTGATAGAGGGATTGTATGCTATAGCAATCAAGCAAAAATTGATCTACTTAATGTTGATCCTCAAATAATAGTTAAGTTCGGAGCAGTCTCAAAAGAAGTGGTGGAAGAATTGGCAAATAATATAAGACAGCTTTCTGGAGTTGACATAGGTTTAGGAATTAGTGGTATTGCTGGACCAACTGGTGGAACTCCAGAAAAACCTGTAGGGCTAGTTTTTATAGGGATCTCAGCTAAAAAAAAGAATTTTCAAGAGAAATTTGTTTTTAAGGCAGATAGGTTAACTTTTAAAAAAAAAGTATTAGAAGAAGTAGTCCAAATCTTAGAAAATATGATCTAAATTGAATATGAATGTTCCTAATCAAGATTAATTATTCACTAATTAATTTTCCATTCTCCATTATTTGCATTTTCGATCCATCAATATATTCTACGGTAATATTAGCTTTTGGAGCAGTAACAAAATCCCAATGCATCTGAGACGTCGAAGTTCCTCCAAAGGATTTATTAAATCCGAAAGCAACATGAACACTACCATTTATTTTTTCATCCGTAAGAATATAACCTATAGCCTTAGTTATTACGGGATTACAACCAATTCCTAACTCTCCAACATTGTATGTTCTAATCTCTGGAACATTATTTGCCCTATCTATTTTTTCACGCTGTTTAAAAGCGTCTATGAGAACATCTAAGTTTGTATCTGCTGAAACTTTATCCATCAATAGTTTACCATTCCTAAAATTAAGTTCTACATTTCTAATAATTTTATGAGTATACCGTTCTTTTGTTAACGGGCAGATTATTTTTCCTTCTCCTTGTTTTTCGTTTGGAGGAAAAAATACTTCTCCAGCAGGTAAATTGCCTCCTAAATCTCCTAATGCAATTTGTTCATCAGAAAGTAAACCATCATCAAGAATTTTTACTCGATTTTCTATCGAAACCCAAAAATCTGTTCCCAGATCATCAGTAACATAAACTTTTTTACCATTATCAAAAAATTTTCCTAAATTTTTTGTAATATTTGTTAATTCTTCCGAGGGAATACTCATTCCGTCAACAATGAATTTTTCATATAAATTATAATCAACATTATAAAATTCTGCAGCTTTCTTTGAAGGCCAAGCAGCATAACACCATTTTTTTCCTGGTGCGTATTCTTCTTTAAATCCATATAACACTTCTCTTATAGGTACAATTGATTTCTGGTATGCTTTAAGTTTTTTATCTGGTGCTCTGTTACGTAAAGATGGGTCTTCAGGATATTCAATTACTATGTAAGCATCGATATTTTTTAACATATCAATATAAGGGATTGGTGGCTTCTCAATAGTTTTTGGTTTAATTTTATCATCCTGCCAAATAGTCTCCTCATAATAATCACTTGTGGATATGATATGTGGAATTCCTCCTCTTCTTAAAACATTTAAAGCAATTTCTTCTAAAAGATCATGACAGTAATATCCACCCCTTATTATCACGAATTCCCCTTCTTTTTTGAGATTAACACTCTTAGTAATGTTTTCAGCACATGACTTGATTTTTTCCTTAGCAATCATAAATCAGAAAAATATTAGATAAATAATATTTCTTATTGAAATTCGAAAACTAAAATATTCAAAGTATTTATTATGTTAAACTTGTATAATAAACATATTGGACTTATCAAATAAATTATAAAATACTTAAATCATCACATTAAGCTAATAAAAAGACTCAAAAATGGTTGTTCGAGAAACTGGATTGTTATTTAGAGGATTTACTATAGTAAAAAAAAGCTATCATAAGACCACCATGGGTAAAATTGATACTGATTTAAGAAGTGGATTGTTAACTGCTTTATTAAATTTTGCCCAATCGACTTTTTCCAAGCATATAATTGAATATTTTGAGGGAAGGAAATTTCTTATTGCTTTTATTGAAGATCAAATCATAGCAGAAGATAGTTTCGAACCTGAACTTATCATTTCTTATGCGATCCTTGATAAAGATAAAAAAATGGAAAAATATATCCAAAAGATTATTCAGCCACTATTGAAACAAGTGATAATTGAATTTAAAACGTTAAATACAGGAAAAAATTTATCTGAAGTATCACAATTTAAAGGCTTTAAACAAAATTTTGATAAGATTTTTGGAAGTGACACTGAAACGATTGATCAAAAATTAAGAAGAATCTTTTAATTCATTCTACTTTTTATTTAATGATTTTAAAAACCATAGTATTATTGGTAAAGCAATCGTTGCATCAGAAATAACAGTAGAAAATTGAGCTTTTTCATTTATTTTTCCCCAAGATATTGCTTCATCTAAAGTTGCACCACTTAAACCTCCCGTCTCAGGTCTGTCCATAGTAATTTGAATTGCATAAGTTGCAGAATTTGGGCAGAATTGTAACGATTGCATAATAAAATTTTTAGGGACACCCCCTCCCACGATGCATATTCCCGCAGTCTGGGCATCCCAAGCTAAGTTCACCATATCTAACATATCAGTAAAGTGGTTTAAATTTAATTTTTGATGGTGAAATCCTAGTTGCATTGCTAAACCAGAATCAGTAAAAGCAGGACAAAAAATTTTAATGTTTCTATCAGCACAAATTTTTAAGATGGATTTAGCTTTGTTTGAAATTTGATTTCCAAGAAAATTTAAAAAAGAACTAACCGACATTTGATAATCCGGGATTTTTAATTTTGAAATAAAATCTTCTATTCCTTCATATACTTTATTTGGCATGAAAACATCATAAATTCTATTCATCTCTTCTTTATGTAAATCTTTATCATCTAATTCGATGTTTCCTTGTAAATGATGAAATCCTAAAGCTTCTGCGAGATCATGAGTTAAATTAGCTCCTGTAGTAACTAACACATCAATAAAACCTTCCTGAATAAAATCATATATAATTTTTTGCATACCTGCTGGAACAAGTGCGCCTGCTAATCCGAAAAATTTTACACAATTAATATCTTCAATCATTTTTTTATAAATATCACATGCTAAAGCTAATCTCTTAGCATTAAATCCTGTATCTCTCAGAGATTCTATAAATTCTACAATATTAGTTTCAGGAGTCAGATTGAATTGATTTACTTCTTTTAAATTTTCTTTAAAATCTTTATCTTTCATCATATTCAAATTCTCTATTATTTGAAATAAATGAGATTAACTCTATTATAATTTTAGCGGCTAAGTTACATGTCATTTTATTATCTAGGTCTAAATTAGGTGCAACTTCAACCAAATCAAAACCAATTATTTCGAAATTATTAGCAAGTTCTTTCAGAACTTTCCATAATTCTCTGTAAGAAAAACCCCCTGGAAGAGCAAAACCCGTACCTGGAGCTATAGAAGGATCAAGAGTATCAATATCAATAGATATATACAAACTATTGATTTCTGATTTTTTAAAGAAATCTATGATGCTTTTAATGTAGATCTCAATCCCATCTATTAATTTATATGCACTTAGATATTCTATTTTTTCATTTCTAGCAATCTCTAATTCTGGAATATCTATATCCCTTACACCTGCAATAAGTAAATTATCTTTATTAAAATATTCTAAATCATACACTCTGTGTGAAACAGTAGCATGGGAATAAACTCCCTTGTCCCATTCTTGATAAAAATCTAAATGTGCATCGAATAGGAGAACACCAAATTTTTTCTTTTCATATATAGTTTCTGCAACCGTCTTTATAACTGGGTATGTACAAAAGTGATCGCCACCTATCATAACAGGGATTATTTTTTCATTCTGAAGATAGATCTTCTTGATAAAATCTTGAATTGTTTTAAGATTTTTAGTAACATTTGTTTCTTCAATTGGGATATCTCCTACATCAACAATTTTAAAGTTGGTTATATTTTCTCCCAACTCAGAAGTCCATCCAATATCATTTGTGACATCTCTAATTCGTTCAGGAGCATTTGAAGAATTAGGTAAATCTATTGATGTTAAATAGTCCCAGGGTATACCAAATATTACGATTTTTGTATCTTTTCTTATTTTTTCATCTACATCAAAAAATCTCATACTTTTTATCCCTTTTTATCGAAATATCTTACATTTTATCAAGAGTTTCAATTCCTAATATCTTTAATCCAATTTTAATAATTATCTGCACACATCTTATCAGTAATAATCTTGCTTTTTCTAATTCTTTATCTTCAGATATAACTTGGCAAGTAGAGTAAAATGAATTAAAATTCTGACACAATGCTAATAAATACTGTGCAATTAAATGTATACTATATGTTTCTTCAGCAGAATCTATAATTTCAGGAAAGTGTATCATCTGGTTTATTAAATTCAATTCATTTTTATGATTTAGCAACTCCCATTTAATAATTGAACTTACTTCCATGTTAGATTTTGAGAGAATTGATTCGATCCTAGCATAGCAATATTGGATATAAGGACCAGTTTCACCTTCGAATGAAATACTTTCGTCTGGCTTAAATACGAAACCCTTTGATGCATTATATTTTAAAATGAAGAACTTAATTGCTGCTAACCCAATTATATTGGCTCTCCTTTTCTTTTCTGATTCATCAATATCTGGATATCTTTTATTAACTTCAATTAATGCAAGGTTCTCTACTTCTTCGATTACATCATCTCCATCAACAACTGTTCCTTCTCGACTTTTCATTTTTCCACTAGGCAAATCTATCATACCATAAGCAAGATGATAGTTATCTTCTTTAAAGCCTAACATTTCTAATAATGCAAAAAGCCATTTAAAATGCTGAATTTGGGGATCTCCGACCACATGGATAGATCTATCATAGTTAAAATCTGATTTTTTTTTGTAAGCAAGATAGATATCTTGAGTAATATAAATTGTTGTTCCATCACTACGGATTAAAAATTTATCAGGTAAGTTGTATTTTTCATCAAATTTTGCATAAATGGCTCCATCTTCAGTTTTCTCAAAAACACCCTTCTTAAGTCCGTCTAATATTATCTCCTTTCCTTTAAGATATAGATCGGATTCATAATATATTTTATCAAATGATATACCAAGTTTTTTGAAGGTTGCATTAAATCCTTCCAAAGCCCAATTATTCATTTTTTTCCATAAATTTATAGTATCTTTATCTCCTTTTTCCCACAATCTTAACAAGTCGTAAGCTTCTTGCTCAATAGTTGGATCTTTTTCTGCCATTTTGCTATATTTTACATAATAATCTCCCACATAATGATCCGGTTTCTTATCAGGTTCTTGATCATTTCCCCATTTTTTATATGCAAGCATACTTTTACAAATATGAATGCCACGATTATTATATAAATTTACTTGAAATACTTTATGATCTCTATATTCTAACAAATTAGAAAGAGATTTACCAAGTAATATATTTCTTATATGACCAAAATGTAGAGGTTTATTAGTATTTGGCGAGGGATATTCAATAACAATTCTTTTCTTCTCTATTCTATCCTCATTGATTATATTCCTAATCTTTCCATAATCTTCTCTCATTTCAAAAATGGTTTCTAGAATATATTTTGGGTTTACTTTCAAATTTAAATAAGGTCCAATTGCTTTAACAGTATCGAAAACCTCAATATTATTAAACTTACCTTCCAAATCTGATGCTACCAGATTGGGGGATTTTTTTTCAATTTTTGCTAATTTAAAACAAGGAAAAGCATAAGTAAATTCGATCTCTGGAGGAGGTATTTCTAATAATGCTATAATTTCATCTTTATTATGGCCCTTGATCTTTTCAACTAAAATCTCTGCAATAGCTTCCTTATCAATGATTTTCATATTCAAAATTAAGATACAAACAAAAAATTTGGTTTATTTAAAGAATATATTTTATTTCTGTTTTGTTAAATATATCTAAAATAGCTCATAAAATTTTTGATAGAAGATGTACCATTTTATTAAACATAAGATATTAGGATCGACAATGTAATAGAAATTGTAGTAAAAATAAGATTAAATACAATTATTTTTATTTAAATCTCAAAAAAATATTAAAATTTTTTAAAATAGAATTTGAGTTAATTTCTTAAAACTTTTAAAACTAACGTTGGTAAAGCGATGACAGAAAAAAAAGATAATTTTATTTTAAAATGGAATGATGATATCGGACAATATATCCCAATAGAATCTGATGCGGCCATGAATGAAGGAATTTTTATAGAGTTAGTTGAAGCTGAAGATAAGTGGAGATATTTTTATATCACAGGAGCTTCTTTAATTGTACGACGTACAGCGCTTAGAGCAGCAAATGGAATTTCTAAAGCGGGATTTGTTCATCCAAAAACAAATACTCGTTATGGTGCTGAATGTAATTTAGAAGAAGAAATATCTCCATATGAAGATATGCTTAATAATCTTAGAAAGTCCCAACGTTCTTGGTATAAGGGAGATTATAAACAATATTAGACAATTACTTTTTCCTAAAATTTTAATTCTAATCTAATTTGCTCCAAAATTCATTTGGAGAAAGATAATTATTCATTTTTGAAAAGGGGCATACTGATATGCATAATCCACAATCACTTGAATTTTCTACCCAAAATTCAAAACATTTTTCCACATTCACATAATATTTCCTAACTCCTGGATTATTAGACAAAGTTGCTGGTTCGAATGAGGGATTTTTTTCTTTTGAAATTGCTTCAGTATGACATGCATCAGCACATTTGGAACACTTTTTACAGAATTTGTTAACCACTTCAATAAACTTTAAGTTTATGTCATCAGAAATTATGGGTAAATCTGTGAAAATTTTACATATACGTACTCTAGGACCAAATTCAGGAGTAATAAGTAATCCATTTCTTCCTAAAGCGCCTAATCCCGCATCAATCGCTAATGGGATGCTTAAAGCCGTATCATTCCCACACTGGATAGCTCGATATCCTAAATTTCTTATAAACTCACCTAAACATGAGATAATAAAAGCCATTTTTGAATACGCAATTGCAGAAGCTGCTGCCGCTGGTTGTGTTGGTGCTGTTGAAATTGCGTCATGATCCATTTCTACACCCATTACAATCACCTTATTAACATTCTCTGGTAATTCTATAACCTGATCATATAATGAAATTGCAGCTATTCCTCCACGAACCTCCTTCTTTGCTTCAGCTTCGCTTGTGTTATCTGGTCTTTTTAATCCTGTTTTATAGATCCATTTTTCATTAACATCTGCAAATCCTACTAAAGAGGCTCCATAAAATTTTGCTGCTTTTTTTATATAATCAGTAAAACGTTCTTTATCATCGATTTTATATCTAGATTTCATCCAATCTATACCATAACCAAAATCTATCAAATCTTTGTTTTCCCAGGTGAAAGCATAAGGAAACATCTCATAGACTGTCCAACCTGCTGCTACTAAAGCAAAATCGATCCTTGAATAACCCTCTTTTTTCGAACGGATATGTTTCTCTAAATTTGTATCTATCATTTGGTTATAAGTAGGCAAGCTCTTATCCCAAAGTCTCCTAAACAACATATTATTTTTCTGCTTAAAACGTTTATAAACACTCTCATCAATATCATAAGGTTTATTTTTTTCATGAATCATAGCCTAATTACCCCATTCCAATTAAATTAGAATAATCTAATAAAAAATTATAAAGTAAAAAAAATTATTGTATAAAAATAATATCAATTCTCTTTTAAAGTCCAATTTTAGGTGACTTTTAGCTTCCAAGTTTCAAATATTAACAATGAAAAGTCTAACAATAAAGCAATTCTCATTATTTTTTGCCCTACAACCATTATATTTCGATTGAAAATACTCCCAATCAAACCTATTAATAAAGATGTAAAATAAACCAAGTAAATCACTGTGAAAACAAAAGCAAACTTCTTTGAAAATTTTCCACTTTTAAACAATGAAATTGAATAGCCAATACCCATTAATAATATTGAAGGGTATCCTACATAAACAAATATCCAATGAACTATATAGAAAACATCAGCAGGAGTAAACAAGATTCCTATAAATGCTATTGAAGAAATGATACCAAAATAGGAACCTATTCTACTGGTTTTAGTTTCTAGCTTACCTTGAGGGAAAATTTTCATGAATTTAAGATAAAAAGGAATCATTGTAATTATATGAATTCCATATGCAAAAGAGAAGAGAATCATTGAGATCAAATTGGGTTCACCATTCCAAGCAGTTAATCTCCCTAAATCACTGAATGTGTTCCCAAAAAAAGAATACCCTTCTATAGCTGGATTCTCTCTTATACCTCCAGGATAAAATACCATAGCTACTCCTATTAATATAATATATAATAAAATTCCAATAAAAGCCAAAAAATACGCTCTTTTCGTAGAAATTTGTAGTTTCAAGATTATAAACCAACTTTTTTTAATTATAGTTATGGTTAACTAATATTATAATTTGATACCTCATATAATATAATTAAATTTGTATTAAATAACTCTTAAGAGTGTTTTTGTATGAGTGAAGTCAAACGTTTTATTGTGGAGATTGCTCAAGGTGTTGATCAGCACGGACATAATAATAATTGTACTAATGCTTCTATAAAAGCTGTTAAAAATGCAATTGCTAAAAATTGTTTATGTGGTTTAAGTGAGATATGTGACTTTAAAGAACCTAAGGATCTATTAAAAATGATTGTCCATGTAAAAATTGGGGCACCTTACCCAGAAAATATTGATGAAAAGAAGATCCTAAAAGCGATACCTTTTGGAGAAAAATCTATAGAAATAGTGAAAGGTGGATTAGTAGCTAAAGGGGTTATGATCAAAGAACTTGGCGATACTTCAGAAAACATTATAATATGTGATGCTGCTGTTACTGTTTCAGTACGGAGATCTGAATAGAAGGTTAGCAAAAATAAAATCAAAATCTTAATTTAAACAGAAAAATTCATTGACAAATCTTTGCATGATAATGACATAAAATTTTAAACATATATTACAATGTTTTTAATATATCACTTCAAATTATTTTAAATATATAGAAAAAGATATTAATTATAGAAATCTTAATAGTGATTAAATAAAAAAACAAGAATTCTCTTTAAATAAAACTAAAATATACAAAGGCATTTCCAACCATAAATTTATCTAATAGGAGGGAGGTAACATAGCAAATGTATGATGCTACATATAAAATTGTGATTTTTGGAGATGCTGGTTGTGGTAAGACTACTCTTACTCAAAGATTTTTAACAAATCTGTTTAAATCGGATTCAAAAATGACTATAGGAGTAGATTTTGAAGTTAAAAGCTTAGAAATTAATGGTAAAAGAATTAAACTTCAAATTTGGGATTTTGGTGGTGAAGAGAGATTTCGTTTCTTATTGCCAACCTATGTTCGTGGAGCTAACGGGGCATTATTTATGTATGATGTTACAAACTATAGCTCTTTAGCTCACATTGATGATTGGTTAATGGTTATTAGAAAAGAACTTCGTGCCGAGGATCAATTTCCTATTATTGTTGTTGGAGGAAAAGCAGATCTTGTTGATGATCGGGAAGTTTCTGGAGATGAGGGTATAAATATCGCTAGATCAAGAAGTGTAGACGGATTTATTGAATGTAGCTCGAAAACAGGTGAAAATGTTGAAGAAACTTTTGAAGCTTTGGCACGCTTAATGATGCAGAAATCAAATCTAGTTTAAATTTTGAAATACTATCGTTTAAGAATCAATATTTTCTTCTTCTAAGGCAAGTTTTTGTTTTAATCTTAAATCTTTTCTTCTAAGGGATACCATAACTTGGAAATCCAGATCTTTCTTATATAGATCTGAATAACTAAGAATTTCTTTTACAATCTTTCCCTCTATTTCTTCGTTTTTAATATTCATACCATTAAACATAGGGATTTCTGACAACTTATCAATTAGATTCTCTATAAGTTCATCAGGTAAAACATCTGATCTATCCTTAATTGCAATCTGGATTATCTCTTCCAATTTTTTATATACTTCTTTCTTGCTAAATTGACAAAGTACACATTTTGAACTACGATTTTTAAAAATGTTCAGTATTATTAATCCGACAATAAACTTAAAATTCCTAATTAAAATATCAATATTTTCTCGATTATATTCATCAATATATTTATTTACATATCTCTCTGCATCATGGTAAAGTTTAGAAAATTTTATTGCTCTGTCAAAATAAGCAGGAATAATACAAAAGATACGAGTAAACCAAAATGGCTTAATTCCTACAGGAGGGTCCTCATAGAAAATATAATATACAATTCTTCCATCTCTTTCTTTGTATAAGGTGGATTCTTTTTTTAACATATTCAAATATGTTGAAATCGTAGAACGAGCAATTTCCTTAAAATATCTTTTATACTCCTTCTCTACTTCTCCTGTAGTAATTTTCTTATGGTCTTCTAGATAAAATTTCAATATAATACCTAATATACGGTTTTCATGAAGGCGGCCTGTTTTTATCTGTTGTTCTTCTGATTCATCTTCTCTAATTTGGTATAAAAAAGCGACTTCAGGTGCGAAATCTTGAATAACATTATCAATTAGTTTAAGTCCAGAATCTGTTATATCTACACTTTCAAGTTTCGCACTTTCTATTAACAGTTTTTCTAATTCTGATTTTTCAGACAAATTTAAGGAACTCTTAGATTTTGATTTACTATATTAAAAAAACCTACTTATCTTAATAAAAATTTACATTCTACTAGACTAGAACCCTTGCCTTTATTTATCTTTCTATTATGCTATGATATGTTTTGAAATATATTGAATAATATTTGATATGCTTCTTATAAAGATCTATTTTAAGATATGTATTAAATATAAAAAGATTTGAAGCGCTAAAAGATATAAAATGATATTTGGGCGGATTTCTAAATTTTAATTAACGTAATAGATCATTTCTTTTTTTCTCCATACTTTTCTTTCCACACAGGATCAGCTTCTTGTAAAACTCTTCTCTGAATTTTCCCAATTAAATTTTTTGGTAGTTCTCCTATAATCGCGACTTTGTGAGGAACTTTATAATAAGCCATATTATTCTTCGCCCATTCTTTTATTTTTTGAGGTGAACAATCACTATCTTCTCTAATTGCGACCCATGCTTTAATAATTTCTCCGCTTTCGTCGTCAGGAAGTCCTGCTACAGCCGTTTCTGTAATGTCTGGATGTTTCATCAATAACTCTTCTATTTCTTTAGGAAAAACTGAAAACCCTTTACATTTTATGAGCTGTTTCTTTCTATCTCTTATCTCAATAGTTCCATCATCATTCATGAAACCTATATCTCCTGTCAAGAGCCATGGTCTTCCCTCATATTCTAAAATTGTATTTGCTGTTTCCTCAGGTTCATTTAAATAATGCATCATAATTTGGGGTCCAGTAACGCAAATCTCACCACTATATTCAATTCCAAAATTTTTATCTTCAGGGTCTCCTCTACAAATAGGGCCCTTCTTAAAGTTATCCGTTGGCCATATACCCCATTCTGTTCCTGGGAATGGCATTCCTATACACCCTACAGGGCTTTCACCAAAAAGGTTACCAGCACTCACCGCAGGGCTCGCTTCCGATAACCCATATCCTTCTACTATCCTCCCTCCAGTTACTTTAACAAAAGCATCGCGAACTGGTTCATGCAATGGTCCTGCACTTGAAATACATAAAATTAATTTGCCCATTACTCCGGGAAATCTTTTTTTAAGATTCTTAAGTTCTAATAATCTTTTAAATAATATTTCCGTGCCAGCATATATTAAACCTTCTTTACAAGGTAATCTCTCAATTTGCTCACATAATTCTACTTGAGAAGGGGGCGTAGGAAACAGCATTATCCACCCTCCAATAGCTAACGTTGTATTCATTACTACAGTATGTGCAAAGCTATGAAATAAAGGTAAAATTCCAATATTTCCAATTCCAGGTCTTTCGCCACCTAACCATAATTTACATTGTTTAGCATTAGATACAACATTAAAATGACTTAAAACTGCTGCTTTCGGCAATCCTGTTGTTCCACCAGTCATGATATAAGTGGCAGGGTCTTCTTTTACATTAATGTCTACTCTTGGAACTTTTCGATCTGATTTCAATAACTCTCTGAATTTTAAAGCTCCTGGAAAATCAACTTTTCCTGATGGAATTTTCTTTACAAACTTTCCAACTGCTTTTTTTATACCTTTTATTTCTGTTAAATCTGCTAGGTTAGTATAAATAACTTTCTCTACTGATGATTCTTTAATAATTGGTTTTATCGATGTTTCATATAATGAATCAAGAACTATGAGCATTTTGGGATTAGTTATATGAAGCTGGTGAAGAACTTCTACTGGTTGATAAGTTGGGTTTATTCCATTAGCAATTGCGCCAATTCTAGTAATCCCATAATAAGCAACTACGTATTGAGGGCAGTTTGGTAAATATAATGCAATTACATCACCCTTTTTCACTCCTATGTTACTTAATGCTGAAGCAAAGGATTTTACATAGTCTTGGAATTGTTTGTAAGTTATCCAAGCATCCAAAAACCAGATAAAATTCTCTTTTCCATACTTGTCAACTTGTTCATCTAATAATTCATTTAATGTTTTCTCTTTAAAATTAGTGTTTAAAGGAACTCCTTCTGGCCACCATTTTTTAAACCATCGTTTACTTTCATCAACATGGAAAGGTTCTTGCATTTCTAATGTCATTTTCTTCCCCATATTTGAAAATTATTATCTTAATTATGTCACTTAGATATATCAAAATTTAAAACTTTTTAAAAATTAGGCTTTTAACAAAAAAATTGAACACACAAATTTAGGTAATAATTCAATCCTTTAAAAAAAAAATAAAAAATAGTAATAAAAATTTAAATTTTAAATTCTTCGATCTTTACTTCTCTTTATTAGTATGGTTGCTACTCCGACTAATCCAACTCCGGCAATCAATACAATTAAAGCCCAAAAACCTTCACTCTGAAATACCATAAAAACACTAAAGGTTGGATCATGCCATATTCCACTCCCGTCCTCAAATTCTGGATAACAAACAGCATAAACCATTACACTTAGTTCCGTTTGAACTCTGATATCTGATGCAAAAGTACTAACTTCTTCCCCTCCAGCTATGGTATATGAATCATGTCTTTCATGTTCCATTAACCATACTGCAAGTGGTATAATTGAAGTACTTGCATTTACTGTGGTTCTTCCTGTATTGTCTCCATATTCATATTCAGGACCAGCAATATCAACAAATTCTAACTCATCACGACCAGCAGCACCAATATAATCTCCAACCATTAATTTATGTTGAGTGCTTTTATAGTGTGTCTGGTCTAATATTACTTCAGGATCTTCAGGGATTTGGCCTTGTGTTGCTATACTAAGTTCAAAATGTAATACGGTAGATACATATATAATTGCAAGATCTAACCCTGGTATTGGTGAATTAGCATAATGACCATTGGGATCATTCCAAGGTGCAAAAAATTGATTCAATTTAACTAATCCATGCGCAGCTCCTAAACTTCTGTCAACCTTAGGTTCAAATGTGAAACCAAAGTGGATATATTCGAGATTTTCTTTAGGTGCACCCAAATAAGAATTAAGATCAACTCCTAGCGGAACAGCTGAGATCTCTGAATTTAGGATATTAATACCCCATGAAATACTTTTATTACTAGGATCAATTTCTGGTTTAACAAATTCAAAACCTCCGAAAACCTGCCCTAATATTAATCTGTGGGTGAGTTCACTACTCACTGGCAAATTAGCCGTGTTAGTTCCGTCAATGTTTACAGGCGTATAGATAGCGGAAATATCTCGACTTGAATCTGTATCATTATACAAGAATGCTCCAGCTAAGTGATGTGTAAATAAAAAGAACTCAATATTACACCCTTCAAATGCATTAGCAATTAAAACTTCTGGATCTCCTCCTCCTGTCGCAGCATTAAGTATCGCAGCGACATCAATATGAATCTCGAAATTTTTAACCCAAAGTTGAATTAAATCGAAAGAAAATTGAGTCCATACAGTTTCAGCTACATTCCCTGCAGTTGGAGTCAAAAGCCATTCCATATAGCTATCTTTTTTGACTTGAGCAGTGGTATTCCATAGATCTAAGACTAATGGATCAACAGCGTCATCATTAAAAGGATTAGTATCATTATTGGTGAAAAACCAATTTTTTGTTATACTAAAATCACCAGCTGCAGGTGTTATATCAAGTCTTTGCCAGGTAATAGGATTTAAAATAAATAATTCATCACCGGTAAATATATCATTTATATGAATTAAAAACCAAGTGAGTAAGGAGATTCCCTCTCGAATTAGATCTGTAGGGATTTGTCTACTTTCAAACTCATAAGTCATAATTTGTTTGAAAAAGTTGAGTATTTTATTTACAGCAGTGATAAATGATTTATCACTATCCCAAATTACTAAGGTGACTGCCATTCCTACCTCAACTTCGTAATCAAAATGTCCACTTTTATCTACTCTACAGTATGCGTGTCCTAATTCCTCGGTAGTATTACCAGTAATAAGTTCTACATCAGGAATATTCATATAATCCTCAGGTGCTATATAGATATCCATTGTATCGTCTTCAGCAACAAAATCATAGGTACCTTGTTCGGTATGAGTACGATTAGCGCTCAATACGAATGTACTACCTAACATTTCATGTTTAGAAAGATTTAAACCTTGTAGAAATAATGTTTCAAAAATAGAACCAATAATTTTACCTCCATATCCTAAGTGATCGCCAAAAAGAGCACCGAATCCTCCTCTAAAACCATCAAAAATACCCTCATCAAATTGATTAATATCAAATATATCATTATAATCTTTTTCTTGTCCCATAACCACCGTAGGCATCGCAAATACTGAAGCACAGACAATAGTTAATACCAATAAAGATTTTGTGTTTAAATTTTTCATATCTTTCACATAATTTTAATTGTAAAATTATTTCAGTATTAAGGTTACAATCAAAATCTGAATTTTTAATTATTTTTATTCTAATATAATAGAATCTCTAATATTAGCTACAGTAAATCATCATATAACCAATTTGAAACGGAGAAATTTTAAATCGGGTTATAATTTTAGATTTAAATTATCTATTCTATCACTCCTTTATTTCTAACAATAATTCTATAAGAGGTTTAATAATTTAAGAAGATTCCAATATTTTTTCTTGTACAATCATTTGAATCAGTAACTTATTTGGATTTAATATATAAGTACTATTCTGATTGAAAGAAAGTATAGAAAAACACAAAAATGTATAAAATGGCAGATATCAATAGACTCCAAACTCTTAGTAATTCTGAAATTTCAGCTGAAGAAAACACTACATTTGAACCAATAAACACGGTAGCAATGACATAACCTATTATATGGCTTTTGAATCCTTTTACTTTAGACTTTCCTTGGAAAAAATTTACAATTGAAGTGATAATTATTAGAACGAATCCCGCCCAATAAAATAAGTTAATAACATCATATCCTCCTATATCTAAGAATAAAAAGAAAGCAAAAAGTGCTATTTCTAGGATTTTTATATACCAAATCCTTTGTTTCTTAGAACTTTCAGTCCAAAACTGCTCATATTCGCTTATCCCTGAATTTAAAAATAACAAAATAAAAGACCCAATTGCTAAAGCTGTAAATAGTGAATAGGAAACAATAAAAAGGAGTGGTAACAACTTAATCCATATTTCATTCCATAAGAAAGAGGCTAATACAAAAAATTCAGGGATTACACTTACTGAACAGAAAATTGGAATTATTGAAGCTAATCCCATCATAATCCAAGTAAATTTTGATATTTTTGTATCTTCTTCCCAAACTTTTTTTCTAAAAGTAGTCAATCTCCATGCCATTGAAGAAAAACTAAGAATAGAAATAGCAGGAGTAACTAATGGAAAAATAAATATTAACATAATATAAACTGCATTTATTCCATAAAAAAATTTTAATCTGGAAGGTACTACACTTATCATTTTATCAAAATTGTCAAGAGTATTAGCAAAACGACTAATAAAAAGAATCAAGAAGAATAACCACGAAATACTAAATATTAAAGGACACACAATTTTGATGACAATAGTCTCAACAAAAGGATCATTTGAATACCATAAAGTAAACTCAACAAAATTATAAATTAGAAATATGGCAATAGGAATTAATATAATTGATAACAAAATGATTAGACGGCTAACAATTATTCCTTTTATTTCTTTTGACATAATGTTTTGATGTTACAGCATTTTAAGTTTTAATATTGAATACAATGATTTAATTATTAATATATTTTCTATCTAAATTATTTGGAGTCCATAAAAAAATGTTTAGAATATAGAATTATTAATTATCTACTATATTTTATCATTACTTTTTAGCTCCACAATTTGTACAGAATAAATCATCTTTTGTAAGTTTGGCACCACAATTTGTACAAAAGTCGGATGCTGACGTTGTGGAAATATCTTCTTCTATTTCTTCACTAGGGAACATTTCAGTTGTTTCTCTAGTTGCCTTCTCTACTTTCACTTTGGTTTTCTTCTTTTTTGTCCCACTAGGTTTATATCTTAAGCTACCAATGAAGGCACCAAAAACAGTCCCAACTAAACATCCTTCCAATATAGCTGTAAGTACTGCTAATAGAAATGGCAAATCAGTTAGTCCTACTGATAACCCATCTAATATAACAGAACCAAGACCAAGTGGTATTGCAACTGTTAGTATAATGTATAATACAATTGAAATAATTGCATAACCTATTCCTATGGAAAGTGATGTATGAATTGCTTCACGAGGAGAATGGGCAAATAGAGCACTAACAATAACGCACGTTAAGATCCATGGTAGCGTAACTGCAATAATTAACAGAATATCGTCAGGACTGTACATAATACACCAATGAATAGGAAAAATCAAGATTAAGATGATTCCTATAAATGCTCCTGCAAGCAGTTCCAAAAAAAAACCTCCAATCCCAATAAAACTTGTCAATGAACTTAAAGCTTCGTCGATATTAACGATTAGTCCTCCAGTAACTCCCTCTGTAAGATTCAAAAATCTAAACGAAATATAAGACATAGGTACTAGAATTAGCATACCTACAATTCCAGATTTTATTACACGACCCCATCCCAAGTTTATCCCCTTACCATGAGTGATTTAATGATTTTAATTTCCTTATTACTAATCAAAAAAGATATGTATTTATACTTTTGTTTTAAAGTCAAATCAAGAATTTATCAAAAAATCTAATTAATACTTAAAATAAAAATGAAGTTATTCAAAAATTGAAATAAAAAAATGATTAAAATTAGTAAATAAAAAATATTACTACTTAATTTTAGTTATTCTACCATTATCCATAAGAATTGTCTTGTCTCCATAGCTAGATAAATCTCTATGTGTAACAAGTAAGACTGTAGTTTCCATCTCTTTATTTATCTTTTTTAATAAATCCATAACTTCTTTCTCAGATTGAGGATCCAAATTGCCTGAAGGCTCGTCAGCTAAAATGACCCTTGGTCTATGAACTACTGCTCGAGCAATTGCACACCTCTGCTTCTCTCCACCAGACATTTGAACAGGAAAATGATCTTTCCGATCAAGTAAATCTACATCTCTTAAACTTGCAATAGCTCGATTTTCTATCTCCTTTTGACGTAAAACAGTTGGCCATAAAACAGCTTCAACATTTTCTATCGCTGTTAAGGTATTAACAAGATTAAAATCCTGAAATACAAATCCAATTTTCTGTCTTCTGAGCCTGCTTAATCTATCTTCAGTTGCTCTTGCGATATTTTCTCCGTCAAATATAATCCTACCAGAATCTGGCAAGTCTAGCCCCGATAGAACATTAAGAAGAGTAGATTTACCACATCCAGTAGGACCTTGGATTATTGCAAATTCTCCTGATCTAATTTTAAGATTTACATCTGCTAAGGCTCTAATTATAGCCCCTGCTCTTCTATATTCTTTATTTACATCCACAGCTTCAATCATAATATCTTTATCAGATGACATTTTTCTTTAACCTCCTTACTCACCAACTTTTTTCAGTGCAATTATTGGTCGCACTTTAAGAACCTTTCTGTATGCCAGAATAAACGCTAAAACTTGAACAAAAATAAAAATTCCACTCGTCACAACTACAGGAAGCAGATCAACTAAAATTAAAACAGTTAGATTGAGACCAGTTTGGTTTATATACGCTACGATTGCTGCATAATGGAATAAAACTTCTATAACAATTATAAAACCAATAAGAGTAGTAAAAAAGATCATACCAGAAACTAGTACTAAGATATTACTATTTGTATAACCGATACATTTAAATGTTGCCCAAACCAGTCTTTTTCTCGAGACGATTATCCATGCATAGAGCAATGAGAGAAAAAGAGATGTTCCAAAGAATATAAATACAAACATCCATGCTGCTTCTCCCAAATCACCACTGAATCCAATATCAATGAATAGTGATGTAAGAAATATCAAAATCGTATATATCAACGTGAATACAGTAAAAATTTTTTTTTCACGTAGTGATAGTAAAATCGCTTTTCTCCACATTCTTAAAGCCAATTAAATTCACCGTAATTGTTTCTTAATATTTTTAAATTATATTTAAATTTATAATTGATTTTATTTATTTTATTATAACAACTTAATAATAAATATTTATTTTGTTGAAATGTCTGAAATTGAAAGTATTATTGATGATTTATTAAATGAATAACAAAACAT
>JBHLNK010000082.1:0-15912 GCA_048941625.1 Promethearchaeota archaeon | reverse complement strand
AGATAGAATAGAGAGAGCAGAAAAAAATCAACATTTTCCTAAGGCAGATTTAATAATTGATAATTCTGGAAAATTGGATGATGCAATCGATCGATTTTATCACTACTTAATATCGATTAAAAACGAATATAGGATCTGACAATATAGAATTTCTATATATTTGGGATCGTTAAGCTATTTACAGGTAAAAAACTTAGTTTAATTTACATCTTTATCCCAATTTCATAGTAAATTGATACCAAATCTAAAAAGCCTTAAGAATTGTTTAATTCAATCAAAAAAGTATAACATTTAAAAAAAATAAGAAAAAATGATTTAATTAAAGATTCTTTAATCCAAAACTATATTTATTTGGATGAAGTGTGTAATCTGCTAAGGTATTTACCAATCCTTTTTTGTTTCCTTTCAACTTTTTCACGTTTGTATTGTTTTTTTTATTAATTTTAAAATAAACTTGATTCGATATATAGTTTCTACTATTGAACTATCCGCGAAGTTCGAATTATTAACGAATTAATTATAATAGCTAGAATTCTAAAGCTCTAACCTGTTTTTTTTAAAAGTACTGAGATATTTATAATCCTACAAAAATTAACAATAAAGACATATTAGAATTTTAAAAAGAAGATGAGTCAAACTATTTAATTCAGAAATTAGTTGCTAAAATAATCAAAATAGAATAAATTTTTTTAGACCCTATTATTACCTTTTATTATATCAACAACTAAATATGGCTCGGTTCGTATAGAAAACTTTCTACTTCAGTGAGTTTATAAATTGGTTAGTATTGGGGACACTTTTGGTAAGCTATACTAAGAACCCTTATGTGAATCCCTAGAGACGGGTTCAATTCCCGTACCGAGCCCTTCTAATTTTTATTATGTGATAGGCGGGGTAAAATTTTGGAGGATATTGACCCAGATAAACTTAGAGACCTTCCAGGATGGGAGAAAAATGCGCCTGTACCGGTGTGCATGGGCGGAGATTTTCGTGCATTAACTTTTTGTTGTAAACCAGGATATTCTCTTACATATATCTTTAAGTGTCGAAGAGATGAAAAGTTAGAAGAATTAGGTCTTAGTGCGGAGGAATTCATTCAAATAAAGGAAAAATTTTCAAAAGAGAATGATTGGGATTCTGATTTAGTGTGTTTTGGTTCACTTTCCTATTGTTGCATGAGAAGGAATGGTTGTATAAGAAGAGATCCAACGTTAATAGCAAAATACCCTGATTTAACTCCAGAGGAAAGAATAGAGTTATATTTTAAAAAGAAAAAGGAGTTATCAAAAAAAATATTAGAATCCATTAAAAGTAATGAAGGAAAAAAAAAGATAAAACCATTATTAGAATTATTTTAAAAATCTGATATCTCTATATTAATTAAATCAAATGTTCCATACAATTCAATAGAATATGATTATATCTATTACTCATGAGTTAGATCTTGATGGCCTCGGTTCACAGGCAATAATTTATAGGTTTTCTAAATTAAAAAAAAAGCAGAATAGTAATCAAATTAAGTTTTATTATGCTCATTATACTAATTTTATGGATAGAGTTAAAAAAGCTCTTAGTGAAATTCCTTCAGATGGGCAAATTATTATTTCTGATATAGGATTCAATGATGAATTTGTCGAATTATTTCCTCTTTTTGAGGAGGTGAAAAAGAAAGATTGTAAGATTTTGTGGTTTGATCACCATATTATTGACAGAAAGATTGAAGAAAAAATGAAAAAAATAATAGAAGTATATTTAAATGACCCAAAAAGATGTAGTGCTGAAATTGTTAAAGATTACTTCTTACCAGACGATTTGATTGCGATTAAAATAGCAGATTTATCGAGAGATATTGATTTTCATACTAAAATATACGATTCTGCAGAAAAACTACAATCTATTATAGCCTTTAATAGAGGAGAGTTATTAAATGATAATAAGGAGAAAGTAGTGAAGTTATTATCAGAAGGAATTTTTGATGATGGTTGGTACAATAAACAATTAGAAAAAATTAAAATCTGGGAAGAAGATCAGTCCAAAGTTGTTTTAAAAAATAAAAAGGTAATAGAAGTCGAGGGATTTGGTAATATAATAGTCTCATTTGCAGAAACAGGCGGAAGTAAAATCGTTTCACTATTAAAAGACCATTATCCAGATATAAAGGTGTATCTGGGAATTGATATTCGATATAATGAAATTATTATCCATAGTGAATATATTAATTGCAGAGAATTTGCCAGAAATTATAAAGGTGGAGGTCATAAGAACAGAGCGGGACTAAAAATCGAAGGTATTTTTTCTAATAAAAACCAAATAAAAAATGAATTTTTACAATCAATTAAAGCAAATATTATTAAGTACAAATTAAATTAGAAATTCGATTTATTATTCTCTTTTTTATCAGAATAATAGGAAATTTTATAAAGTAGTAGTTTCTTTTCCTAATTAAGATGCTACTTGAGCAAGTTCGCCCTCATCCTCAGCGGGATGATATCTATATTAACGAAATAATAACGCCTCATAATAAGGTTTCCCAGAGTGCCAGACAAATGGTAAATCATCTTCTTTTAAAGGAAGTTACGAGAAAAATTATTGAGATCTCTGTTTAATTACTGCTTTTTACAGAGATTAAAAAAAAAAATTGAGTTATTTATTTATTTTTTTGCAAATTAAAGGAACAATAAAGGATAAAACAAAAGCCACTATGGAATAACGAGCAAATCTATAGAAAACGCTATCAATTTTCAATACATATTCTAGAGGAAAGAATAAAATCAAAGCAATAACGATTCCAATTACAATGTTAATAACTTTCTGTTTTTTAGTCAAATCAGAAGGTTCATATCCAACATATTCACCTTCTAAAACATATCCTAATCCAAAACCTAATATTACGCCTCCAACTAAACCATATGCCCCTGTATCAGGATAAGGAGGAACAGGGGTCACTGCTACTCCCACGCATGTCTCAGGATATAAAAAAAACCCAAGGAGAAATAATCCAATTGATATTATTATAACAAGTATCATTTTGGCAAAAATGTTAAGTTTATTAAATTGATTTGCTAGTGAGGGTTCTAGATAAATAAAGACTAAAAGTAAGCCTATACCTATTAATAAACCTCCAATAATATCTTGTAAATCATGTACTCCAATTACAATCCTAGAGATTGCAACTAAAAAGATGACAATCGACAGTATAATCGGTATAATTGGAATTTGGTTTCGTTTAAGAGTATCCTTAAATCCATTGCCTAAATACCCCCAGTATGCGACTGAATTTTGACTATGCCCTGAGGGAAACCCGTAAGATGATTCAATCACACCATATTCTTCTGCTGGGTCGTTATTTGTTATTGGTCTTGAATCTTGAAAAATAGATTTAACCATTTCATTTACAGAATACGAAAAAACTAGACTAAGAAGTAAATTCTTCGCATATTTCTTGCTATAAGCTAAATACAAGATAATAATGATAATTAAAAATACAATTGGTTCACCAAGATAAGTAAATGCTTTAAATATTGTTCGTACAGTAGAACTGGAGCTATAAAAGGCTAAATTAAATCCAGAGAAATATAAAATTAATCCGACTAACAAGATGGCTAGTGCTGTAATTCCAATAATCAATAAGGCTCTTTTTGATAAATAGGATTTTTTTTCAGACATTTTTTTACCAATATAAAATTAATTAAAATTCTATGTGCTATTTAGATTTATAAAGTTTTAGACTAAAATTGCTAATAAAAATCAAAAATTACTGATAAAAAATTATCAAATAAGAGTAAAAATCTAGTCTATCTTAATATCAGTTTGTTCTTCATCTATTTTTTTAAGTTTCACTTCTAAAATTCCATTAGTATATCTCGCTTTAGCATAATCAGAATTGATTGTTGAAGGTAACTTAACTTCTTTATAATAGGCTCTGCCCTGAAACTTTGATTTTGTTGATATTGTTAATGAATCTCTAGAAGCTTTTAATTCAATGTCCTCCTTAGTAACTCCAGGCATTTCACATATAACTATAATCTGGTCACCTTCTTCATTTACTTCTGTCAATGGTTCTCGAACTTTTTTAACTTCAGGCTCGCCTGAGTAGGGTCTAGTTTTAAGGTCGCCAAAAGAGTCGATGGTTGGTTTGCCATCAGATCCAATATCGATATTGAATCCATACATTATTGGAAACCCAAACTTATCTTTGTTCTTGATTAACTCATTCATTATGTCTTCGGGTGAAAGATTTTGAAACTCAGGAGGCAAATTACCCATAATTTTCTCAAAGATGTCTTTAAAAAGGCGTCTAAATTCTTTAGAACTAAACAGTTTATTAGGATCCATTAAAAATTTATTAGGATCGCTAAAAAATTTGCTTGGATCCTGAAAAAATTTTGAAAAATCAAAGCTATCCTTTTTTTCTTCATCTTCATCCTCATCTTCATCTTTATTTTTCTTTGGCATATCAATTCCTCTCTATTTTAGAATTGAATCTTAGATTATCAATTAAATTTAATAAACTAAATTTTTAATTAAATATTATAATTGCTAAAAACTAATTAGCATATATTCTAGAAAAAAATGTATGGATTAATAAATTTATTCTACATAAAAACTAATTTATTAGAAATAAAAAATCGGAGAGGAGATTAAAATTTATTCTGAACTTTCAGACGATGATAAAGAAATGTATATGGATGTTCTACGTGAAACACCTTTATTACCTTTTTCAAATTTTGTCTCAAGGGGAGATATTCACGATCCTGTAGATATATCAAGACCACGTGCATATATAGATCGTGAGGTTTATAGACTCGTGCAACAAACATTTAGAGATAAATCAAGCCGTTTAATACCAATTTTGGGTTCAGCAGGAACAGGAAAGACTCATGCCTATCATTCATTTAAGGATAAAGAAAGAGAAAATCGAAAAAAGTTAGAGAGTGTGGAGGAAGTAGAAGAAGTTGATGCTGGTAAATTTGCAACATCAGCAGATTGGACAATTGTCTATGTTCCTAGTCCTCCAGCAAGTATTCGAGTTTTATTGCATGTTTATACGTGTATTATTGAGGAACTCGGAGCCGAATTAATAGATATCGTATCTGAGAAATTAGTTAGAAAGTGGGGAGGATCCAAAAAAGGAATTTTCCAAAAGCCTAAATTAGATGAAGTAATTCAACTTGGTATTAGAGAATTTCCGGGTGTTTTTGCAGATTGCGTTAAAGCTTTAGTTACTTATCAATTAGACAAAAATAAAAAACCACTCGCTGAAAGATGGCTTCTTGGAGAAGATTTAGAAGATGAAGAATTAAATGAATTAGGAATTAATAGTGTTTTAGAAGAAGATGATGTCTGCCTCGCCCTTATTAAAATCATAACTGAGAATCTAGATAAAGTACTTATTCTATATTTTGATGAATTGGAAAGTCCCTATAGAATGTTAGGGGAAGCTGCCGAAATGAAATTTCTAGAAATTCTTAAAAGATTATATAATGAAGTTAAAGGACTAGTTATTACTATAGCTGTACTTAAAGAGATATGGCCAAGAATTATAGAAATTGCAGATGCCCCATTAAGATCACGCATGGAACCTGAGCAGGAATTGAAACCATTTAGTCTTAATGATTTAAAAATTTATTTCTCAAAATCTATGGAAACATTTTGGGAAGAAAATAACTTGAATCCTCCTTTATACCCCTTATTTCCGCTAAATGAAAAATTAATTGAAATGATTTATGAGAAGACAAAAGGAAATCCAAGGAATTCAATAAAACTTTGTAGGAGATTTATAGACAAAGTAGTAATGGATGAAATGTCGGTTGATCAGCTATTAAAAGTTGGAGCAGAGATTGTTGCTACCGCAAAACCAAAAGCAGAAATTGAAGAAGAAGAGGTAATTGATTTTTCCAAGCCGAGGGAAGTTATCAAGAAGACAATTGAGGATATTTTAGCAGAAGAAGAATATTCTATTGAAGTAAATCCTCAATCGGTTGCTGGTGCTACTTTAAAATGTATAAATATGGTTGGAGAAGAGAAAGGAAAGAAATTTAAGACTCAAATGGAATATAAATTCAAGCTTGGAAAAAGAACTCAAACTCTGGCAGCATTAATTGAAGCAGAAGGTAAAAAGTGGGGATTAGAAATTCCTTCTATAAAAACATTTGATAGAAGTGCTGGAGTTGCTGGATATTATGCCGCAAAGCGATTGAAAGATGCAATTGATGAAAAAGCAATTAATAAAGCGTTATTAATTGTTCCTACAGGCAGTAGCGGAGCGAAATTTGAAAGTATTTTGCAAAATAATCCTGACATCCATAAATTTGAATTAAATAATGAAACTGGAGAGCAATTAATAGCAAATGCATTGAAGTTTCCTACTTTAGAAGGGTGGCAAATAACGAAAATCATTTTTCCTGATATAGGAGAATATACACCTCCACAAGAAGAAGAACCCACATCAAGTGAGGAAAAATCTGATTAATTTTGATTTTTTAAATTTTTTTTATAAGTAGCTTCATATCTTCATCAATTTCATTAAGTTCATTTGCTAATCGGGAAGCTTTTTGTACTTTGTTCTTTATTTGATTTAAAATGTTCATAACATCATGGTCTTCAAATATTAATGAAATTTCAATCAATCTGTCCAAGGGTTCAATAAAATTGTCATAAAAGCTTATATCATTTACCCTTAAACTGCTCATTAATTTTTCAATCTCTTTATATAAATTTTCACGTTCCTTCAAATAATCGGGGAACAAACCTACTTGATTTCCTTTATTTTCTAAAAATGATGCAATCTCATCTTCTTGGATTTGTTTAGCAAATTCTGCTGCTTTTAAAAAACTCTTTTTTGCTTTTCTATAGAGTGCTTCGTTTAGAAAATCTTCAGCTAATTTTACCTCCTCTGCGAGTTTTTCTGGAATATCTTCTCCAAGATCAATTAGCTCACGTGCTTCAGATAAATTACCTTCGTCAAGCATATTTTTAGTTCTTTCATTTATTGTTTCTTTTATTATTTTCGGTTCTTGTAGTTTCTGCATTAAACTTAAAATTGAATTTGAAACATCTTTTAATAATTGAGTTAATTTGTTTTTATCGGAACTAAAATTTTGAATTATTTTTTCATCAACATTCTCAAATATACTTCTTAGAGAAACTAAATCTTCTTCCTCCTTTAATATAAAACTAAGGTAAAGATTATCTTTTTCTATTGGTTCAGCATTCATTTTTTTTGAAAAATATCGATTCTCATCCTTATGTATAGTAACATCTAATAATTGTTTCAAATCATGCTTTTCTGCAAATTCTTTTAAAATTATTTGCGGAATTTTATCATCTTGCTTCAAATAATATTCTGCTAAGATATTTGGTCCGAAAGACTCATCTATTTCATACAAAATTATTGCTCTTGGCATTTCTTCACATCTTAGATAATTTATATATTCAATTTATTTTAGTATTAGAGAGTTAATAAGCTTTTAATTTTAAATTTTTATTTGATCTAAATAAATATGGTGATATTAAGAAAAATTTATTGGTGATATAGTTATAAGAATCATTGAGGATACATATTGTGAGGCTTTCGAAGGAGTTTTTTGCCAATTAATGATAACTGCTCAGGATAAAGAATTTCTATTTAGAGCAGCTAATAGTTTTACTGCCTTACCTTCAACAGTTTTCGGAGATGCTGAAGGAGGGATTGTTAGATGGCTTTCAGAAAATGAAACAATAGATAGTAGAATTGGTACGATTGTTCAATTATGGGTTACC
Organism: Promethearchaeota archaeon; assembly: GCA_048941625.1. Lineage (GTDB taxonomy): Archaea > Asgardarchaeota > Lokiarchaeia > Sigyniarchaeales > SOKP01 > Loki-b32. The sequence goes on along the minus strand of JBHLNK010000082.1, from coordinate 8,151 downwards.
GGGACTGGAAAAAAAGCTACAGCAAAGTTGTATGAACAGCTAGGTAAAAGAATAAGACAAGGTATTTTAGTAGTTCCAACTACTTCTGTTTTTAATTATTTCCCTGGTAATAAAGATTTGAAATTTAATATGATGAATAATGTGGGGCATTGTGGGGATGGTTACGAAGAATTTATATCAAAATTTGGAAGAAAGTTGATTTCTATCCCAATAATGATGGGGCATGACTTCTTAATAGAAGAAGACTTAAATTATTCTCAAGGAGTTATGGGAGGAAATTTCTATCTATTTTGTGACTCAATTGAATCTGGTATAAAAATTGGAAGAAAAGCAGTTAAGATTATTGCTCAAATGGATAACGTTTGCACCACATTTGATGTGTGTGCAGCAGGCTCTAAAGTGGAGACAAATTTTCCTGAAATTGGTCCTACGACTAATCATCCATATTGCCCCTCTCTTAAAAACAAATTACCAGAGGATGAATATGGTTTACCTGAAGGTGTATTATCCGTTCCTGAAATTGTATTTAATGCGATTGATATTGAAACTATTAAAAACACTATGATAAAAGTGATTAGGGGAATTATTAATATGGAAGGATTGATTAAAATATCAGCAGGAAACTATGGAGGAAAACTAGGGAGATATAAAATTTATTTAAAAGAATTGGATATATGATAAACTTATACTTATTTACACTATTTATTTAAGGATAAAGGTTCTTTTTTCAATCTGAATTGCTTCTGAAAAACACTAATTTCATTATTATACCATTTTGGATAATTTTCAGAGAAAATTTGATCAATCTTTTTTATTGGAACGTCGGCATAACTTCCCCAGTCACCTATGTATTCTACAAAAATATTTCCTTCATCATCATAAGGAGCAAATAATGCATCATTCTCTCCATCAAATTCAATTATAGGCAAAAATCCGCCTTTTAAAGAAGTTTCTTTATCAAATACAGGTGTAGCTTTAACCCATTTTCCATTAAGATAAATTTCACTGTAAGCATGACAATGAAAAGCTTTAGTACCCATAAGATCTACAACTTTTTTTGAAATTTTATGGTTTATAATATCAACCATATGAATACGAGCTGGGATGCCAACTGCTCTTGCAAATGTGGATAATAATGTTGCTTTAGACATACAAAAACCATTCATTCTGCGTAAGGTAACAGATGCTTTAAGATTTGCTTTAATTTTTGGGTAATAAGTAAACATATTATATTTAATATTATTTTGAACCCAATAGAATAAAGCAACCGCTTTTTCTTTATCACTTTTTAGACCTTTAGTAATTTCAAGAGCTTTATCTTTAACTCGTTTCTTATGAAAATCCAAAAATTCAGTTGGTTGTAGATAAATACTAAAATCCTCCATATATAGTAAAAAAAAGGGCAACTCTTAAAGATTATTCTAAAAAGTTAAAAGGTCACTACGTCTATTTTTTACTACAAATTCTAATTTGACGAGTGAAATTTTTTTTAATATTTAACTAAAAATCTAACGATATTAATTCATTTACATAAATTTATATTATTCTATTATTACTTTAAAATCGAGACTATAAACATATAATGCGTGAACTCTATTGATTGGACTATTGTTAACACGTTTTGACCCTCTCTATGGACCAACAATTTTTTTAAAAGCCCCAAAGACAATAGATGACACACTTATAAAAGATATTCCATCATTGATAGAACTTCCAACAAAAGATGTGTTCATTCATATATTTAAGGAAATAAAAACAGCAAATTTATTTTTTAAGCAACCAAATAAGTTTGCTAGAGGTGGATATGAAAGTTTTTTAATCACAATTATTACAGATATTAAAACAGAAATTAGCTTATTGCTTGCAAAAAAACTCCTTCAAGGTTTCGCTAATTACCTAATAAACTTTGAGGATGCATACCTAGCTTTTGATTATGAACCAAAAGATCATAAAGCAGATCCTGACAAATTAGAGACTATTAAAAAATTCTTTTTCTCATATTTTGAATCTATAGAACCTATGATAAAAACTTTAGAATTGGCTGAATATCGATATCAAGCATTGTTTCAAGCTGCCAGAGATGCAATTTTTATAGTAAAACGTGATACTGGTGTGATTGTTGATGTAAATTTAGAAGCAACTAGATTAGTAGAAAGAACTAAGGAAGAGATCGTTGGAACTGAGGCATTAAAACTTAATTTATTTACTGAAGGCTTAGTAGATCCAAATATAATTGAACATTTAATCGATCAACCTCCTCCAATTATTTCAATGATAAAGGAATCAAGTGGTAAACAATTATATTTGGAAGTAAGTGTAAATGAAATTGAGTTGGGTGAAGATACCTTTACTCAATATTTATTTCATGATCTTTCAGATATATATTTGGTAGAAGAGAAACTTAAAGAAAACGCAAGAAAAATTGAAACATTAAATAAATTTATTAGCATCACTAATCAAGCTGATGATTTAAAAGATTTATTAAGAAAGACTATAAATTATTTTATTGATATCTTAAAATTAAAAGGTTGTTGCATATATTTAATCGATAAAAAAAAATCAATAGCTAAAATCACTGAACATAAAAACCTTCCTCAATTCTTCTTTGAGCTTAATGATAATTTAGATATTAATGAACCACCATATAATATTGTTTTTACTCAAGGAGTGGCACTTTTTAATAAAAACTTCCCAAAGATTATCAAAGAATACTTTAAAGGCCAAAATTCGGTATCTGGAGCTGTAATTCCTTTATTTTCTAAATTTGAGATAATTGGTGCGATACATATGTTACTTGATGGTAATAAATCTCTTTCTATAGAAGATATGGAATTAATCATAACTATTGGGCTTGAAATCGGGACTGCTATAGAAAAAATGCAACACCAAGAAAATCTTAAAATAAGTGAAGCCAAAAACACAATATTACTCAATCATATACCTTTTTCGATTTTTAGAATTTCAATAGATGGGATTTTTCATGATATCAAATTAGATAAAAAAATTGAAAAAATTTTAGAGTTAACTCAGTCAACGAAAAATTTCATTGGAAAAAAAATTGAGGAAATCTTACCATATGATGTCGCACAAGAAGCCATAATTAATATAGAACAAGCTTTAGAGCTTCAAAAACCAATTGAAATGAAATTTACAATACCGTATAATGATAATCAGATAATATTTCGTACTGACATAATACCCATTGGAAAATATGAGGTATTAGCATTTTTACAAAATCTAACTAGAACTTGGTAATTGATTCAAAATAGATCTTAATTTTTGAGCTTTCTCTTGTAGTTCGATTGAAAGAGAGTCATCTCCTAATTCTAAACAAATATTACTAATTTTTTCAAAAATATCAATAGCTTTGTAAAATTCACCTTCTTCTAAAGCTTTTTGTGCATTATTCATTAAAATATCTCTATCAAAAATTGGACGTAGTAGAGGTGAAACTTCCGTATCCATGTCTAAAAGATCAGCTATAATGCGAATCATCTTAGGTCTGTTATTAGGATCTATTGCAATAAATGAATAAGTTTTTTGTCCCATTAATCTTTCAATATCTTCAACTTTCATTGCTTCTGATCTATCTTGTTTATTAGCAATTACTGCTAGACGGGCATATGGTACCACTTTATTTACTAAATCAAAAAAATATCTACTTTTTTCAAGATTTTCAAGAGTAGAATCAGTCATTAAAAGTACTGCATCACTTCCTCGTATAAATTTCTCCCAGAGGAAATCAAATTGGTCTTGTCCGGCAAAATCCCATAAGTAAAAATGTAACTTACCTATTTTAATAGTAGCAACCTCTCCGGTAATAGTAGGTATATGTTGCATAGGAATTTCCTCTGACTTAATTAATTTAGTTGTTGTTGTTTTACCTACACCAGAAAATCCTACAATTGATATTTTTGCTTTCAGATTTCTATGAATAGAATCAACTATTGGATTAAAGACATCTGGCATTATATTAATACTGCCTTCTTTAACATTTTCACCATAAATATCAAGAAATTCTTTTTTAAAATTTCTTAATTGTGGTTCAATATTCTTAAAATCATCTCCTAATCCAGTTACAAATAAAAAAACTAAACCTAAAATTTTTTCTACTATATATGATACCTTATATTTAAAAAATTCATAAGATGCCGTTTCTTCAGCAAATTTAGCAAAAGCAGCTTTTTTTAAATTCAAATAAACATTTGTAAAAAGTTCATTTTCTAAACCTTTAGCATAAGCTCGTTGGTAAATAATATTATCATGTAAAATTATATAGACTTGTCTTAACATATTGTCAAATTTCCTGTAGTTTTAATTTTATTGATAATATTGGTTCAAGTTTTTTTTTAAATTATCTAATATTTTAACCATATCATCCTGTTTTAATGATTCAGATAATAATATAATATATTTAAAATTAGGATGATATTGATTTATATCTTCTATAACCATATTTAAAATTTTAGCTCCAGGACTGATTATACTTGTTTTCGTTGTTGTAAATTCCGTTGATTTACTTAAATGATGTATTTTTTCATATAAATAAAAAAGTGTACTTGTATCAAAATCATTTGACATTTCTTGAATAATAAGATTATCATCTTGATTAGAGACAAAACAGCTTGTTTTAGATAAGTTTTTAATAGAATCTTTTACCATCTCTTTTAAATTAACTGTTTCTACTGAAAAATTACTTACAGTGTTAGATATTGCATTGTAAGTTGTATATATCAAATTAGGATGTAAACTTGTGAAATATATAGGCAATTCTTCAGGAAGGTTTAGTTGTTTTGTAATTTGCCTTCGAATTAAGGCAAGCATACTTCCGATTTTTTTGGTAATCAAAAGATCGATTTTATGAAGGAATAAGATAATTTTAGCATCAAATCCATGTTTTTTTCTAATTTCATAGATTTTTTTAACATCATCGAGAATATCTTGTGAATTTTTGATCCAGTTAGGATAATCGAAGATATAAATAATAGCACTGGAATCTCCAAACGTTAAAATTTGCTTTTGTTCATCTTCTAATAATAAAGGAAGTGATTGACCAGGTGTATCTAATAAACTAATTTTTAAATTCATAAAACTATGTATTGAATAGTCGATTCCAATTGTGGCTTCAAGCGGAAATATTATTAACCCATTCGGGTCTTCTCCTTCAAAGATTACCTTCTTAATTGTAGATTTTCCTACTTCTGGAGGACCTACCATAGATATTTTGAGAGCCATGTTTTTCTATCTTTTTTCTTTATTATTTAATAGAGCTCTTTTGATAATGAAATAAAAGAAAATATATTTAAAGTTGCGTAATAGCAAATAAAATGCCTAGTTTTAAGTAATAAAGAATTAGATCTTAATCTTTCATATTCTGGAAGCAATTAAATCAATAATGTCATATAATCTTATCTTTTCTTGAATTTCTTGACTCATATCATTATAAGCATCATTCAAATTACCTATACAGAAAGAGCAACTTGTTGTTAGAATGTCTGCTCCAGAATCTATCGCTTCTTTAATTCTTTCTTTCGAAATATCTAATGATAGATCTGGAAATTGACTTTTAACCCCTCCACCTGCTCCACAACACCATGCATTTCTTCTATTTCGTTTCATTTCTACTAAATCAATCCCAGGGATTTTTCTAATTACGTTACGAGGAATCTCGTATAAATTCATATGTCGTCCTAAATGACAAGGATCGTGATATGTTACCTTCAGTTTTTCGTCCTCTTGCATTTTGAAGGGAATTTGGTTATTAATGATAAGATCTATTAATACTTCAGTAACGTGTTTTATCTCAAAAGGGAGTTCCTCTCCTATCAGCTCTGGATAATCTTTTTTCCATGTTCTATAGCACCCAGCACACGCCGTAAATATTGTTCTAGCACCTGAATTTTTATAAATTTCTATATTATGCCTTATAATCTCAGATAAAGATTTTTCATTACCGATTCTTAAGGCAATCGATCCACAACACCATTCATTTTTAGAAACAGCCACAGATTTTCCTGCTGCTTCAAATATTTTTATCATGTTCTTTAAAGTTTCAACCTGCCTAAGGGGCATGGTACAACCTCCAAAAAACATAAAATCTCCCGTTTCTTTTATTTTAGGAAATTCTTTTATCCATCCAAACTTGCGATCTATATCTTCACCATATGGATTTTTCATATGGTTATTATTTATATTATTCAATAAGTTGCTGTGGCGTTTTAATGGTGCGAATCCCGCTTCAATAAGATCTCTTCTTAAAGCTTCCCATACTTTTACATGATCAATCCAATTGCATGTAGGGAGGATTATGTTTTCATTGTGCGACATATGGCAAACTTCACTACAATTACCGCATTCAGAACATTCGTATACCCAATTAGTGAGTTCTTTACTTAGTTGAATTTTACCTTCTAAAAGACTTTTGAGAACATTCATTCTTCCTCTGGAAAAATTTATTTCAAATGCTTTTTCTCCTTTAGCTTCTTTCACTGGACATGTAAGGTATCTATGAACCGCTGGTCTTATTGCATAGCCACAATCCCCGCAATTCATACATGAAAAAACAGCTTTCCATTCCTTCTTTAAGTTTTTTAACTCACTCAATTTATCCACCCCAAAAGTTGAATTTACCTCTGCTTAATATCATATTTGGATCAAGAGTTTTCTTTAATAATTTCATTAAATCATAATAATTTTCTGAATAAGCCCCAATGTCAACCATCAAACGAGACATAAAATCTCCCATCATATACCATTGAGTTCCATGTTTAGTTACTCTTTCTAATAAAGATTTCCATAACTCTAGGTTTAATTCATCAATAAATTTATAGATCTTCCCATCGAAATAGCTCCAGAAACTAGTGAATCCACATGTTATTTCAACATTATTGCCATCGATCAATAAAATAGGACCACTACCCGCAATAGGTCGATTTCCAGCAATATCAAGTATTTTTCGCATATCCCCATCATGTTCCAAATCCCATTTATCAATATCGTCCAAGATATTTGGATATGTATTAATTGGACAGAAACATTCAGCACTCAATGGTTGCATTGTTGGGTAAATGCCCCATAAATTATGGTAAAACTGCCAATGACCTTGTTCATCATAATGCCATTTAGCTATATTTCCATCAGAAATTTCTGAGCCAAGAGATTCTGCTTTATTATTTTGCATGATCTCATCCAGCTTTTTTGCTTTCTCAGCTAATTCAGTTTCTGAATTTGCTTCAATTGTGTAAAATATAAGGCCCCTTTTCTTTTTTAAATGGTTCCACATTGGCATATATCCTTCTTGCGTAGTGAATCTTATTAGCAAATCCATTATGTACATAACATCGTAGACATCGATACCTTTATGTCTTATCTCAGAAAAAATATTTGCTGAGACTATTCTCTCTTTTCTTGGTAATTGGAATGTTTTATATTCTGCAAATTTAGGTTTGGGGAATATTTGTAGAGTGATTTTGGTTTTTACTCCATAGATACCGTTATCTCCACAAAAAAGCCCTGAGATATCAGGCCCATTTCCAAATCGATTAAAAGGGAATTTTGAATATTTATTTGATTGAGATCCTGTCTCAATAATTTCACCAGTAGGTAAAACTACTTCTAATGAAACGAGTTGATTAGTACAAGCACCATATTTGGCACATCCTCCACCACCTACTGAATGATGAGAAATTCCACCACCAATAGATGCACTCATTCCTGAACCTGGGCCCATACATCCCGTATATAGACCAAATTGACATAAATATTCATTTAATTTTCCCCATGAAATTCCTGCTTCAACGGTAACAACAAGATTTTCTTCATCTAAGTTTAAAATATTATCCATTCTTTTCATATCTATTACGATTCCATTATCTCCTATTGGTTTGCTTCCACCAAACTCACAAATTCCTGCTCCACGAGGTATAACTGCGATATTTTCTCCATTTGCAATTTTAAGAATTTCAGAGATTTCATGAGCATCTTTAGGCCTCACAACAACATCAGGAACTCCTTGTAAAACAACATCAACATTTCGAGAATAAGCATGACGAACATAAATATCATTAGAAACGAATTTTTCAGACACAATTTGCTTTAGTTTTTCGTACATATCAGACATTGTTATAATATCCCATTTTTTTATTAAAACAG
>JBHLNK010000081.1:0-16250 GCA_048941625.1 Promethearchaeota archaeon | reverse complement strand
AATATAATAAACTAGATCTTTACAAATTAACTCCACAAATTTTTGCAGATATACATGATGTAATAAATTGGGTAATAGAGACGCAGTCCTATAGGCTTTTAAAAAATAATTTATCCTTATTTGGCAGGAGTTATGGTGGTGCAATTGTTTTAACTCATGGATATATCGATAAAAACGTAAATAAAATTATTGCCCTTTGTGCTAGATACGATTATTTAACAGTTCAATTAAAAATATCCGAAGATCTCAAAAGAACTATTGCTGAAAAAATTAGTCCAAAACTATTTTTAACCAATAATCCTTCGAATAACAAAAGAATTATGTTAGTACATTGTAAAGATGATAAAATTATTCCTTTTGAGAATATAATTCATATTAAGGAGCATTTAGGCTTAAATGACAGTAATTTATTAATTTATGAAAAAGGGGGTCATTCTTTTGAGGGTCTTCATAATGAAATCTTTAGGAGTACATTAGAATTCTTGAAAAAAATATAAGAAAAGAAAGTATAATTAAAATATCAATTATCAAAATATTTGGTGAGATATATCGAAAAAGTTGTAATTGTTGGTCCTGCCTCTCAAATCCTTGGAGTAAAAATAGCTCAAGAATTAGGTTTTGAATCAATTAACACTGAAACTAAAAAGTTTCCAGATGGAGAAAATTATCTCAGAATTAATATTGAAGATGAAACTTATATTGCAGGGAAAGAAGTAATTATCATTCAATCAACAGGTCCTAGCGCTGGTTCTGATCAAAATGCTAGATTAATAGAGCTTCTTATGATAATTGATTCAGTTAAAAGGATGGGTGCAACTAAAATTATAGTTGTTGCTCCATATCTCGCATATGCACGTCAAGACAAAATATTCAGACCTGGAGAAAGCCAATTTGCAAATTCTATTTTACAAATAATCAATCATTTTGGTATTGATGAACTTTATACAGTTGATCTCCATGCCCCCATTGTATTAAAAGAATGCTCTTGTAAAACAATTAATATTGATTCCATGAAATTACTAGCTGATTACATTAAATCAAAAGGTGCAATGGATATCATCGTAGTAGCACCTGATAAAGGAGCATTTGAAAGATCAAGTGCTTTCGCAAGCTATTTCGGTGAGAATATCCCTGTTGAAATTCTTGACAAAGAACGTGATGTTAAAACAGGGGAAATAAAAATGAAAGGTTCTTTAAGTCTAAAAGCTAAAGATGTTGTTATTGCAGATGATATTATAGCTACAGGAGGCACAATGGCAAACGCTATAAAAATAGCTAAAGCTAGTGGAGCCAGAAGAGTTTTTGCTGTTGCAACACATGCCTTATTATTAGGTCAAGCTAAATATAGGATCTTAAAAGCAGGAGCAGATGAGATAATCGGTACAGACTCAATTGATAATGAAGTAAGTCAAGTTTCGTTATCAAAAATAATTGCGGATTATTTAAAATAAGGCTTCAGGAAATTTTAATTAAAATTAATGATTTTTAAGAAGACTTTTCTTATTCTTTTTTTTAGTTTTTCGATATTGGAATCATTTTTGATAATATAATCAGCACTTTCTATAAGTTTATTCAGCCCAAAACCAATTTCTCTCTTATCTCTTTGTTTTAATTCTTCAAGACTTACAGGATCATCACTTCTATGTCTTTTAAAAAGTCTTTTAAATCTCAATTTATCATTTACTACGATGGCTATGATTGGAAATTTCCAAAATTTTCTGAAAATTTCAACTTCTGATAAAGATCTAACTCCATCCACGATAACAACCTTTTTATTTAAAAATTTTATTAATTCAACACATTTTTCAGCAATTATTGCAGATCCGCCTTCCCTTCGTAATTCCTCAGCAACTTTACCTATGTTAATAGCAGAAGGTTCTAAATTTCTTTTACTAACTTCATTTCTAACAACATCACCCATTGTTACTACAATTCCTAAATCCTTTACTGCGTCTATAGCGGTTGTTTTTCCAGAGCCGGGGAGACCGCAAATTGCTATTACATTCATTTATAAGGTATTATTTCATTGAATATAATTTAAATATTTAGACTTTGTTTAAATTCTATATAGCATCAGAAATTAAATATATAAAAAATAACATAACAAAGCATTAAATGCAAAAGTTATGAAAAAGAAGAAAATTACTCCATTTAGAACTCCAGCATTATTAACTCTCAAAGCTTATAAAAGAATTGTAGGTTATGCTACCAGATATGCTAATGATAATCAGAACTCCGACAAATGGCGAGAAGTTTATGGAATTTTAATTGGATCTATTGAAGATAATGAAAAAGTTATCATAAAGGATGCAATTCCAATGGTAGTTGGAGACCGTGCTGGCGTGAAATATGAAAATAAACAATATGTGGACATGGCACAGATAGATGCTTCAATTTTTGAGAGATCAGTACAAGATAAGAGAAAAGATTTTATAATAGGCTGGTTTCATACTCATCCTGGATTTGGGTTCTTTTTTTCTCCAATAGATTGCATGACTCAATTAGGTTATCAGATTCCTAATCCGTATGCTGTAGGTTTAGTTTTTGATCATTGTAAAAAAGAATCTGATCAACATTTTCTTGGAATTGCAGGTTTAAGGTTAAAAGACCCAGAATTAGGGATTTCTTCAACATATGATTTAATCGAAGTAAAATTTGAACTCGAAGAAAAAACGATGTTAACCAAGGTGGATAAAGTTGTTAGCGAAGTAAATAAAAGCATGGATAAAGTATTAAAGGAAATTAAATATATAGACGAAGTTCTTCGAAAAAAAGCCTTAGCTCAGTTACAGAGGAATTACGGTTTAATTTTAGTACCTAAAGAGGACATAATAATTACTGATGATGAACAAGTAGCAGAAGAAGATGAGAAGTATTTATATGAATGGGATCCTGATTTTTTTAAAAAATCATATCGAATTCCTAAATTTAGAGAGAAGATAGAAAATACAATTGCCGCTGCTTATGATGATCTAGATAAATTACATGAAATTAAGGAAGATGATAAGTACCAAATCAAGAGAAGTAAGTTAATTAAAAAAATTCAAAACATACTGAAGAAACCTAATGAATGGTATGAGAAGTTAATGGAAGATTTTTCTAATAGAATTGAAATTATCTTTCCTTTCTATTCATATCTGGATACAGATGAAAGGAAAGTAATTGAATATTTTGAAGAGAGAAGTTCTGAATATTTCAAAATTTTAGACGAGTTGAATAATAGAGCATTATTAAATTTAGAACGATACAGCTGAAATTATTGTTTTATGTAATTATCAAACTTTAAAAATATAAAAAAATATATTCAAATAAGGAACTTAATTAATATTTTATATAATTTATAAAATTATTAAGAATTAGACTAAGCTTCTTTTTAAAAAACTATAGAATTTTCGTATAAATGAGGTCCGTTCATGGTTAATGAAACGACAATTATTATAAGAAACAGAAATGATAAAGATAAATCAATTAAAGATGCAATTTTTGCAATTTCTGGAGGTAGAAAGTCTCTGTTAATAAAAGGAGAAGGTGAAGAGATAAGTACAGCAGTTGAAGTTGCTGAAATTCTTAAAAGCCGTATGTATCCAAGAATTGAAATTGCTAATATATCTTTGGGAAGCCGTCCATACTTTAACGATACAAGATACGGAAATAATAGAAAAAACACAAGATATAATAAAAAAAGTAAAGATTTAATTTCTAAAATTGAAATTACTCTTCAAACTAAATCAAATAGCTAAGTTATGAAATCAAATTTTAAACATTTGGGGCCTTTATTAGAAGAGACCCGAACTCCGGCAGTTTGTGAGATCTGTAATAATTTCATCTATAAAAGAATTTATTACGATGAGAATGCTGAGAAAAAAAGAAAAATTGTATTTGTTTGCAAGAATTGTTTAGAAAATGGCGGTTGAAACTAATTTGCTTTAATTCTTTAGATTGCTAGCAATATGCTTATTTCTTCTTTTTTCAAGATATTTGGACCAATTGAAAGCCATAATAAAAAACATTACCGTTATAGTGACTAATAATAGAAGTGCCTCAGTAATAACACTCGAAATATCATCAGATTGAATCCCTTGATTTACAAATCCAATTGCAACTAAAATTGGCCAACAACAATAGAATAAAGTCGTAAAATTTTTCCCGATCCAACCAGGAATGATACATTTCCAAAAAGGATACTTTATCATTCCTAAAGGCAAAAATAAAATGTCATCTGGCAGTGGTGTTAAAGCAAATAAAAAAATATATATCGGAGTACGTTTTTTATTTTCTAAAATTAATTTACCAAAACCATCCACATTTTTTAGTAAATCAGAATCTTTTTCTTCAGTAATTCTTTTTGTTCCATATCCAACAGCATATCCAGTAAATTCTCCTAAAGCACTCCCTAATCCTCCAATTAATGCCAAACCTATAATTTCTAGCCAAAAAGAACCACTTTCCAAAATTTGTATTATTTCTAAGCCATAATCATAATACCTATAGAAAATTGAATTAGAAAGTGTAAATAAGACAAATGGAAATGGTATTGGAAAACCTATTGATGCTGAACCCAAAAAACAAATTACAAGAGAAATGAATAAAGCCCATAAATAATTGGATCCTTGGGTGAGTAAAGTTAAATTTTCTCTAAAAGAAATTATTAAATTTTGGAAATCTGGTAAAAAGAGAAATAAAAAAATATAGATAATAACTAAAAGATAAATAATTGTAAAACCTATCATTAATTTCTTTGAAACTGCCATAGTCTCATTTTTTTTTTAATATTTTTGTATTTAATCCGTTTCTTGCATTTTTAATAATTTCTAGGTTAACTTCCACTTTTCCAATGAGATTCACCTTGTTTGGCATTTCGATATCTTCCATAGCAATAATCAATTCATCAGTTTTAGGGTTATAAACGATATCTCCTTTTTCTATACTAGGTTTTGATTTAGAATTTGTCCCCTTATATATCTCCACTCCAGGTAATGTCCAATAACTTTTTGCACCAAAACTGAATCTTCCTCTAAGTATTAATGGTAATTTATTTATTATCGCATCCGCAGTCAAAGGTGATACATGACGTAGAATATTACCCTCTAATGTTCCAATTCCAAATAATTCAATATTTATCGGTATACTCATATTTTATAAATAATATAATCTCAGTTATTTAAGTTATTTCATAATAAAAATCGTCTAATAAATTTTTTTTAGATTTGTTAAAATAAGTATTTATTCTCTTAATAACAAGATTTAAATATTCAAATTATCATATATTTAGTTGAAAAGGACAATTTGCATTGGAATTTTTTACAAAATTACGGTTTTCACACCGATTAAGTAGTAACAATTAATTGAAAAACGTTCTAGTTTGTGATTTTTTTTACCACATTACTAGTAGCTACATTCACTTTATATGAATCAAAAATTACTACAATATTCCTGTTAATACTTGAGTGCTTCAAACTTTGATGAAGATTCAATTTAAATCAGCACTTTAAAGCATGTACTTTATATATTTATCATTAATACACGTTTGGTATAATACATAAATAGAAAAAATGAGTTCTTGTTGAAGTTAAGTATTAAAATATTGATACCAGAGACCTCAAAACAAAATACCAATAAGTCTTTATAAATTAATAGGAGCTTTGATTTAATAATTGCTTCACGGGATTATCAGTGATAAATTCCTCTGAATCAATTATACTTTGAATAATTGGAGCGCCTATTGTCCTTTTCTCTTTTTTTTATATCATGTTTATAATCAATATCATAAAAATTGTATTCGTTGTTCAATTTAAAAGCGAAAATCCTCATGTTTTGTTTGAGGAAGTAATTTAAAGTTTCCCAAATCGTGTTATATAGGATTTTTTTTCTTGAATCTAGAATAATTTTTATGAATTTATAAGGTAATATGAAAATAGGGATCAGCTGATTCAAATTATTATTCGATAAAATTTTATTTAGTTTAGTTTGTAAAATTTTTTTTAAAAGGACTTCTGTTTCATTCAGTTCTATATCAATATGTGAAATTAATCTCTTACTTCCATAATACTCTTTTAATCTATTAATTCCAATATTACGGTAAAAAACAACTGGAGATATTTTAACTATATTGAAGTTATCAACAAAGATTGAAAAAATCTCTTGGAAAATTTGATATTCAAATATTGTATCTCCTGGAATTACTAAAAAATATTGGTCCTTAATAAAAAAGTCCTTATGACGAGTAACTGATAAAAAAGAATATAAAGGTCCTGATTTATAGTGTGAGGTTGCATCAATCAATTGTAATTTGTTATAGAATGATTGGTCCTCTATTTTTAATTTAGATATAAATTTAACAATTTTGTCTGCTAAATAACCAATGACTATAGCAATTTGATTTATGTCAAACCTTTTTAAACTTGTAAGAGTATTTTGAATTATAGGTATACCAAATATTTTAATTAAAGGTTTAGGGGACCTTTTCGTTATTTTTTTAAGTCGAGTTCCTCTTCCAGCACATAAAATGATAATAGATAATTTATTTTTTACATTATTCTTTTGTAGTGACAATCTTATTACCATCCATATCTATTAAAATAGTATGTTCTTCTTGAGCAACTGGTTCATGACCCTTCTCTATAAGAACTGGGTATTTATCTATTATTTTTTTTCCTAGGAAAAATTCGAGTGTTCTTTGGATTTTATTTTTAGGTATAAGATTATTAGTTTTTATCCATCGAGGAGAAAATGGGAGATTTTGAAAGTTTTTCTCAATATTATTCATATAAGCTAAATGTTCATAAGAAATATTTTTCTTTACTTTTTTTAAGAATCGAAAAATATACCAATTTTTTCCATTCTCCACTCTTCCTATTCCAGATGTGGCAAAAGGTTCACATGCATATGCATCTCCAGGTTTCAATGCTTGATCATGCATTTTATCCATATAATTTGGTATAAATGGGCCAGCATGTAAATTATATTGTTTTAATTCGTGACCTCCTAAATTAGTTATAGGTCTTAGACCCCTATTTATTATCTCTTCAGCAATAACCTCACCAATTTCGTATAATTTAACACCTGGATTAAATAATTCGATTGCAGACTCAAGTGCCGCCTTTGCGGCATCAATATAATTTTGAAGTTTTGGATCCTCATTAATATTGATAGTAAATGCAGAGTCTGCTATATATCCGTTATAGTGTGAACCAATATCAATTTTTAACAATCCTTTCTCAGGTACTTCAGTTAGATCATCAATAGGGGGACTATAATGAGCGGCAATTTCATTTAATGATATATTTATAGGAAAAGAAAGATTACAATTATTCTTGAAAATCTCTGCTTCACATTTATTAGCAATGTCTAAAAATTTAACACCTGGCTCAATAAGTCTTTTTGCTAATTTTTTAGCAGCAATAACTCCTTTTCCTGCTTTAATATAGTCTTGAATATAATTATTTGTCATTTTCACAATAATTTTGAATAAAATTTTTTTTAGGGAGTTAGTCTATCAGGTGTTCTTGGATACATAACTGCTTCTCTTATATCATCAAGTCCACACAAAACAGTTAACCATCTATCAATACCTAACCCGAAACCAGCGTGCGGTGGCATGCCATAGTCATATGCATTAAGATGTGAGGAAAATGAAACAGAATTAAGCCCTTTCTCTTCAATTGCTTTTATCAATTGATTTTTGTCATGAACTCTTGTCCCACCTGAAGTGAGTTCTAACATTCCCTTTTGTAGATCAAAAGATTCACTATATTTGGGATTTTTTGAAGGCATTATATAGAATGGCTTAATCGACATCGGCCAATGAGTTATATAATAGTAATCTGTTAAATCTTCACCTAATTTTCGATAGGCTTCAGTAGAAATATCTTCCCCAAACTCTATCTCAAAAGAATATTTCTTATTTATTAAATCAATGATCTCTTCATATTTATATCTAGAAAAAGGAATTTCTGGGACTTTAGTAATATTTTCCATGTTTAATAGTTTAAGAGCGGAGATTTGATTTTCTCTTATACCTTTAATGACTTGAAAAATCATTTCTTCTAATATTTTTAGAACATCTTCCATTGTCGAGAAAGCCATCTCTACATCTAATGTAAAAATCTCACAAATATGTCTTTTTGTGCGACTTTTTTCAGCTCGGAAGCAATCACTTATTTCAAAAACCCTTTCATAAACACCACTCAATTGTTCTTTATATAATTGAGCAGATTGTGTAAGAAATGCTTCTTTATCGAAATAAATAATAGGAAAAAGCTCAGTTCCTCCTTCTGTTGCAGAACCTATAATCTTTGGTGTTGATATTTCAGTAAAATTCCTTTCAAGCAAAAATTTTCTAACTGATCTTAATAATTCTCCTCTAATTTCAAAAATAGCTTGGTTTTTAAGAGATCGTAAGTCTAAAGCTCTATGATTCAGTCTAAGATCTAATTCTGATATGGTTTCTCCTGTCATGTCTATAGGAAGCTTTTCAGGAGTTGTGTTTAATACTTTTATTTCAGATGGAATTATTTCAATTCCTCCAGGAGCTTCATTAAATTTTTTCACAATTCCTTTTACCATTATACAATATTGATAACCAAGTTTAATATTATCAAACAAATCATCAGAAACTACGCCCTTTTTTAAAGTAATTTGGCGTTCTCCATACTTATCTTGAAGAGAGATAAACTTTAAACCACCAAGGTTTCTATAATTACGAACCCACCCACCTAAAATAACTTCTTTATCTACTAATTGTAAATCTACTTCTTTTGTATAATGTGTTTTTCTCCAATCTTCTAGCATATCAATTGTTATTTTCCATCTAACTCCTTTAAATTACTCAATTATATTTTTTAAAGTTAAATAAAAAATAAAATTTTACATTCTTATCTTATATTTATGGTGCTTTTAAATTGGGAAGGGAAAAAAGAACAAGAAGAAATTAATCTGAAAAATACAAAGAGTTCACCTTTCCAAATCATTGATGTTTATCCATCTAGAAGTAAGGATTCTTCCTCTCTAGAAAAATGGCAGAATCTACTTATTTGGGGGGAAAATTTAACAATTATGAAATCATTATTAGATGATTTCAAAGGAAACATATCACTTATATATATAGATCCTCCTTTTGGAACCGGAGGAGAGTTTAACTTAAAGCTACCAATAGGAGAAAAAAATGAATACATTGAAAATATTTCATATGAGGATAAATGGAGAGAAGGATTTGATTCTTATTTGAACTTTTTATATGAACGTTTATTTTTAATGGAAAAATTATTAGCACCTAATGGTTCTATTTATCTGCATTTAGATTGGCATGTTTCTCATTACGCAAAATTAATAATGGATGAGATTTTTGGGATTGAAAATTTTAGAAATGAGATTATATGGGCATATCCCGCAGCATCCGTTAAAACAAGACGATTTTTCATAAGATCCTATGATACCGTTCTTTTTTATTCGAAATCGGATGATTATATATTTAATGATGACCCAAACATATATATGGATTATTCAAATAGAGTAAAGAATGCTTTAAAAAAAGATGAAAAAGGCACATTTTACTATCGTGGAGGAAGCCATAATGGTAAGAAATTATCAAGAAAAGTATATGTTGAACAAGAAGGCACTTTCCCAAGAGATGTTTGGAAGGATATACCTTATGTTAGAGCAAATACATCAGAATATCAAGGTTTTTCAACCCAAAAACCAGAACGCCTTCTAAAAAGGATAATTTTAGCATCTACAAATAAAAATGACATTGTAGCTGATTTTTTTTGTGGTTCAGGGACTACACTAGTAGTTGCTGAAAAATTAGGAAGACACTGGATCGGATCTGATTTGAATAAATATGCTATTCACATGACTAGGAAAAGAATTTTAAATATTCGTGAAAGTAAAGACATAATTGATTGGAAAATGATTTATAACAAAGATTATCGTCCTTTCAGGATAGAGTTTATTGAGTTTAATAATGATCTAGAACCTCTTTCAAACTCCTTTTTTAAAAAAGAGATTGATATTAAAGATGTAAATATTAATAAAAATCCTGATCTGGGTATCAAAATACACTTAAAAAAAAATCATATTAGAGTAGAATTGCAGAATTATAATATTGATTTCATTAATTTGATATCAGAGAAAGTTAAAGAAAAATTGAGAGCTTTTTCTGATTGGATTGATTACTGGGCAGTTGATTTCAATTCAAGGAACAATTTATTTACAACAATGTGGTGTTCTTACAGAACTCCAAAAAATAGGAAATTGAGTTTGATATCGAATCTCTATCAATATCATAAATCTGACAATTATTTAGTTCGTGTAAAGGTAATTGATATATTTGGTCTTGAAACAATAAAAGAATTTAACATTGAAATTATTTTATAAGTTCTCTGATTAACATTGTTGCGTAACTACCTCTTTTAAGTGAAAACTCTATTTTTATTTTTACTTTCCCTTGGTTTTGATCATCATCAGCAACTTCTATCAATTTTAGTAGGGTAGGTTTAATTGTTATTGCTCTAAAAGAACCTTTGAATTCAAATTCATCATTTAGTTTATCACGGAATATATTTTTTGAAATTCTTTCTTGCTTTGAAATTTCTTCGAATAATTTGTTCATTAAAGGAAATTCGTCTAAATTTGTATTAGTACCAATTATAGGTATCACAATCGAAGCTCGATTCAAATTTAATGCCTTATCTAAATAGCTGTCATATAAATTCCCATAAATATATTTAACAGATGTTGTATTTCCATTATAATCATCTAAGATACTGATAACATCACCATCTACGGGCGAAAATAATGGGATTCCTTTCTTAACTCGTAAAGATAGCATTTTATTAAATAAATATGATTGGAAAGAGCTAATAAGTAATTTTTTTAAATCAGAAGTTAAAGTATTAATACTACCTTCATAATCATTTGGATGGTCAATTAAGTGTTTTATCATATTTCTCTCATAATTTAGACTTTTTGGAAATTCTTTATAAGCTTCCTCAAGGTTTCTTGATTTCCTAAATTCTCTCCTAATTTTTTTTGAATCTAATGATTCGGTTGAATAAGTTGTTGATACGAATTCTTCAAATGTTCTTTGATAATCTCCTTTCAATAAGTAATATCCTAACAAATGTGAATTAGGACGAAAATTACCAAATCTTTGAAGCCCAAAATAATTTGGAAAACCATTTTCATTTATAAATTGTAAGATTTTCTCCAAATCACTTTCTAAATTTTGTCTTGGTATCACATTTCTCATAATAATTGAAAAATAATTTCCTAAATGGCTTCCCAATTTAACAGGCTTTTTTTTTGGGTGAATACTTCTAATAAAAATATCTTGGATTTTTACATTTTTCAATCCTTCAATATAATTCCCCCTAATTGAGACTTTTTGAACCGAAATAGCGTGTTTATCTTTTAATCCTGAATAACTAAAGAGCTTATAAGGAATATTCAAGTATTTACTTATTTTTCTTATTGCTTCAAAAGTATCCCTATTAATTTTAATTAAATTGAACCACGTATATCGATCTTTTAATTCCTCAGAAAATGATGGTGATTTATAGTCTTCCTTTATATCTAGGATTTTTCCGTCGCTAGTGATTTCTCTAACGATAAAATCTTTAAAATTTGCTTTATATTCACCTTTTATACCTTCGATTTTATTAGTAGCAAAAGTCTCTATACCAACAAACTTTTCTACTTCCCGTTCATCATTATTTCTGAAGGAGTAGGTATAATTTTCTTGATTATGCAATTTTTACTCAAATATTTTTAGTTTTAAAGTAATTTTAAATCTCCGGTAATTTTATCTATTTCATTCGATAGAACAGGACCAATACCAACTGCTGTGGTAGTACCTGGCATCAATTGAGTTAATCCCGCATCATTTACAATAAAATAAGGAACGTTATTTGATTCAAGTCTTTTTATTAACTCTTTTAATTGATCCATACTCTGTATTTTTAGAACAACTTTTTTTTGACCTGAATTCTTCCAATTTTTCCATGCTGGTTTATTTTGGATTCTAACTAAATCAGAAGCAGATACACTTGCATGACATGACTGAGCGCACTTTTTTCCTGTGCCCATCTTTAAATCAGTTCTTATTAAAATGACTTGTTTATATTCTTCCACGATAAATCTATTAAGTATTAAGAAATCAATTAAATAAATCTTATTGATTATTGAAATTCTACTCGAGTAATGGTTCCTGTTAGTTCATGAATTAATTCTTCGAGTTCATCTTTTGTAAATAAGAAATTATCTTTATCCTCCTCCCAAAGTACTGCTCTAAATTGTATATCTCCAGTGGCTAAAAAGATCTCATTTAAGGATATTAATTTACAAGGTGCAATTAGAGCTTCCACAACAGGTCGAGGTTTATTCGTCTTTTCAACTAAAATCAGTTGATCAATCTCATACGTTTCTTTAATCCAATCTATTAATTCTTGATTTATTCTTAATTTATCTCTCTTACCAATAACTAATATAACTACATCTTCATAATCAATAGCTTTAAAAAAAGAAATATCTTTAAGAAATGAGAATCGTTCTTCTTCTACCTCCAATTTGAGTAAGTCCTTAGCTAAATCAATTTCAAACTCCGTTATCTCACCAGCATCGAGTCTAGCCTGACAATTAGTACATAGGAACCCAGAATTTATGCATGTCTTATCTGCAGGGAGATTCTTCATAGATGATAAACCGGATTATATATATCATGAACGATATATTTCTAATATATCCTCTTGATTTTTTGTATCGTGATTGATATCTATTAAAAATAATTAATTAATTTTTTTATAAAGAATCTTAAATAGTATATTTAAAAACTTTCAATTGCCCATTGATAAAATTTCATTTATCTCACTTTCTATTATTGAGATTTTTTCAAGGGCTTTTTTAAACTCAATATTAGGAATGTTATTCCTATTAAGTAAAGTTTTAGCTAACAATTTGTATTTTTCAATGAGATTTGACTCAACAAAATTCTCTAATTTAATACAAAAAGAATACAAATATGAATAAGTCTCAGCATATTTAGAATACTTCAATGATTCTTTGACCTTATGTAAATAATATTGTAACCTTAATTTACGGTCTTTAATTTCATCTTTAAGTGATTTTGCTTCTGTCTGATATTCAATAAATTTCTCGTCGTCATGAAGTTTTTCGGATATTTCTATTAATTTCTTCGATATTTCGTATTTCTTAATGAAATTATCTTCAGTTAAATATCTAACTTGAAGTTTCCCTGCTTCATTTGATAAATCTTCTCTCAATTGATCTGAAAGTGTTCCCTTTTGCTCCCATATTGACTTTAAGATTGTACTCTGATCAGCAGTGAGAGATGATTTAGAAATTAGTTTTTTTTGTGAGAAAATTAATTGAATAATTTTTAAATCAAACATTTCAAATTTTTCAGGTTTACGATCCCAATTATTAAATAATTCACTATGACTTTGAATAATCTCACTTATTTTAGGAATAATTCTTTGAAGTTCTTTTACATCTTCTTTATCTGTAATTATGACTAGATCAGAGGTAATTTCGTGAATTTTTGTTATTAATACAATATATTCTCCCAATTCTATAGTTCTTAAGGATTCCGTACTACCTTCAGTAAGCTCTGATACAAATGTTTGGAGTGCAGTGAAAAAAGAATCAAACATTTCTAATTTTTCATCGCTTTGAAAGTTCTTATTATATATAAGAGCTTTTGTACCACTCTGAAAAATATATATTGCTTGTATCATCGCTTGTAAATTATTTATTTTGAATTTAAAATAAATATAAGTTAATTTATAATTATCTTTTTCAATAAATTCAAATAAAAAGCTTTAATCTACCATTTTTTTTGATTTCGATATAAATTAATCATAAAGTCAGGAAAATTAAGATAACCGTTTAATAATTATTAGATTAAGAAGAGTTTATAATTCTATAACATCACAACTAATATCTCTTAATAATCTCTCTGCTGTAGTAGGATCAGTTTTAAATGTATAGAGAATTTTTTTTGTTCTCAATTTTAGTTTCACGATCTCTTTTAAACGCTTAACACGACAATGAATTGCATATTCAGAGATTTCTAGAAACTTATCTTCGTCAAAAATTTCTCGTGGCACATTAACTCATCTTTCTGTAAAAATCGTAAAGTATGAATTGATCTATTATTTATAGAATTTTAATTTTATCATATTTTACCATATTCTAAACAAAAATTTTATTTTAAATCATGTGTTTTAGAAATTATTCTTATTTTCATAAACACTAAATCTTATATAAAAACATCAGAAAAAAAGAAAAATAAAAAATTATGCCAATCGACGACCCTGTGAAGAGGAGAATCGCTAGATACCACTTATTGGAAAAGTCTGTATGCAGGAGATGCGGAGCTCTTAATCCGGTTAGAGCAAAGAAATGTCGGAGATGTCATGGAAAGGATTTAAGATTAAAGAGAAGAGAACTTACTAAGTAAGTTGCTTTTATATGAATTTTTTTAAAATCTCATTTATCAAATTTAAGGACTTTATAAATTAAGGATTTTAGAATTTTAAATTCGTAAACTTTTTTAATTTTATGACTTAGAGATCTATATAAAGAAATGAAATATCAAAAAAATTATTCAATAATTAAGTTAACGAAAAGTGATAAAAAATGGCACAATTAGGCGGAACACCCGTATTAATTATGAAAGAAGGAACTGAAAGACAACGTGGCAGAGATGCTATGCAAAATAATATCGCAGCTGCTATAGTTATTGCTGAAGCAGTAAGAACCTCTCTAGGTCCTCGTGGTATGGATAAAATGCTCGTAGATCAATTTGGAGATGTCGTTATTACAAATGATGGTGCTACAATTCTTAAAGAAATTGATGTTCAACATCCAGCAGCAAAAATGATGGTTGAAGTTGCGAAAACTCAAGACTCAGAAGTTGGTGATGGAACAACAACATCAGTTATACTTGCAGGAGAATTATTAAAACGAGCTAAAAAGCTCTTAGAACAAAAAATCCATCCAACTGTAATCACTGAAGGTTTCCGAAAAGCTGCAGACAAAGCTGTTGAAATCTTAGATGGAATTTCTATCAAAAGTGGTATTGAAGATGAAACAGGACTAAAAAATGCTGCAATGACATGTATGTCCAGTAAAATAGTCTCTGAATCAAAAGAAAAGCTAGCCAAACTCTGCATGGATGCTATAAAAGCTATTGCTGAAAAGAAAGAAGATGGAACCTGGGTAGCTGACATTGAAAAAGTCCAGATCCAAAAGAAAGAAGGAGATTCCATTGACGATACCAGTTTAATAAAAGGTATCATTCTCGATAAAGAAGTTGTCAGCCCTGGAATGCCAAAAAGTGTAACCGACGCAAAAATCTTACTCTTACAAAGTGCTCTCGAGATTGAGAAAACTGAATTTGATACCAAACTCCAAATTACAAGTCCAGACCAGATTCAACAATTTCTTGATGAAGAAGAAAATATGCTCAGAACAATGGTTGAAAAAATTGAAAAATCAGGAGCAAACGTCGTTGTCTGCCAAAAAGGAATTGATGATATGGCTCAACACTTTCTTTCAAAAGCAGGAATTATGGCTGTTCGACGCGTTAAAAAATCTGATATTGAAAAACTCTCTAAAGCTACCGGTGGAATGATTTTTACCAACCTTGATGATGCCGTCCCTGAAAAGCTTGGATGGGCAGGACTCGTCGAAGAACGCAAAATTATGAATGATTCTTGGATCTTCGTTGAAGAATGTAAAGATCCTAAATCTGTTGTTATTCTCATTAGAGGAGGAACTGAACTCATCGTTGATGAAGTTGATCGCGCCATTCACGACGCCCTATGTGTAATCAGGGACGTTGTCGAGGATCAAAAACTCGTCGGTGGTGGTGGTGCCCCTGAAGTAGAAACTGCTATTCAACTTCGAAAATTTGCTTCCACTCTTGGCGGTCGTGAACAACTCGCTGTCGAAATTTTTGCCGATTCGCTTGATATCATCCCTAAAACTCTCGCTGAAAACGCTGGACTTGACCAAATTGATACTCTCGTCAAACTTAGAGCTGCTCATCAACAAGGACATAAATTCGCAGGAACTGACCTCGACACTGGTGATGTCGTAAATGACATGTCATCTATCGGCGTGGTTGAACCAACTGCAGTTAAGGTCCAAGCTATTAAAAGCTCAACCGAAGCTACCTCAATGATTTTACGCATCGATGATGTAATTGCATCAGCTAAATCTGCTATGCC
>JBHLNK010000156.1:0-3888 GCA_048941625.1 Promethearchaeota archaeon | reverse complement strand
TCTTGACTATTTTAATCTGTAACATAATCTCTCGTAGTTTCATAAACTGTAACATCTGTTTTAAATCCATTATGATCTACACTAGGAAAAGCATCAACAGTAGCGCCATCAAGAACTGCTGATGAGTCAGTAGCATAGAGTGCATGCCAAGTAAGAGTCCCAGCGACATGAGTACCACTATCTGGTAGAACTCCGTATGGTGTTTCATCTCCATCATTGAGGGCCGTTATTAATGCGCTAGTTGGAAGCATGTCTGGAACAAGCCATCCACCAAACCCCGAATAACCATGGTTAGGACTATCAAGGCATACGAAATCATCAACATCTGCATATCCTTCCAAATACTTGACATAATAGCGAGTACTCAATCCACCCATGCTATGTGAGATTAAATCAACTTTTGCACCAGGATGAGCAATTAATATAATATCTTCAATATAGTCTTCAATCGCTTCAGCATTTATTATATTGTCACCAACCTGTGCACTTTTTTTAGGTAAGTTAATGGAGTAAAGTAGGTTAGAATCCCAACCATCAGCTTCAAATCTGGCTTTCATCGTATCAAAATCATGATCATTTCCCCATATTCCATGCACGAACAAAATGGGATTGTGAGCTGGTGCGGTATTATCTACAGTAATAGAAATCTCGTCAAATCCCATATTTTCAGAAGGATCAGTAGCCTCGCATCGAATAGTATGAGTGGAGCCATCAGCTAATCCCGTAGTATCCCAACTATAGCTAAAATCTGTACTTACTTCTCCACTATCGATTAAAATTCTTTGAGTGGCAATTCCATGAATATCGGTTGCCTCAAAATTAATATTCACAGTTCCACTCACAGTAGCACCATCTTGAGGATTGAGAATAGTAACTTCTGGAGGAGTGATATCTGGTCCAGAGGATGATGTAGTAAAAGTTTCATAAGACCCATATACATAGTGAGGTACTTTCCACCATCCCCATCCGGTATAATATCTTAAAACAGCTCGATATTCATATTCGGTATCAGGTGTAAGACCTGTGACTTCTTGTGAATGAGAACCAGATGAAGTATAGGTTGTTGCTGGTGTATTACCACCATTAAATTCAAACCAGACCTCTACAGAAGATTGACCTCCCATACTAAATGCAGCTTCTAATGTCGCTGAAGTCTCAGTAATATCAGTTGCTGGTTCTGTAGTTAAAGCTGGTGCAGCTAAAACAGAAGTACTTGCCACAGATATCAAGAAAATGCATGATATAGCTAAAGATAAGATAAT
Organism: Promethearchaeota archaeon; assembly: GCA_048941625.1. GTDB lineage: Archaea > Asgardarchaeota > Lokiarchaeia > Sigyniarchaeales > SOKP01 > Loki-b32. Next base: position 2,626 of record JBHLNK010000156.1, on the reverse strand, counting down.
TCTATTTCTTATTATTTTTTTCATATTATATCATCCCTAATTTTAGGATCCGTTTTTTCATAAATTAGTATTTATAAATGTTTTGTTAAACATTTATTAATAAGTATTCTGTATCACAATCTATTTAAATATTTTTATCAAACAATACTATTCAAAAAAAGTACACGATTCTTGCCTTAAATAAAAATAGCGTTTAATTTATTTGGGTACATTTCTTGGATATGTCTTCATTCAATAAGAACCGACTCACTTCAGAGATGGTATAAAATATAGGTTTTACTACTTATTAGTATTAAACATTTTTTCTTTATATGTATGCGTAAAATATGATAAGCTGATAACAATAAAGAAAAAAAAAAAGATTAAATTTCAAGGAATTTAGTTTTCTTGATTATTTTAATCTGAAACATAAGTTTTTATAAGTTCATAAACTGTTTCATCTGTTAAAAATTCATTGTGTTCTAATGAAGCAAATTGATCAACTGTTGCACCATCAAGAGCATTTGGTGAGTCAATAGCATAGAATGAATGCCAAGCAATATCACCTGGAACATGAGTACCACTATCTGGTAGAACTCCGTATGGTGTTTCATCTCCATCATTGAGGGCAGTTATTAATGCACTATCTGGAAGCATGTCTGGAACCAATTTTCCCCCAGGACCAAAATAACCATGTTGAGGACTATCAAGACAAACATAATCATCAACAGTAGAACCATCTGATAAATACTTGATATAATAGCGACTACTCAATCCGCCCATGCTGTGGCCGATGATTTCAACTTTTGCACCTGGATGATCAATTGATATAACATCATCAATATAATCCCTAATAAATTCAGCATTTATTATATTGTCACCTACCTTTGCAGTTTTTTTAGGTAAATTAACAGCGTAAAGTAGTCCAGAATCCCAACCATCAGCTTCAAATCTGGGTACCATAGTATCCCAAGCGGAGGCAGATCCCGACCATCCATGCAAGAATAAAATTGGATTGTGTGTTGGTGCGGTATTATCTACAGTGACAGAAATCTCGTCGAATCCATAATTATTTGAGGGATCCCAAGCTTCGCATGTAATCACATGAGTGGAACCATCAGTTAAACCAGTAGTATCCCATGAATAGCTAAAACCAGTACTTACTTCTCCACCATCTATTAAAATTTTTTGAGAGGCAATTCCGTGTGCATCGGTTGCCTCAAAATTAATGTTCACAGTCCCGCTTACGGTTGCACCATCGCTAGGAGTGAGAATAGTAACTTCTGGAGGTGTGGTATCTGGCCCAGAGGATAAAGTAGTAAAGGACTCCCAATCTCCATATACATAGCGAGTTCTTTTTCCCTTAGTATATCTTAAGATAGCTCTATATTCATATTCGGTATCGGGTGTAAGCCCTATAATATCTTCTGTATGAGTACCAGATGAAGTATAGGTTTGCTCAGGTGTTGTAGATCCTCCTTGAATTTCAAAGTAGACATCTACCTCATTCTGTCTATCTATATCAAAAGTAGCTACTAACGTAGCAGAAGTCTGATCAATATTAGTCGCTGGTTCTGTGTTTACCGAAGGTAGAGCTAAAACAGAAATACTTGCCACAGATATTAAAAATATGCATGAAATAGCTAGGGATAAGATAATTCTATTTCTTGTAATTTTCTTCATATAATAGTATCCCTAATTTTAGGATTAGTTTTTTTCTAAATTATCATTTATAAATGTTTGACAAAACATTTATTAATGAATATTTTGTATCACAATCTATTTAAATATTTTTGTCATACAATGTATCTGATATATAATTGAATAATTCTTAACTTTAATTAAAATAGCGTTTACTTTATTTGGGCACATATCTTCATTCTATAAGAGCGGACTTACTTCAGATATGGTCAAAAAGTATAGATATTAATACTTATTAGTATTAACCGCGTTTTTCTTAATTTTTTAAAGAATCAATTAAATCACAAATAAAATAAAATTTAATTAAGAAAAAAGGATTCAATTCGGTTGCTTCCATAATAAGATTTGAACGTACTGATAGGTATACGCAATATATAATAAGCTGATAAGAACCAAGAATAAAAAAAAAGAGATTAATTAGTATTTCAAGGAGTTTAATTGATTTTTTTTTAATAATAATTTGTAACACACATAGACACATACGCAATCATGTATGCATTTGAGGGCATTTGTGCGTGTGTAACCCATGGGGTATTTACATTGGATGCACCATCAAGAGTGGCGCTAATGTCATCGATATAAAAACAAAAGTAATGCACACTCCCCGGAGTTTCATTTCCATCACCATTTAAATCGCTAAATAAATTGTTATTTGGGTAGAAGTCATATAGAAAAGAAGTATATTGAGTATACCAATCTATGCCCCAAAGCCTATATACGTAAAAACCATGCTGAGGAGAATCAAGGGATACATAATCATCAACCTTATCTCCATTCATCACATGCTTTATATAATAACGAGCACTTAATCCGCCCATGCTGTGTGCAACTATATCAACTTTTGAAGCACCAGTTTGAGTTAATATTTCGTCAACCTTGGAGGAAATCTGTAAAGCATTCAAAGCATTGTCACCATCGTATGCCCATTTTCTTTGTAAGGAAATAC
>JBHLNK010000155.1:0-3906 GCA_048941625.1 Promethearchaeota archaeon | reverse complement strand
AAATCAGTCAAACCTAATAACAAGCCATCTAAAATTGCTGAACCAATTCCCCCAGGTATCACAACAGCTAATATAACGTAGATTAGTGATAGTATAATTGCATATCCTATTCCTATAGCAAAACTTGTATGCATTCCTCCACGCGGAGAGTGAGCAAAAAGACCACTAGTAATCGCACAGCATAGAATCCAAGGAATGGTTACAGCTATAATAAGCATTACATCATCAGGACGATAAAATAAGCACCAATGGATAGGAAATAAGAATATGAGTACCGCTCCAATAAACATTCCTGCTAGTAATTGTAATAGTATACCAATCCCCCCAAGAGAACTTGTTAATGTTTCTATAGCATCATCAATATTTGTAATCAATCCTCCCGTGACGCCCTCAGTGAGGTTAAGAAACCTAAATGAAATAAATGCCATTGGAATAAGACAACACATACCCGCACATCCCGACTTAATAACACGACCCCAACCCAAAATTATCTCCTGATCATAAGTAATTAAATGATTTTAATTTCATTATTACTATTCAACAACTAAAGACTATTTATATTTTTGTCTTAAATTTTTATTTCCAGTAATGTAAATGTTTCAAGAGGAATAATTCCACTTCTTATGAAACTAATTAATGATTTTATCTTCTTACAATAATATAAAAAAAGGAATAAAAAATAAGTGTATTTTATTTTATAGAAATGATTCTACCCCTATCCATGCTGATCGTTTTATCTCCATAAGCAGATAAGTCTCTATGTGTCACTACCAAAATCGTAGTTTCCATTTCTTTATTGATTTTTTTTAATAATCCCATAACTTCTTTTTCAGATTGAGGATCTAAGTTACCAGAGGGTTCATCTGCTAAAATAACTCTAGGTCTATGGATTATAGCTCGTGCTATTGCGCACCTTTGCTTTTCTCCTCCAGACATTTGTACAGGAAAATGATCTTTACGATCAAGTAAATCGACATCTCTCAATGCTGTAACTGCTCGATTTTCAATTTCTTTCTGTCGTAAAACTGTGGGCCATAAAATTGATTCAACATTTTCAATCGCAGTCAATGTCCTAACAAGATTGAAATCTTGAAATACGAATCCAATTTTCTGTCTTCTGAGTCGACTTAGTCTATCTTCAGTTGATCTGGCGATATTTTCTCCATCAAATATGATTCTCCCAGAATCTGGAAGATCTAATCCAGAAAGAACATTAAGTAGTGTAGATTTCCCGCAACCTGTAGGTCCTTGGATAATTGCAAATTCCCCAGATTTTATTTTTAGATTTACATCTACTAATGCTTGTATAATAGCGCCTGCTCTTCTATATTCTTTATTAACATCTACAGCTTCAATCATGATATCTTTTTCTGACATTTTTTTCTACCTCCTTACTCACCTACTTTTTTTAGTGCTATTATTGGCCTAACTTTGAGTACTTTTCTATAGGCTAGAATAAAAGCAATTATTTGAACTCCTATAAATATCAAACTAGTCACAACTACAGGAACTAAGTCAACCAAAATTAATGGAGTAAATCCAGCGCCTGCTTGGTTCATATAAGCAACAATGGCGGCATAATGAAATAAAGCCTCGATTACTATCAAAAATCCTACAATTGTAGTAAAAAAGATCATTCCTGAAACCAAAGATAATATGTTTTTGTTGGTATAGCCTATACATTTAAATGTAGCCCATATGCGTCTTTTTCTAGATACCAAAATCCAAGCATAAAGCAAAGAGAGAAATAGAGATGTTCCAAAAAAGATAAATACAAAATTCCATACTAAATCTCCAAAACTACCGTCAAGACCTAAATGTATAAAAAAAGAAGTTAAAAAGATTAGAGTCGTATAAATTAATGTAAATACCACAAATACTTTTTTTTCACGTAAAGAGAGAAGAACCGCTTTTCTCCACATTCTAAATGCCAAATAATTTCACCGTGCTTTTTTCAATTTATTTTTAAATTATATTTAAATTTATGATTGATTTTATTTATGTTATTATAACAATTTAATAATAAATATTTTGGTGGAAATGTCCGAAATTGAAGCAATTATTGATGGCTTATTAAATGAAGAACAAAATATTTTTGGAGTGGCTATAATAAGTAAGGAAGGTAATGTACTAACTCAAACTGAAAATTGGAATATTGCAGGTGATTTGGATTTAATCAATGAATTGCTTAACCAGAAGCTTGAGTTAGGACAAAAGGGAATCAGTAGTATCACCATTCAAGGAATTAAATATATGATTGTAGAGAATACTGAAGAAAGGAAAATTGGTACAAATATCACTGGTAAAGGGCATATTATCATTTGTCCTGTTCCAATCGGAGGTACGGGCGCATTAGTTTGCTATATTAATCCACAAGCAGGACCTAGAGATGCTCTCTTTGCAGCTCAAGAGTATGCTATAAAATTACAGAATTTAGTATAAATCCTTTAAATTTTTTTTATTTTATTGAAGACCAGTATCTAGTTAAATGATTTTTTAAAGCAGACTTAATTTTATCAATTTCATTTTTTTTCGATTTATTTGAGAAGTCTAGATATTCAAAAGATGGTCTTTCATATTTCTCTTTAAATAAAGCTTGAATAACGGCGTAAACACAAACAGGTAGCCCTAATAAGCTGTAACCCCCTTCAAGAATAAAACTTAATTTTCCTTCACAGATATCTTCGGCAATTTTCAAAATTTTTTCAGTAAATCTATAATATGAACTCGATGTTAATAGACAATTCCCAATAGGATCACTATAATACATATCAAAACCAGCAGCTACTATAATGATGTCTGGGTTAAATTCTCTCAAAACAGGTTCAGCAATTTCCATAAACTCTAAAAAATCATCCTCATTACTATTCATTGGAATTGGAAAATTAATATTTTTACCAAGACTTTCCCCTTCTCCTAATTCATATATAAATCCAATATCTCCTTCTATGAAATCATATTCATGAATGGACAAATAAAGAACACTTGGATCTTCATAAAAATATTGTGCTAGACCATCTCCAAAATGATTATCTATATCAAGGATTGCTATCTTTCTATCATATTTGAGTCTTTCACGTAAATATAGAATTGAAGTTGCGATATTATTAAAAATACAAAGCCCTGATCCACCTTCTCGTAAAGCGTGATGACCGGGAGGTCTAATAAGGGCGAAAGATTGCATTACATCCTGATTAATCACCGATTCAATTGCCTTAATTGCTCCTCCAATTGCTTTTTTAGCTAATTTAAATGAATCCTTCGTTATAAATACCTCTTCATTTAATATAGCACTTTCCAAACTCGAGAGATATTTAATAGAATCGATATAATATTTAGTATGGGCTAATAAAATTATAGTTTCATCTATTTCCTTAGGTTTTATTAGATAAACTCGATTATCGTTAAGTAGATTCTTATTTTCTAAATAATTTATAATAGAATGAATTCTAAGAGGCGTTTCATATGAAAAAAATATAGGATGTGGATAAGGGGGCTCATTTTTTAATGAAAAATCATCATCTATTATTAATCCAATTTTGTTGTTATTTATCATACTAAAATTAAAAATATTCAAAAATACCTAAATAGTTATAATAAAATTAGCAATTTTTTCTTAAATATAATTCTAAAAAAAATTGACTACAGAGATATTACTATACTTTTTGAATATTGAAACAAAGAATTCGGAGCTTTATTCATAAAAGGTACTCAAAGCTCAGAAATACGAGCACCCATGAAGGAATTTGTTCAAAAGTTTGAAGAAAAATATAAAACTATATTAAAAGATTGGAGGGGTGCTCTCCAACACTTTTTCATTGAGGAAGACAATAAACTTGTAGAGAATATCTTTAAAGAAGATTAAGAGATTTTTTTTTATTCATTTATTATTCAGAAATCCACATC
>JBHLNK010000080.1:0-16543 GCA_048941625.1 Promethearchaeota archaeon | reverse complement strand
CAAAGGAAGGTCTTAATCCTTATATCCATGGTAGTATGGCTCGTGGTGATATTCATAAAAATAGTGATATTGACATCATTTTTCTTCAACAAATACCTTCTTATCAAATTGAATACATTTTAAATAAAAATGGATTCAAAAATTATTTTAGAGAAATTATTATGGCTACTCCTATAGACTCTGTTAAGCTTTATATCCATTTAAGTGAACTAGAGAGTATCACAATCCCATTATCAAAATTAGGAAAGACGGTATCAGAATTTTATGATTTTGGAGGAAAGTTAAATTTTGAAGGTTTGAAATCAAATTTAAGGGTAAATGGAATAGATAAAAGACTAGTCCTTATCAAGCCAAATTCTCAAGGCCATGAAGAATATTCAATTATTGGCAATGAAAAAATAGCTGCTAAAGAAACGGGTGTAAATATTGAAACTATTAATGAAAGAATAAATGTCCTTTTAAGAAGAGAAAAACATGGAAGAACCGGAGTATTTTTAAAGAGAGAAATTAATGTTAGTGAAACCACTGAAGAAGTTTTAAAGAAATTGATTGATAAAAAACCTATTATAAGAAAAAAAATATTACAAAAATGAAAAAGATAATTATATCAAAAACTAAAGCTGAAACACATTACATAAAAGGAAGAAATATTCCCCTAGGTTGCAAATACTGTCTAAAAGGAAGTAAAGTAGTTTTATTTTTGAATGGTATTTGTCAACAACCAGATCATTGCTCATGGTACTGCCCAATTTCAGAAGAAAGAAAAAATAAAAGCATTACATTTGCTGATGAAATTGAAATTAAGCATAAACAAGAAATTCTCCATGAAATCGATACAATTAATGCCCAAGGAATGAGTATTACTGGTGGCGAACCCCTTTCAGAATTAAATCTCGAAAGAACAATAGATTACATTAGTTTTATTAAATCAAAAAAGGGAAAGAAATTCCACATTCATTTATATACAAATGGTATCAATTTTAATGATAATATTGCCAAAAAACTATCTTTAGCTGGATTGGACGAGATTAGATTCCATCCTGCTAGAAAAGATTGGTATAATATTAAAAAAGCTTTAAATAAACAAATGATCGTAGGAGTAGAAGTCCCAGTTATACCAAGAAATGAAAATATAAAATACATTGAAGAATTAATACGTTATTTGGACAATATTGGAGCAGATTTTATTAATTTAAATGAATTTGAATTTTGTTTTTCAAATAGTGAAAACCTCAAAGAAAGAGGTTTTAATTTAGAGAAAAACTCAATTGCTGCAGTAATTGACAGTAAAAAAACGGCAATTAACCTTATTCGAAAATTAGGTTCTGAAACTTCTCTGAAAATGCACTTCTGTCCTATTAGAGCAAAAGATTATCATCAATTGAAAAATAGGTATTATAGAAGAGCAAGAAATATAAAATTACCCTATGAAGTTGTAACTGAAGAAGGACTTTTAATTTATGCCCAAATAGAAGGGTCAAAAGAGGAATTAGATAGATTTTATAATTATCTACGGCTTGATCAAAAAATTCCAGAAAAATATGTATCATTTGAAGAAGAACAAATAAAAATTCCTTTCTATATTTCAATTGAGGATAAATTTCAACATTCCCTTGAAAATTTTGAATTAGAAACCTTTATCATCGAAATGACCCCTTTTAGAAATTTAAAATACCAACAAATAACAGAAAAGACTCCTCTTAAAATATTTAAAAAAGAATATGGTTTTAATGGAAATTAAAAAAGTAAGTCTTAGAGATCTAAAGCAGATTATGCTTTTAGAGCAAGACATTTTTAAAGTAAATGCTTTCTCAAAAAATTTGATGTTAAATTTAATACATAATGGATTTATTTTCTTTAAATTAGAAAAGAGAAGATTAATTAAGCAAATTATTGGAATTATTATTGTTATAAAAGACCAGAAAGATACAGCTAATATCATTAATTTTCTTATCAAACCTAAATTTCAAAATAAGGGTTTTGGAACATATCTTCTTCAAAGAACAATAGAAGAGATTAAAAAATTAACGGAAATAAGACGAATCATCCTAAATGTTCAATTAAGTAATTCTAACGCGATAAATTTATATGAAAAATTTAACTTCAAACGAAATCCACAAATTCTAGAAAATTATTATCACTCTGGAGAGTCTGCTTTTCTAATGGAATTAAAATTAGACTCCCTATAAACTAAAACTTATAAATAAATTCTATTATAATTTGTGTAGTTATTAATTTAATTATTTTAGATGAATTTAAAATCAAAGGTGGTTAGTAAAATTGGCTCCAATTGATAAAGATCTACAAGATGAAATTAAGAAAGGAGTTTCCCTATCAAAAGTTGACGAAGCTGAGTTAAAAAGAAGAGAAGAAGAAAAGAAGAAACGAATGGAAGAATTAGAAAAAGTAAAAGCTGCTTTAGGGGAAAAATAAACAGTTGTAATGAGTTCGTTTTTATATTTTTTATTTATTTTATTTTTATTAGGAAATTAGTATTAACCAATTTGAATTAAGCTTTTCTTATACATTACCTTATTTCATCATAAGAATAATATTATTTGGGAGTTAGTTTTAGGATTTGAAAATTCTCAATATAGATAAAAAAACTCAAGAAATTACAGTTAAAACAGAGAACCTTAATGATTTATGGTCCCTCTATAATATTGTTACTAAAGGGGATGTAGTAACTTCTTTAACACAGAGAAGGGTTATAATTAAAGAAGGAACCAAAGGTGAACGTAAATTAATGAAATTAACTCTTCAAGTAGAAGATGTCTCTTTTCATGAATTTTCAAATCGATTAAGAATTAAGGGTAAAATTTTAGAAGGTCCTGACGATTATGTAAGTTTTGGGTCATATCATACATTTAACATTGAAATAATTCAAGTATTAACAATAAAAAAAGAAAAATGGTTAAAACATGAGCTTAAAAGACTGAAAGAAACTTCAAAATTTGAATCGAATTTTTTAATTCTTATTGTGGCTATTGAATCTGGACTAGCAACGATAGCTCTAATTACCAATTTTAGTCATAAAAGAATAGCTACGATTAAAAGAAATATACCTGGTAAAAGATATGAACAAGCTCATAGAAATAAAGCGCTATACGAGTTCTATAGCGACATCCAAAAAGTTGTATTGGAAAATTTAAAAAATTTAGATGTAAATTTAATAATTGCTTGTGGTCCTGGGAACACTAAAGATAAATTTTTAGAAATGTTAAAAAAAACTCCTAATTATGACTTCAAGGGTTCCATCGAGGCATGTCATGCAAGCTCAGGCACAGAAAGTGCAATTAGAGAAACACTTAAATCAAGTAAGCTAGCTAACCTAAAAAAGAAGGTTAGAATTCTACAAGAATCTGAAAAAATTGAAGATATAATGACACAATTCGCTGAAGACGCTGATTATATAGTTATTGGATTTGAAGAAGTCTCAAAAGCTTCTGAGAGAGGAGCAATTAAACAATTATTAATAGCAGATATATTGATTAGGGGGACTTCTAAAAAAGACAAATTAAAAATTGAAGAAATAATAACTAATGTTGAAAATTCTGGAGGAGATATTAATATCATGAGTACTGAGAACATAACTGGACAAGAATTAGTAAATTTGGGTTCAATTATAGGAATTTTACGATATAAGCTTTGATAATAAGAAATGAGTTCTGAAATTATATATGTGGATGAAAAATCAGAAATCCCTCTATTTGGTGTAGATTTTATAGGGATAATCGATAGAGGAACAAATGTTATTGAAATAAAACCTTTAACATTATGTAATTTAAAATGTAAGTATTGTTTCGTAAGTGCAGGTGATTATAAAACAAATTTTATAGTTGACTCTAAATATTTACTAAAAAAACTAAAATATATAATAGAAGCTAAAGGAGAGTATAAAATTGAAATTCATTTTGCACCCTATGGGGAAATTCTACTTTATCCTAATCTGTTTGATTTAATAAAAGAAATTTGGAAAATAGACGGTGTAGAAATTATTTCCCTACAAACTAATGGCTTACTTCTCAATCAAGAAACTATTCGAAAATTAGTGGATGCAAAAATAACCAGAATAAACATAAGTCTAAATTCACTAAACCAGGAAAGAGCAGGTTATTTATGCAATATTGCAGGATATGATATGAAAAATCTAATAAAGAACATAAAGTTCTTATTAAATACAAAAATTGATGTATTAATTGCCCCTGTCTGGTTTCCAAGAGAAAATGACGAAGATATTGAGGAAATAATAAAATTTATTATAGATCTAAGAAAGAAAGGTTACTCTGAAAAGAGAATTCAAATTGGTATTCAAAAATATTTGATATACAAAACAGGAAGAAAACTAAAAAAAATCAGACCAAAAAGTTGGGGCTATTTTTATAACCAATTATCACATCTAGAAAAAAAATATAATATTAAATTAAAATTAGGACCAAGAGATTTTGGAATTCATAAACGGAATACTGTTGCATCTCTAAATGTAAAAAAAAATGATTTAAAAAAATTAAAAATCGTTTCCAAGGGACGATGGGATAGAGAATTTATTGGAAAAATTGATCATAATTATGGAATAAAACTTCTTATAGACAAACCAATCACTTATTCTGAAAAATTGATCGGAATGGAGATTGAAGCAAAAATTATTAAAGCAAATTATAAAGACAATATTTTAACAGCGACCTTTTCAATATAAACTTAAATAGTAAAAATGTTATATTTATCAAAATAAGTAACTAATTTAAGAAAATAATCTAACTGTTTTAAAAAAACAAGAGAGTAGGATTTAAATTGAGCCCAATTATAACGCACGAAGATGAACTCGAGCTTGCCAAGCTAGAGAAAGAGCTTGTTTCCCACTTTAAGAAACTCGCTAAAGCACAGAGTGCCCTTATTAATTCTCAAATAAAATATGCAGATAATTTAACTAAAACTAACATTACAAGAGACATGTTAAACCGTACTTTTCGGGATGTATTGAAACAAATGCAAACTCTTGCTCGAGAACATAGGTCTAACATTAAAGATGAGGAAGTTAACTTATATAAAGACATCATTCAAAAAAATGATGAATATATTAAAAAGAATAATAACTACCTGAATGCTATTAAAGATCTTGCTGTACAAAAAGAATATTTGGTCCAGAAAAAGGAAGAATTTATCGATGCATTATCAGAACTTGCTGATAAAAGATCGACTGTTATTAAAAAGGCGCTAGATGTCGAAAAAGCAAAAAATAAATTAATCGAGGGGGATAAATTAAACCTTCTCGACCAACAACTTAATGATGTTCAAAGAGATTTTGATAGAGCTCGAGATATCTTACTAAAAAAAATATATCAATTTACTGAAGTAAGAGATGAAATTAATGCTCTTTGGATTAAATTAAAAGATACTATCAGTGAATTAAGTTAACTAAAATTTTACATTCTTTTTTTATATTTTAAAAAGAAAAATTAGATATGCTTAGACTTAAATTTATTAAATAAAAATCTATTAAATTATTAGAACTCATTAAAAATTATTTTATCTAAAGAGTAAAAATGTGTGCTGAAGAATTTGCAAGCTTCTTAGATAGTACTCGAAAAGCCCCATTGGAAGAAAAATTAAATGCTTTTGGTGATATCATAGAAAAAATCATGTCAATAGTCCTACGGATCCCTGATTTAGTTGATCAATCTTTAAGTACAGTAAATGATAGAGTTTCAAGTTTACAGAATCAAATCAACTCACTTAATAATCAACTATCATCATTTCGAGGAGGAACTCCAGCAGTCACAGGTCCAACAGCAGCAAGTCCAGCAGTCACAGGTCCAACAGCATCACGAGTACCTGGAGGTCCGCCTGGAGGTCCGCCACCGCCACCTGGAGGTCCACCTGGAGGTCCGCCTGGAGGTCCACCTGGGGGGGCTAGTCGCCCTGCAAGTCCAGTATCTCTAAGAGGAGCCATCATGGGAGAACTTAAACAACTGTTTGCAAAACGTAAAGGGCAATCTGGTTAATTGAAATAATCAAAATCGTTCAAAAAGATAATGACTCTACTTTTTATCCACAAATATGTTTAAAGTTAAATATTTTTTATTTCAAAGGTTCTATCTCTTATAAACTTAGAATTTGAATGAATATAAAATAGCAGATAGAATCTAAACAATGATAAGAAGTTTTGATTGTCTTAAAATTCTAAAAATCCAGGATCATCAAAAACATCATCAATTTTTCTTTCTTTTTTTATCTTTGTTTCACTTTCAGTAAATAATGATTCATCATCTGTTCTAACTCCATGTTCAAGCTCTTCACTATCAAGTGTTAGAATTGCATCTTTTTCATATTTTTTATATTGTTCAGCTTTCATTTTCCAAGTATTTACCTCATCCAAATTTACATCATCTTCTTCTAATAATAAAGCGGCTTTAGTACGACAAAGATCTGACAAAATAGAATACGCTAAGGCTAACTCTCCTAATTCATTGTCTTCCTTTAATTTTTTTACTCTTCTCTCTAACCTTTGTAATTCTTGATCTGCGTAATATACATCAATAAAATCTCCAAACGCATCTACAGGCTCCGAAATTGAATTTACTAATACTTCTTTTGTTAACCCACAATTCCCGCATTTTACCGTCGCAAAAGCTCCCTTTCTTTTAAGATCCGTGACTTTTACGCTTTTTTCTCCACATTCTGGGCATGTGAAAATCTTAGGAACTCTTTTTACTCGTTTTGGAGTCACTTGTTTACGTTTTCTCCTTCCCAATAAATTCACCTTCTCATTTTTTATTTGATGATTATATCTTCCTTTAGATTAAAAAGGAATAAAACCTAAAATATTTTTGCTTTTAAGTGAAAAATTTGGCTGAATTATCGTAAAATTTTTTAGGAATGATAAATATTACTACTTACTCTTTTTCACTGAAATGTTTTCATAGTTTTAAAAGTAAAGAGTGGATTTTAGGCATGGAACATAAAAGTTTAAGCTTAGAATATGATAAAAATTTAATTAACAAAATCCTTGATGACGTAGATATGAGATACATAATTCTTTTCCTTTATGTCATTAGAAATGATTTATTTAAAGACCTATCGGACAAGAATCTTATAGAAACCTACGAGAGGGTATTGATGTTGGATGAGATTTATAAAAGTAATATAGAGAAATTCTGGGCGGAAGAATTTATTGATATTTATATCGATCTTGGTCTAATTAAGAATATTCGAAGTCTGAGAGAATTTGAACAAAAGGATAGTGATTTTATATTAAAAATTGGAGATGAAACTATAACGATTGAAGAAAATGTAATCTCTGTACCTAATGATACCCTATTTTTAATTATAAATAAAAAATTTAAGTCTTTAACTAGACGAAATTTCAATTTAGCTCTTACAAGGTTGCAAAGTGTAAGATGTGAGAATTCACATACTATTCATTCACTAATTTTAGGAATAGGAGAACATGATTATGCTTTACCAGATGATTTTTATTATATATTAGAGCAGTATGGTAATATTTATCAAGTCATTAAAGTAGAACTCACTATTGATGGTTTTTATCAAAGATTTAAAGAAATTCAAGAAAAGGTTAATAATTTCATAAAACTTTTTGATCCAATTTTAAACACCAAACCAATAATTAAAAAAATTGATAAAGCAATTGAAGAAAACAAGGATATTTTTCAAAATCTTAAAGACGAGAAAGTAGAACTTCCCAATAAGTTTAATTTTGAAAAAATTAACTTAGAAGACAATATTTTCAAACAATGGAAATCTCAAATAATATTATTATTAAATTTTAGTAATCGTTTAAAAGAAATTGGAAAAAAATTGAAAAGCTTAAAAGCTTATTATTCTGGAAAGAATAAAAAATTAACATATCTTGAGTTTATTAAAAAAGTCTCTTTTAATGAAGAAGAAATTGTAGAAAATATTCAAAACTCTTTAATTGAATTAAGAAATCAATTAGTCGAAATTAGTGAACAAATCTCTAAATTAAAAGAGAAAGATATTAAATTATTGAACTTAGATTATGAAAGATTAATAATTATGAGCGACGATGATTAAAATTGAAGTGCCCTGCGTGCAATATTGAAATGGAACCCTTAGTATCTGGTATTTATCAATGTCCTCAATGTAAGAAAATTACAAAAAAAAGGGATTTAAAAGCAGAGGAAGAGGAGAAAAAAAATGGTGAATTAGGAGACTTCCAAGATGGCGAATTTTTTCATAAAAATGCATCTCTAAATAAGAATTATGAGGTTGCAGAAAAGGGAATTGTGATAAATAAGACTGAAAATCGATTATTTGCTGTTTTAATATGTCATAGTGCTTATTTGAAGGACGAAAAGTATGTAAGATTATCATGGTGGAAAAATTATCAACATCAAGGCATGTTTAAAATTTATGATAAACATGTTTTAAATAATTTAATTAATGCTTTGGAAAAAGTTGATGAATTTTATGATGATCTTTGGAATTGGAGTGGAAAATATGGAAAAAATTCACCTAAAACAAAACAAGATTTAGAAAAAGAAAAGAATTTAGAAATAATCAAATATAGGATAATAGAAAATAGAACCTGTCCTAGATGTCAGAAAAAAATGGAAAAGATGAAATCACACTATGAATGCCAGCATTGCGGAGAGATTGTTATTTTAGAAGGGTATAACCAACCCATTTTTAATATTGCGGCAGAAGAACTTGATCTTAGATTTCACGCCAACTTTCCAATTAATTTCTACTTGCCAGTTAATGGAATTACACTAAAATGGTTAATGGGTGAATGGAAAGCTTTAGTTGTGATTTACTCAAAAGATAACCCAAATAAGAAGTGGTTAAGATTTTATTGGTGGGTAAGAGATTTAAGTAATATTTTAAAGTATGGACAAAGAGAAATTGGTAATGGAACTCAGATGGGATGGAAAGCCCAGAAAGGAATTTCTTCACCCAACATTTATGATAAAAAACTAATCAGACCTTTAATCAATGCCTTAAAAAAAATCATTCTTGAATTAAAATGGAATATAATTAAATAAAAATTAAATTAAGATGACAGAAGCACAAGATAGGACTTGGAAAAGACTTTTAGATGATTTTCAAAGTGGACTTGAAAAGGCAATAGAAGAACTGCAAAAAAGAGATGTAGAAAATATTCCTGGGGCAAAAGAGGCACTCATTCAAAGATTAAATAATATGAAACTTCATTTCCCTACAAACAATGGAGATATATTGATAAAATCTATTAATGATAAAATACAAAATGCCTTTTTTCCTAATACCAAAGAATTTGCTCAAGCCTTTCAAAAGATTTTAAAATCAAGAACACATGAACAAGATTTTATCATAAATGAATTATTAAACGGATTTGTATCCTCAAAAGCAAAAGCTATAGCATCAGAAACTCAAGGACCAATAATAGATAGAATGGTTGAGGCATTTAGTAAAAGAAATGACTTCCATATAGTCGATCATCAATTTTTTGCTATGTTTGGTGATCCAAATAAACCACGTCAATATGTAAAAAAACAGCTTGAAGAACTTGTTAATATGTTTGGTCTTGTGTCTAAAGAACTTGTAATCGAGAAAGATATAAGAAGAAGTGAGGAAAAAACGTATGTTTTCTACACATTCCCAGATAAAATCATAGAAATTCTTGAAGAGAAATATTTAATTATAGATGATGAGTTGGGATATGCTTATGTTTCTGAAGATTTTGACAGAAATGTATTTATTTGTATGTTTTTAGCGAATGTAGCAATGAATAGAGATGATCTTGACAAAATCGGAGGTTCATATACAATAAATGGGATCTCTGCAATATTTGCTTTAGTTTTATTACTTAGTTTTATGCCTAAACTAAGTATTGATGATACTAATCCGATTTTGAACGACCCTAGCTTTGATCAAAATAAAATGAGTGTTATTCCGAAATCATGGATGATGAAACAAGTTTTAGAGCCTTTATTTGAACCCCTTATCAAAATTGTCGCTTATAGAATTGGAGGAGGTCTGTGGTTCTCTAAAATAATCGATTCAGAAATTAATAAAAAGATACATACTCAAATAAGATTTCTTCTTAAGGATGTTAATAAATGGATCCTAGGGAATTTATGTAGAGTTGAAATCCCCATATTCATCGAGATCTCCAATATATTTACTGAAATTTTAGTAGGATATGATCAAGAATAATAATTAACTAACCGTGGTAATCAAATGAGTTATAAGAAAAAAAGTACTAGAACTGTTAAACCAGGAAGAAAAAGAGAGAAATGGACAGATATTTTACCAAGATATTTAACTTTTTTGAGTCATATGAGACCAATACTTAGAGAAACAAGAAGAATAATAATAGATTTGGATGCAGATTTATTACTTGACACAGAAATATTAGATAAGATACGTCAAGAAGAAGAAAAAAGAAATATTCGCAAAGTTCGAGCACTATCAGAATTTTCTGCTATGTATCGTTCTAATATTTATGAAATAATAAAAGATTTTATAATTAAGTATCGGGAAAAAATCCCTATAATTGACATCAAGGATTATATTGTGGATTTCATTCATGAATCCATTGATGCTTTGAACATTTTACGTCATATTACTAATCCAGATGAAAATAATTTAGGGAGTACTTATTTATATCAATTAGTTAAATATATTGAGGAAATTCTATTCCCTAGGGGAGCAAATCTTAATATAATTTATGAAAAATTATTAAAAAATTCTACAGAATTCTATGAATGCCAAAGACATCTGTTACAACCTCATACCTATTATCGTGAAGACTTAAGTTCAGAGTTTTTTGAAATTCCAGGAATTTCACCTAAAGTCTATCAAATAATAAATAATATAACTTCACTATATAATTTGGATCCCAACTTTGGGGAATTTCCTGAAAAGAAAAACCATGAAATTCCCATGATCTTAAAAAATGAAGTATTTCTCCCATATATTGATTCAACAGCAAATGCAGAAGAGGAAGCTATTGAAAAATTATCTGAGCGTATTGGTTTACGTTTAATAGATGAAATATTTCTTGCTCCTCAAGAGGATTTTATAGAAATATTATTAAAAAATAATTTTTTACGAGAAAATAAGCAATCTGATGGTACTGTTAGGTATTATCCTCAACTTAGCAATGAGACTTTAGTTTTGTATTACCTAGCTTTTGCTTCTCAAAGACGAGGTTTTATATCAAAAGAACTAGTCAATTGGATTTCTATGAATTTTGCATTCCTAATATATATGGGGGTTTTGAAATGGAAATTGTCAGATGAAAATATATTTTATTCAATCTTCAAAGACTTGCAAACAAATGAAAAAGTATTACCATATTTAATGAAATTAATTTGTTTCCCTAACTATTTAGGGTTAGACAAGATGAAAATTAGAGATTCTATTCAATATCGGAAGGAAATCTTTAATTTTATTGGAGCACAAATCGATAATCTTAAAGATTTTATTGATGAAATTGCATTATATTGTGAGAAATTTGAATATAAAAAATAAATATTAAAAATAAAAAATTAAGTTGAAAAATATGAGTAAATCAAATTCAGAGAAGGAAGGTAAATTAACATATACAGATGATGTTATAAAAGAACGACTTGGAAAGTATGGAGCAGTTTACTTTCCTTCGGATATTAAAGAAACAATAGATGATATTTTAGGAAATGAAGTTAAGAAAGAAATTTTGGAGGATTTTTTTAAAGCTATAAAAAAATATGATGAATTCACCGAAAATTTAAAAAATACTAAGTTAACTCCAAATTTAACTGTCTTGCTTTATGGTCCTCCTGGAACTGGAAAAACTTCCTTAACAAGGGGTTTTGCTAAAAAATTTGAAATACCTATATGTGTTGTAGAATCAGATAGATTAGTGTCACCTTTACTTGGAGATACAATTAAAAATATTCGTGGAGTAGTTGAGCTTGCTGCTGAAATTTCTAAAGAGCGAGGTGCATTTGTATTATTTTTTGATGAGATTGATGCGATTGGATCTGAGAGATCCAATATACATGAAGTAGGAGAGATTAAACGTGCTGTGATATCTTTTCTCCAAGTTATTGACAGAACAAATTATGAAGGAGTCCCATTAGCCATATTTGGTGCAACTAATCATCAACAACAGTTAGATTCAGCAATTTGGCGTCGCTTTACATTCCATTTCAAATTTGATTTTCCAGATTTTCATCTAAGAAAAAAAATTATCGAGTCATTTATAATAAAAATAAAAAATGCAAAGATCGGTGTTGACGATTCAATTTTTTCAAATCTGAATAAAGAATATGAGGATGTTCAAAAAATATCAAAAAATTTGGAATCAAAATTAGGGAGAGTGATCTCCGAATTTGACGATAGTATATTATGGGATGAATGTGGAAAAAAATATAAATCAAAAGGAATTTTAGAATTAACTTATGGATATTCTGGTTCTGATATTGAAAGAGGTACAAGGGTAGCCTTATTGAAATCAATAAATACAGGGATATTGACTTATGATAATTTTTATAATGCATTGAAGTTAGTAGGCGGAACTGCGATACATGTTGATACACAAGATATATTGAGCAATTCAAGACGATCTTCGTTACAAAAAAGCAAAATTGGAGACAATAAGAAGAAATATAATGGACCCCCAGAAATATAGATAAACTAATTCACATTTAAATTGATTAAATTAAAAGAGAGCCATTATGAGCAATAAAAGTATACTTAACTTAGAAAAAATAAAGGAATTAACTCAACCAATTGCAAAGCTGCAAATAGGACTTAATCAATTAAGCGGAACCTATTCAAGTGTTTCAAATAATACGAAAATTATAAGGAAAGATTCTACAGATGATAAATTCCTTTCTCAATTAGATAATGTTGAGGATTTGTTAAATAATATAAATTTTAAATTGAATGGAAAATTAAAATCAAACTTAAATAAGTTTCTGGATTTCCAGAATAAGTTAATTAAGAAGTATAAAGAAATTTTTAAGAATAAATTAAAGAATTTAAACATTGATCAATCTGTAACAAAATCAATCGGTCTATTCCTAATTGAAAATAAATACATTAGCAAAACTATTGATTTTGTGTCTTTTATTCCTTCAATTCAAGTTCCTCATTGGTTAGAGCTTTTAGACTCTTTAAAATATAATACACTGTTCATAAAATCAATTAAAAAAACTAAAGATTTCTATCAAAAGCTAATAGACTTAAGATATAAAAAAGAATTAGAAAAAATTCCTGTAAATACTGACCCCGATTTAATAAGAGAATATGAAAAGTGGTTTCTTGAGTATCCTATTTTAACATTCAGTGAATTCTTGAAGAATATGGAAGATCAATTAGGTCAACAGGAATTAAAAGCTAAAAAAGAATTCATAAAGAAGGTCAAAGAAAAAGAAGAAATTGAAAAATTAAAAAAGAAACAAGAACAACAGAAGGAAGCTTATGAAGAATACTTAAAACTTTCCAATAAGGAATTTGAGAGGTTAAGACGTAAAAAAAGCAGAGAAAAATTACCAAAAACTTCAAAGAAGTCTCATCAAGAGACTTCAATAGAGCTTAGTGATGAAGTATCTGAAAAAATTAAAAAATTTAAATCTCAATTTGAAAAGAGTTTTGATAAAGAATATATGATTCAAAAAGATGAGGATAAAGATCCAATTGATCTAATAAGAGAACGGAAAAAAAGAAAAGATAAAGAGTTTAAGGAATATAAAGAACATTTTGATAATCTATAAATATAAAAAATAAAGGTATTCACCATTCTAAAGAAGAATATAAAAATATCAATCGGTTCAGAAGAAATCTTAATCCAAGATAGATTTACATTAATTAATGGTAAAATCAAAAAAAGTTTGTTAAATAACTATAAGAATGACAAATTTCTCGAATTCTTAAAAAATTTAATTGAAATCCCTATTGAAAAGTATGCTGCGATATTAAGAGAAGAGTCGGAAGAATATGAGAATTTAGTTAGATCTAATGATATTTTAGGTTTCCTACATGAATACCAAGGAATTATTTCTAATAATGTTTATTTAATGTCTGAATTTCAAGAAATCGCTCAAAATTTAATCCAAATTCTACGAATCAATTCTCTTTTAAAGCAAAAAGAATCTCTTTTAAGAGAAAAAGAGATTTCAGCTCATTATAAAAAATCTAGCAATATACAAGCTATTATGGATTTAATAAAAAAATTAAACGATTCTATTGCAAAAAATAGAACCAAATTAGAATTTTTAGAAGAAGATTATTTTCAAAGAAAAGAACAAGTTGAAGAAATTCAGAAAGAAATAGATGATTATAACAGAAAGATTGTAGCTTTAAACAAGGAAAAAAAGAATTGTTTTAGTGAAATCAATAAAATTACAAGGAGTATGTCAGAAAATACAGATTTCACTAGAAATAAGGTGATTAACAATGAAATTGACTCTCAAGACAATTTATCAAATGCAGAAAGAATAAAAAACTTTCAAATGAGGGCAAAAGAATTTCAATTTCAAATTAATACTATTCGAAAAAAACAAAGTAAAAGCCAGCAAATTCTAAGCGAATTAATTCCTACCTATGAAATCTATGAAAAAGATTATTTAGATATTCAAGAAATGGTTAACACTGAAGAAAAAAAAATTAAAGATCTTCAATCAGAACTCGAAGAAACAGTAAAAGATGACGAAAATCTAGATATAAAGGACTATAAATTGACAGGTATTAATTCAATAAGATCTTTGAGTGAAATCAATGAAAATCTTAAGTTATTAGATGAAGAAATAAACCAAATTGTTATCACTGATGATTATTACGATTCCAACAATCCTCAAGACTTATCTCTAATTATTAAAAAATTATCAGAATTTGATCAAAAATTAGCTAATAATAATCCTGAAATAACCATCACTACTAAAGAGGAACAAATTAATGAGAGTTTAGAAGAATTTCGAAGATTAGAAGAAAGTCTCAATAAAATCGAGAAACAATCTAACATCTTTTTGGAAACGATCAATTTAAAATCAAGATTTAGAATCACAATTTCAGAAAATTCAGATAATTTTTTTATTTATATTGAATTTGTTAGAAAAGAACTTGATTACATCAATTTTGAGGACTTAACTACTCCTGAAAAAATTTTTTTTATCATTGTTTTTTATCTCTCAGTTAAAATATTTTTTAATAAACATAATATTATTTTTTCAAATTTTTCAATAATAAACAGGTATAATAAAGCCGGTTCTATTTATAGGACAATTAGGAAAATTTTACCAATTTTTAATACTGAAGAAGAATTGGCACATTATAATATAATTTTCATCTTTTCGAATCTTGAATTAAAAAATGAAATTAAAAATTTAAAAAGTATAATAATTAAAGAGAGTTGAATATAATGGCTAAAGAGAATAATCAAATGAATGAAATCGTAAGAAATATCACCAAACTTATTTTAACAAATCCTCAAAAAATAATTAGAGAAGAAGATCTTAAGAATTTATCCAAATATATTGATTTTGAACAAATTATAAGTAATATTTATATGAATTTAAGAAATGTGGGTTTTGAATTAATAAAATCAAAGTTTCTTGATCAACAATATTATATCTTAACAGCTGATGGAAAGGATGATAATATAACGCCCTCACAATATGGAATATTAGCTCTAATAATCGCGCTAAGTAAGGAAGTGGATGAAAATATAAAAGTTGAGGATTTAAAAGAAATTTTTAGCGAAGTCTGGGATACTGACATAAAATTTCTAATTGATAATGATTATTTGAGGATTTTTAATGAATTTGGAATAATCAAAGTCACACCACTTGGAAAAGCTACCCTAAAAAATATCATAAAAGATTTAGAGTTGAAGAATCTGCTCAATGTATTTGAAAATGAATAAATTATGTAAAATTTAAAAAAAAAAGTTATTCTTCTACTGGATTTTCTAAATCCATTTTAAACTGATCAAAAATTTTCCTTACTCGATCTGCAGAGGGCCCTTCTCCTCTTACTCCGGTTTCATCTACTATAATCTTCCCACTTAAGATAGATATGATATTCTGATCCTCGATGTACTTAACATGACCTTTTGAGAAGATTGTTGCTATTCTATCTGCTAAAGCTACCATAGGGAACGGTTCTTCTTCTAAACTTACGTAGTTATAGAAATTATTCCTAATGAATAATTTTGGAAACGGTTTATTTTTTTCATTTTTTGCATTTATTAGTATAAGGTTGGAATCTTCAGAGACACCTTTTAATTGTCCTACAAAAAACTTGTCTTTATCTAGATAAACCTTAACAATTTTATCAATTAAAGTTCCTAATTCTGTATTATATTGCCTAATTGACATGATATATCTATAGATCTTTAATTATTATTAATTATATTTTCTCTTACTTTTATTCTTAATTCATTTAAGTATCGTATTTATTAGTTCAACTATGTTTTCTTTTGTTATAGTACTAGTTGTAAACACTTCAATCCTAGGATTAATTTCTCTAGCATCTTTTATCATTTCTTTGATGTCTATTTCCATAACATCTATCAAATCTATTTTATTAATAACCG
>JBHLNK010000008.1:0-64783 GCA_048941625.1 Promethearchaeota archaeon | reverse complement strand
TCTGATGATGTTCTACCTCTTTGGGTTGCGGATATGGATTTTGCGTGTCCACAACCTGTAATTGATGCAATAAGAAGGAGAACTGATCAGGAAATTTATGGATACAGTTGGCATAAAATCCCCGCCTATTTAGATGCTGTTTCAGGCTGGATGAAGCGAAGGCATAACTGGGATATCGATGTTGAATGGATAACATTTAGTCCGGGAATCGTTCCAGCTCTCTATTTATTGGTCCAAACCTATACAAATGTTGGAGAGAAAATCATCATCCAACCGCCTGTTTATAGTCCTTTTTTCAAAGGGATAGAAAATAATGGTCGTGAAGTTTTATTTAATCAACTGCAATATGAAAACAAAACATATACTATTAATTTCGAGGATTTTGAAGAAAAGGCAAAAGATCCTCTAAGTAAGATGTTTATTTTATGTAGTCCTCATAATCCAGTAGGAAGGGTATGGACAAAAAAAGAGTTGAAAAGACTTGGAGATATATGTTTAGAAAACGATATATTAATAGTCTCGGATGAAATTCATCACGATTTAATCCTCTCAGGATATAACCACACTCTATTTTCAACAATATCAAAAGAATTAGAAAACAATATAATCATGTGTACCGCACCAAGTAAAACATTCAATATAGCAGGACTACAAACATCAAATATTATTATCCCAAATGTAAAATTAAGAGAATCATTTAATAATAGCATTATTAATAAACTTGGTCTAATGCTTCCTAACAACTTTGGCGTAGTTGCTTTAATTGCTGCATATAATGAAGGTGAGGAATGGTTAGAACAAGTATTAAAGTATATCGAGTCGAATTTTAATTTTTTAAAGGATTTTGTAAGAGAAAAAATTCCTAAAGTTGATTTTATTGATCCTCAAGGAACATATCTAGCCTGGTTAGATTGCAAAGAATTAGGGATGAATGATGAAGAACTTAAGGCTTTTTTGGTTAAGAAGGCAAAAGTCGCCATAGAAAGCGGTAGTACATTTGGACCTGGTGGAGAAGGTTTCGTGAGAATAAATGTAGGTTGCCCAAGGTTAATATTAGAAGATTGTATGAATAGAATTTGTAGCGCTTTAGAATAAGATTTTAAACATTGAAAGATCTCTGATCTCTTCTGAAATCTTTATCAATGAAATATCTAAAATTTAAATTATCATCATCAATGAATTCCCAAAATTCATTATAAATTTCTTCAAGACTTAATTTCCTTTTTCTAAGTATTTGTTTTTGATGCTTTTGCATTTTAGAATTTAGGTCTTTTTTTATTATAGGTTTACACTCTAAATAATTTCCCTCTAAAATTAAATTCTCAAAAAGTTGATTATCTTCATCATTATTCTTATTTTTATTAGTATTAGTGAGTTTATCTGATCGGGATTCAAATTCAAAATCTACTCGTTGATATCCTCTTACTTGAAATTGCTTATCCACAAATGCTTGGAATTGATGTTCGCATATTAATCCTCTAGCTATTGACATTGTTGTTAGTTGTTTAGCCTCTGCAATAACAGAATTAGGAACATCTAAGGCTTTTTTCGCTTTACAAACTGGACAAATAAATTCAACTTTCGATGTGCCGATAGTAATATTTCTCTTGACTTCTGTAATTGCCATTTTTACACCTTCTTGAGATTATCTAATTAAAATAATAAAAACCCCATTTATTTGTTAAAATTGAATGAAAAATATAAAGATTAAGAGGTTAATCGTTAAGTAATTTACTAAGAGCCTTAGCTATGCATTTTCAGGATCAAATTTAATATTCATATTATTTTCATCTAATTCGAAGAAAATCTCTAAATTTGATATAAAATCATTCTCAATTTTAAAAGAGTGTTTACCTTCTGTAAAAAGTCCTAAAGAATTTTCATCTAATTTTAACAGGATACTTATAGTATCATTTAAATTAATTGTTCTTCCCTTGAGCTTCCCTTCTATGATATCATTTATATTAAACGATTCTCCTTTGTGATATACAATAATACGATCCTTTAAATTATCTAAATTAAAGCTTTCTTTGGTAAAATTTAAGGACTGATCATCTAAAAAGAATTTTCCATATTGAGATATGTCGAAATCATTAGGATCAAAATTTTTAGTATTAAACTCTCCAATTTCAATGTCCTCAGGAATAACAAATGGTATAATTAGGTTTAAAATCCTTATTTGGAGGGAATCCGTTTTTCCATCACCAGTTGAATCTATAGTGAAAATGCTCTCTTTTGGGGGAAAAATTTTCCTAATTAATACCTTAAAAGCGGATAAATCGTATGTTATAAGCAAACACCTTTTTTATTAGTCATATACTAATTATAAATTAATTAATTAATAGTTTTCTACTTCAGTAATCTCTACAGGACGATTTTCTTCATAAGATTTCTGAGCAGCTAATGCAACCAAAACATTTTGCAGACCATCATCTCCATTTGGTCTAGGTTCTTTATTTTTGCGTACGCATTCAAAAAAATATTTCAATTCATTACTATACGACTCTAGATACCTATCCATAAAGAAGTAAGGAATCTTATCAATATTAGTACATTCAGCAGTGTAAATACGAACTGTACTGGTTGCTTCGTTATCTGCAATTACGCACCCTTTAGATCCGAATACTTCAACACGTTGATCATATCCATAAATTGCTTGACGAGTGTTATCGATTATTCCTATAGCTCCATTCTTAAATTTCAAAACAGCTACAGCAGTATCTATATCTCCTACCTTCTGAATATTGGGATCAATAAGTACTGCTCCAGTTGCATAAACTTCTTTCACTTCACTTCGAGCTTGGTATCTTGCCATGTCCCAATCATGAATTGTCATATCTAAAAAAATTCCACCTGAAGATTTTATATAGTCGATGGAAGGAGGAATAGGATCTCGAGAGGTAATTTTTACAATCTGAGGATCTCCAATTTGTCCAGAAGCAACCGATTCATAAACTCTCATAAAATTACGATCAAAACGACGATTGAAACCTATCATTAATTTAATTTCATTTTTTGTTATAATGGAAATCGTTTCTTTAATTCGTTTTATGTCAGTATCAATAGGTTTTTCACAGAAAACATGTTTCTTTTTACGAGCAGATCTTTGAATATAATCTGCATGAGTGTCAGTAGGAGAACAAATTAATACTATATCAATTTCTGGATCATTAAAGATTTCAGATGCATCATTACTGAGTTTTGGGACTCCCATGTCAATTGCCCAATTTTTCAAATTATCATTTACATCGATATCGACTACAATTTTTAGTTTTATATTTGGTATTTTGTGTAATAAATTTTGAATATGAATTTTACCTATTCTACCTGCTCCAATTAATCCAACAGTAAGAAAATTAACCAAAATAAATCACTTAAAACATTTTAATGTTCATAGTTTGTGGAGACTATAAATTCATATAAATTCAAATTAAGAATTATAGATTTATATTTATCTGAGTCTAAATTGAATTAATTAATTAAAATTTTATTAAAAGTGTTCGCTTCATGAGTGAAAAAAGTATTCAAATTTATACATATCGTTGGATTGTTCTTTTATTGTTTATGTTCGTAAACATAACAATGCAAATACTATGGATAACCTTTGCTTCAATAACAATTGAAGCTGCAGCATTTTATACAGTGACACAATTAGACATACTTCTCTTATCGTTAGTATTTATGATTGCTTACATTCCAGTTACTTTCTTAGCTTCATGGATTATTGAGAAGTATGACTTTAGAATTGGTGCGGGGATAGGAGCAATACTTGCGGGAATTTTCGGTTTTTTGCGGTATTTTGCTGGAGCCGATTACACACTTGTATTAATATTTCAGATTGGGATTGCAGTCGGTCAACCATTTATATTAAATAGTATTACTAGACTCTCAGCAAATTGGTTTCCTGAATCTGAACGAACTACAGCTACGGGATTGTCTATGATTTCTCAATTCATTGGAATAATGTTAGGAGTATTAATCACCCCATTTATTGTTGGAGCTATTGGCATCGGGTTAATGATATTATTATATGGAATAATAAGTTTGATATCAGGAGTACTATTTATAATTTTTGTGAAAAATAAGCCACCAACTCCTCCATCAGCAGAAATTTCAAAAGAAAAAGTCTTAATGGGAGAAGGTTTAAAACAATTATTTTTAAACAAATATTTCGTGATTTTGTTTATAACATTTTTCTTTGGATTAGGTATCTTTAACTTTATCACTTCCTACATTGAATTAATCGTGGTTCCGAGAGGTTTTGATGCAACTGATGCTGGTCTTTTAGGTGGTTTAATGCTAGTAGGTGGAATTGTGGGGTGCATTATAATGTCGGCTTTATCTGATAAGTTTAGAAAGCGTAAAATGTTAATAATAGTCTCAGTATTAATGGCTACTATATCATTATTCATAATCACTTTCTCTTGGGATATAATTCTATTGTACGTATTTAGCTTCTTTTTAGGATATGGAATTCTCTCGGCCGGTCCAGTAGCTTTAGAATATGCAGTTGATTTAACAGAACCTGTTCCAGAAGCAAGTTCAAATGGCATGTTAATGATGATTGGTCAAGTTGGAGGAATAATCTTTATTCTATTTTTCGAAGGATTTACAAATCCTTTCGGAGATTACTTTCCAGCCTTATTATTAGAATCAATCTTTCTATTAATCGTGTTAATCATAGTATTTTTTCTAAAAGAAAAATCTAATTAAAATCATTTTTCTTTTTTATTTTTAGGGATGCAATACTTTCATAACTTTTTTATATCATTTTCGTCTATTTTTTTTAATTAAGATATTTTATAATGAGGAAATCTATTACTATGAGTGAAAATGAAGAATTAGAGGAAGAAAATGAAATAGAAAAACTAGAAATACAAAAAAAAGAAAAAGAAATTATTGCTAATAGAAAAGAAACCTGTCTTTTTAAAACTGACAATCAAGAAAATCTAAATCTTAACGAGAGTGACCCTTATTTTAGAACTCCATTAACAGATATTATTGAAAGCGAAGATACATACTATATACTTGTTGAATTACCTGGATTAGATAAAAAGCACGTTTCGATTTCACTACAGGAGGGAATTTTGGAGTTAAATGGAGAAAAAAAAGTAAAAGATAAGGAAAAAAAGGAAGAGAAAAAAGAAAAAGAGAAAAAAGATAAAAAAGATGAGAAGAAAGAAAAAGATAAAAAAAAAGATAAAGATAAGAAAATAGAAGGAAATTATCTAAGAAGAGAGATTCGATCTACTAACTTTTTTAGATGTTTTCATTTACCTGAAGACATCTTGTCCGAAGAAATTGATGCCAGCTTTAAAAATGGAATTCTCCAATTAAAAATCCCTAAAAAAACAGCAAGAATTAGCGAAAAACAAATAATAGAGATAAAATGAATAATTTTATTCCAGATTTTTTGCTTTTTTAATTCAAACTTTTATTAGAAAAAATAAAGAGGATTTTTATTTATTAGATTTGAGCTCCGCAATATGCACAATATTTAGCATTATCTTTTTTTGATATGGGTGTTCCACAATTGGAACAATATTTTGGTTGTGTTTCAGTAGGTATTTCTTTTTCTGGTATCGATAAATGTTTGATTTGACCTGTTGTCGTTGAAAATTTACCTACAAGCTGACCCGAAGCTTTTAAGTCTAAAATAATCGCATAAACATCTTTTCTTGAAATTCTTGTATTATTAACTATCTCCTCTACTGTTGCTTCTGGATTTTGCTGAAATTCTGCTAACACAACACTTCTTAATTTACTTCTGTTTGCTAAAGCGTAGATTTGGCTAACTAGAATCGCAATACCAATTCCAGTTGATATAAAACCCCACCATGACCACCAATTCCATGGAATAAAAGAACTTATACCCCAATATAAAAATGCTCCAGCGATTATTAAAGCACATATAGAGAATCCTTCAGAATATTGATTCTTTTCATATTTCACTTTCTATCACAAATAGTTATTTATTATATTTATAGAACTTATGGAGTAATTATTTAGGAATTTAATAAATATTTAGGTAAAATTTTAACCAATATAATGAATTAAATTTGAGAGTTTAATTAGTTTTGACACATTTATTTATAATATCAAAGATTTGAGAAAAATCCACTTGATCATCTAATAATGTTATAATTATTTTACCCATAAATTTAATAGAAAAAACATAGTAATTACTAGCATGTATTAGGTTGAAATCTGGGTTATGAATACCAATATCTGAAGTAATTTCTTCAGCCAATTCATATAGTTGAGACATATTTAACCCAATTGATGTTTTATTAAATTCTTGGTTAATATATGATTTAATAACAGCTCCATTTTCAGAAGTAATTAAAACAAAATATAAACCTGTATCTCCAAACTCCTTGATTAAACTATCTAAAACTAGGTCTTCTTCTAGAGTTGCTGTCATTCTAATATAATTTAATGATTTGTGTATTTATAAATTTAGTTCAAAATTTTTTATTTTAGGAAAATTCTTACACAAATATACATTAATATGAAGAAATATACCAAATAGCATCCGAAATTAATTTTAGATTTCAAAATACTGATCTATTACATTTTCAAAATCATGAAACGGACTCAGATCACCTTTGAAGCTAATGACTTCTGAGGTGTAATAGGTATCTAAGAATTCTTCTACTATCAATTGCATGTATCTTTTAATATTTTCAGTTCTATTATCTTTATCGATAATATAAGCAAAAATGACATCATTTTTTGTCTTCAAAAATAAATGAAAATCTCCAAGATTCACATCTTCAAGTTTTAACCCATAATCCTCTCCAGAAATAAAATCTTGAGCGTATATTAAAATTGCTGAAATAAACCCAGCAATTTGAAAATTATTATTTGCTATATTTGGTTTATTTTTATTGACTTTTGAAAAAAAAAGTAAACCTGCTTTGTCTATAATAAAAATTCCAGTCAATCCTTTAGCTTTTGGAATATTAACTATACTGTTACAAATTTTCCTAACTTCTTGTTTCGATAATCCTGGTGTTATGCATTCATATAATTTTTTTGAGAGATGATAAAGTCTAGTATAATCCATTGAATTCTCAATTTTATCAATATACATAATTATGAGTTTGCTTTTTTCACTTTTTTCAAAAAAATGGATGTATACTGTTAAATTACCTATATTATCTTTTATGTAGCCTTGTCTTTTTTCATTCACCAAATTTCTATATAACTCAAAGATTTTCTTATTAAGAGTGATGCCAATTCCTTTTTGAAAAATTAGCAAATAATTTCCATCTTTATCTAGTTTTGAGACTGAAAATCCTCGTAATTGAAAGGTGAAGGAATTTTCCTCTACACTTTGATAGTTTTCATTTAAAGTAATCATTATTTTTTATATCAAATTTTGTGTTAATTCTGTTATTTGTGTCAATAAAATAATATTACTTATAATATTTAAATATATTTTTGATGAAAAAAAGTAAGTTTTTGATAACAAAACCTAAGTTATTTATACCTATAAATAATTCATATATAAAATTAGTAAAGAATTCTTTATTTTTCTTAGGATATCCTAGGTGTTGTCGTTTTTTTTGAAATGTTTCTTTAAAATATCGAAATCAGACAAATTAAATGGTTTAGAAATCACTCCTTTAACACCAAATTCCTTCATTTTATTCTCAATTTCTACATTTGGTATCGCTGTGAGGAAATAAACTGGAATATCTTTAATTTTATTGTTTGTTCTAATTCTTTTTAAGAATTCAAACCCATTAATATCAGGAAGAACAATATCAAGTAAAATAACATTTGGTCTACTTCTTTTTAATTCCTTTAATCCTTTAAGACCGCTTGGTACACTTTTGCAAGAAATCCCAACAGATTTAAAATAACTGTTTAGGAGAATTGATGTTTCGCTATCATCCTCTATGAGTAATAGATCATATTTCATTTTAGAATTATCGTAATCTTCTATTTCGGAATCTAATTTATCTAAACGTTCAATAATTTTCTGTTCTAATATGTTACATTGAGATAATGTTTTGGTAATTATTGCCATTATATTATCTTCCAGATTATCACCATAACTTTCTATAACTAATTGTAAATATCCTTTTATTGAAGTTAATGGTTCTTTTAAATCATGAGATAAACTTGAAAGAAGATCAATATTTAGATTTTTATCTTTTATAATTATTTTAGATCTGTACTCAATAAAAAATTTTAAAGCTTCTCTAATTAATTTTGATAATGTTGAATAGTCATTATTATTAGCAAAATTCAACCATTCGTTCTTTGTATCTTTTGATACATATAATGATATTCTTTCTTTCTCAACTTCAAAATCATCATCACCTTTTTGCCATTTTTTAAAATTTTCAGTAATACCTCCACGCCATATAGCCTTCTTTCCAGTTTGCCTTTCATAATTCTCCATTTCTTTAGTTTTGATTATTTTCTCAGGCATTTTGCTCACCATTGGTTGATTTCATAAATTTACACATTATACATATTTAATTGATTTTGCATACTTAAATATTATTTTACACTATTAATATAATATTTATTAATTTAGTAGAAATAAAACAAAAAAAAAAAAAATTGAAAAGTTCTTGTGACTTTTCTTTTAAAAATTATTGTTTTTTGATAGTCAATGAATTCTTTAAGTCTTCAGCTAAGGTCCCTAACTTATGAGCAGTAGAGGTTACCTCTTCCATAGAAGCGGTTTGTTGTTCTGCTGATGCACTTATTCCTTCCATAGAACCGAATGAATTATATATCTTATTAATTACCTCAGTTATTTTCGAATTTGTTTCACTAACTGCTGATTTTGACTCTTCAGCTAGTTTTCTTACTTCATCTGCGACAACAGCAAAACCTCTTCCTTGTTCACCAGCTCTACCAGCTTCGATGCTAGCATTCAACGCTAATAAATTAGTTTGATCAGAAATGTTAGTAATTATGCCCATTACATTGCGAATTTCATTAGT
This sequence comes from Promethearchaeota archaeon, assembly GCA_048941625.1. Classification (GTDB taxonomy): domain Archaea; phylum Asgardarchaeota; class Lokiarchaeia; order Sigyniarchaeales; family SOKP01; genus Loki-b32. Next base: position 55,814 of record JBHLNK010000008.1, on the reverse strand, counting down.
AGCTTTCATAACACTTTCAGTTTCTATAGTCATGCTCTGTGTTGAGGTTGCTATTTCTTCAGATGCAGCGTTTACTTCACTAGCACTTGCTGCTAATTCATTTGCAATATTTGCTACGTTTATGCTTGTATTTGAAGCGGCCTCTATAATTCCTTTCATATCTGTTGCGGATTTTTCGAGTTTTTGCTCAAGAAATGGAATGACTGCAAAAAATAAGGCAACTACTCCAGTGAATAAGGCAAAACTCTCACCAAACTTATCAGCATAATCTGAATCCCAAAGCTGCCATTTATCAAGAAGATTTCCCAGAGTATACAACGCACCTCCAATTAAAGAAAATACATATATTGCGTTAGTTGGTGTTCTTTTTTTATAATATATAAAAATAGCAATTATTGATGCAATCCAAAAGAAGAACATCCCAACAAAGTTAAAACCTCCATCAAGCATATCTGCTGGATCTATTTGAAAAAACATTTTAATTTCACTGCTCCACCTTTTTAATTGGCAATTTGATTTGTTTCCCTTTTAAAACTTTCATATAATATTCATATAAGGCAGCAATACACATGAAAATCCCTGAAAGCATAGCAAATAAGTGTTCCATGAAATTAAATGTATCAGGTGCGACAAAAGCTTCTAAATTTGTTGAAAGGAAAGTGATGAATAGACAATAATAGCCAGGAAACCATTTCATAATATCTCTCCTTTTCTTAAGTAGATAAGGAGAAAAAGCCACTGGGATAGATAAAATAATTAAGACTATCAATTCGTTAATCTCTAAACTTGGCATAGATTTATCTTTTCCTTAATGTTTTTATATAAATCCTAATTAAAGTAAAATCCCTTCTATTGATAATACTTTAACGATTTTTTTATAATTAATAACAGATTTTGTATATAAACATTTTTTTTTTGTTCATAGTTGCTTATAAATGTACACAAAAAACATATTCTTAATTTATGTTATTATAATATATTGACACAAATATTACTATTTTTACACAATTATGATTATTGAAAAATAAATCTATAAAAAAATCTTGCTGTAATTAAAAAGATAGATATATTTGATATTTCAAAACCTAGATTTCATATTCAATAATAGAGCTTCTTTTTTGAAATAAAGTGAAAAATGGGCCTGGGAGGATTTATCCAGAATTTCCGAATCGTAAACTCTATCGAACCCCCGACATCCCAGTCCGAAGCCGGGCACCCTGTCTGTTTTATTTCCTTATTGGAAATAAATATCCAGACTAGATTACAGGCCCAATAAAATTTGTATAAATTATAATAATTAGAATAGAATAAGCAAATTAAATTTTAACTATTTTATTTTTTGAAAACCGACTTTTTTTATTTTATTTTCTTGAAACCATTATTTAAGTATTTCATGAATAAGCGAAATAATTTAATAAATCGTAGTCCTTGAGAGAGATCTCCATCAACTTGTATTATTCCTTTCATAAATGCATCAGTCCCATACATTTCTCTCTTCAAAACTTTAACCAAGATCTCTTTGGTATATTTTACTCTAAACGAAGACTTTCTATTAACTCCCTTTCTATAAATAATTAACCCATTTGAAACTTTTAACCAAAAATTGAAGTTGATATCAGTTATAATTATCTGGTATATAACATCATAATCAATAATTTCCTCTCGGAGTTCTTCTGTATTTTTGAATTTTAATATAATAAATTTTATAATTTGATCTAAGATACTTACAAATTCCTCATTATGATTCTCCAATTCGAGTAATACAGTATTAAAACTCTTCGAATTAAGCATAGTAGATATACTTGATACTGATTCAAATATATTATATTGTTATACCTAAATATTCCTTATAATCTACATCAACTTTAATCAATATAAATGTTTCTATCGAGTGTATTTAATGCTCAGTAGAATAAAACTTTTAAATTTTGGTTTATTTCATTGCCTATATAACTAAATTTTTATATTTAATAAAAAAATCAGTTAAGCCCACATAGTGTAGCCCGGTCTAGCATTCGGGACTGTCACTCCTGCGACAACGAGTGACATTCTGTCGCTTATCGTGAAGCGGGTTCAAATCCCGCTGTGGGCGCCATACAAATCACACACTCTTATTAATTGATTAAGATATCCTTCATTATATTTACCTTTTAGTAGATAAATGAAAAAATCTAATTATTTATAGTTATTTATCTTTTCCTCAACAAGATAAACTACTTTTGGGAAGATATCTCCAATTTTTTCATGAATAACAACTTCTGCTAATGAATCCATATTAGTTTCTTGAATATTTATAATTGCTAACTTTGCTCCAAGAGACAATGCTTTCTGAGGATACCATGCAACAGGATATACAACTAAACTACTACCCAAAACAATCAATAAATCGCAATTTTCAAGCATTAAGTCAGCAGCCCTCAGAGTTTGGGATTCAAGTGGTTCACCAAAAAATATCACATTGGGTTTCAAGATTCCAGAACATTTTTTACATGAAGGAGAATAATCTCCCTTTAATACTTGATTTATCATAAATGTAATCTCATATATTTCTCCACAATTCATGCATTTTGATTCATTTGCAGTTCCATGAAGTTCTACAATGTTTTTTGTCTTTGCTTTATGATGCAATCCATCTATATTTTGAGTCAGAACTCCAGTTAATTTACCAAGTTTTTGTAGTTTAGTTAACGCTTTATGACCTTCATTAGGACGTGCTTGAAAAATAGCTTTCCCCGTTTCTAACATAAATTTTAGATTTTTAGCTGGATTTCCTAGATATGAATGAATTGATGCGAATTCATAAGGATCCACTTTCTGCCATAGACCAGATTCGGGACTCCGAAAATCTGCTATACCACTTTCAGTTGACATCCCAGCTCCAGTTAAAGCTATAATATTAGTCGAATTATCGATCAAAGAAGCTAATTTTTTTATTTTTTCTTCGACAGAAGTCATAAAAATAATTCAGATCTATTAGATTAAAAAATTCAAATAATTTCTTGTTATAAAATATTTTGCAATTCTATTATTTTAATTCCATAATAAAATATTTTAAAGCTCAGCATTTTTATTGTATTATGCTTGTAGAAGAATTTAAGCAAATTAAATATGAAAAAGAAGAAAATGGTATCTTAACAGTCACATTAAATTGGCCTTCAAAAAAGAATGCATTATCGCCCTTAGGACTTCTAGAATTGTATTATGCTGTTGAACATGCTGAAAACGATAAACAAATAAAGGTGATGATCTTAACCGGTTGTGAAGAAGCTGGTGCTTTTTCTTCAGGAGGGTATTTTTCAGAGGAAATGTTGAAAGATATACCTGATAAATTTAAAGCGGAAATAAATCTAAGAGATATGGCTTCAAAGAAGTTGTGTCTTAAGTTCTGGGATTTTCCAAAACCTTTAATCTCAGTAATCAATGGTTTTGCGGTAGGTGGAGGATTTACTCTTCCTGTAATCTGCTCAGATTTAGTTTATATGGATAAAGATGCTTGGTGGGCTTTATACTTTGTAAAAAGGGCTGTCATTCCTGATTTTGCTACTACAGTACTTTTACCATTAATGATAGGATTGAATAAAGCAAAAGAATTGTATTACTTTGGCGATCGATTAACTGCCATAGAAGCAGAAAAACTAGGATTAATAAATAAAGCCTTACCTAAAGAAGAACTAATGAATTATGCGAGAAATCAAGCATTAAGACTTATTCCACCTCAAGGACCTTCTCTCTCGATTAAACTTATGAAAAAAGCTATGCATACATATTTTAGGAATATCATTGAGACACAATTAGATTTAGAAAATAAATTTTGGATAAAGACTATTCAAAGTAATGATTTTAAAGAATCTCTAAAAGCTTTAAAGGAAAAAAGGGATCCAATTTTTTGTGGAAAATAGATTATTCTAAAAAAAAAAAGTTAATAACGATTATTTTTATTTATTGAATATAATATAATATTATAAACTAAATATAAGAAATTAAGATAATTTAATTAAATACAAACTGATTGAGTATTTAGCTTACTACAATTTAATATCAAGTTTCATTTTATTCAATTTGGTGCTATAGCAAATGACCGAGATAAAAAAATCTTTTATATATAAGATTTGTGTCGTAGGAGATGGCGGTGTTGGTAAAACTTCTATGGTTCTCCGCTACTGTGAGAATTCTTTTAAAGAAAATTATATCATGACAATCGGATCAAACTTTTCTACTAAGCAGGTTGACTTAGACGAGTATCCGAATTATCTGGTTAAGCTTCAATTATGGGATCTTGCAGGACAGAAGCATTTTAGTTTTGTTAGACCTCCTTTTTATAGAGGGTCAGGTGCAACCGTTTATGTTTTTGATTTAAGTCGAAGAAGTTCCTTCCAAAATATATTAAATTGGAAAGCTGAAGTCGAAAAGGTCATTGGAGATGGAAAGCCAAGTGTTTTAGTAGGAAATAAATTAGATTTAGCAGAAAAAGGTCATAGGGAAGTAGGACCTGGAGACGCTGAAGCTTTGAAAAAAGAATTAAACGCTATTGGCTATTATGAAACAAGTGCTAAAGAAAATATCAAAGTCGAGCCAGTCTTTAAAGATGTTACTTTGGCGATTTTAGAAAACACCAAAAAGATTTAACTTTTTATTTGTTATAAACCATAAATTAAAATTTAGTTGTAGATTTAAAAAGATTATAACTAATTTATAAAAGGTTATTCTAATGTTTGGAACAGCAGGTAGAGCTTATGATCGTGCATTAACGGTTTTTAGCCCAGAAGGTCGGTTATTTCAAGTAGAATATGCTCTAGAAGCAGTTAGGCGAGGAACACTTGCAGTAGCAGTTAAATCAAAAGAAGATGTATGTTTAGCAGCTCAAATTAAGATTGCCTCAGTATTAATGGATGCTGATTCAATAGATAAAATTTTTCAAGTTGATGAGCATATTGGCGTGGCGATTTCAGGTTTACATGCTGATTCACGAGCGCTAATTAATTATGCAAGAGTTCAGGCTCAATCCTTTAGATTGACTTATGATGAGCCAGTTCGGTTAAATATGTTAGCTAAAGCTGTAGCAGATTTAAAACAACAATATACACAGTTTGGAGGTGTGAGGCCGTGGGGGTGTGCGCTTTTCTTTATCGGAATTGATGCCACTGGAACTCAGATTTACACGACTTCACCAAGCGGAATTTACCGATCCTTCAAGGCATATGCTCTTGGAAGTGGGGAAGCAACTGCTAGAGAATTTTTAAAAGAAAATTATAAAGAAGAAATGTCTTTCGAAGAGTTAATGAATTTTACTTTAAAAGCTCTTAAAGATTCTATTGATGAAGATCTCACATCAGAGAACTGTCGATTATCCTATATTAAGGGTGAAAATAAAAAGTTCTATGTTTGTAATAAGCAAGAAATTGAAGGGTATTTAGCTAAATTAACATAAATCTAATTTTTACAATCATTATAAAAAATTATATTTTCCAAATCTATATTATAGATATTAATGTTATATCTAGATTTTTTCTAATCTCATTAGTAAATAGGTGAATTTATTGGCTAAAAAGAAAATTAGAGAAGAATTTGATGAATATTTTAAACGTGGAGACGAAAAAGCAATAAAAAAGATGCTTAAAAAAAATCCTTGGTTGCTGGATGAAGTATCAGACTCGATGGATGAAGGTATGGTAAAGCAAAATCAAGTCATCGCTGCTTTAGGTGTAATGGAAGATGAACTTGGAGGAGCTGTGCCTATTGACGAGATTGTTTTTAGTTTACGAGTTGATTTTAACATTCGTAAGACTGAAGATGAAGTTCTTTCGATTTTAACTAGTGTGGAAAAGCTTAATCTTGTAAAAAGAGATGCTAATGGTTGGGCTTTAACAACCGAAGGAGGAAAGATCTGTGATGAGTATCTAAATAAAAATCTAGGTAAATTTGATTTATAATAGATTAAATTTTTATTTTTGTTTAATGATTTTTTAAATAACACTAAATTATTTAGACAAATTAACATTAGGATTTTAATTAATTAAGCCCATTCTTGATTCTGCTTTAAGTTAGGTGAAGTTAATGGAAGAGAAAAAAGAAGATGATTTTGATCAAAAATTTGATGATGAAGAGTTAGACTTAACCAAAGACGCATTTTTTGCTGATTTAATGGATATGGAAGAAGAAATTGCCAATGAAGCTTATGAGTTAGTAGAGCATGCAATGAATCTAGTAAATTCGAAATACTACAACGATAGTGTTGAAATATTGCGACAAGCTATTGGTTTATATACTCAAATCAATAGAGAGGAAGAAATAAAAGCAATAAATGAGAAAATATCAGAAATTTATATACTTAAGGAAACAACATTCATGGAAGTTGAGTCTGCACCTGAAGAAGAACCTCAAATAATTGAGGAAACTGAAGTAATTGAAGAAGTTGAAGAAAAAGAAGAAGCGGATTTTGAATCAGATATGCTTAAACAGACAGATCAGTTGATTGTTAAGGCTCACCAGTTAGTTAATGAAAATAAATTTGAAGAAGCTCTTGATAAATATGACCAGGCAGAAAAAATTCTTGAAAAACTCGGAAAACCTGAAGAGATAGAGAGACTTTATTTATTAATTGAAGAATGTTATAATAAAAAAGCAGATCATCTACGAAGTGTTAAAAAAGAAGAACCAGAAAAGGCTCTAGAAGCAAAATTATCTATAGGTAAGGATACAATAAAGGAAGAAAAACTTAAACAATTTCTTGAATCTAAAAAGAGAGAAGAGGAAATATCAGCTAAAGCATATGAAGTATTAGATAAAGCAGTTGAAATGACAAAAAGAAAAGATTATGATCAAGCTATAAAATTTTATAAAGAAGGAGTAAATTTATTTGAGCAAATTAATTGGAGTTATGAAGCAAAAAGAATTAGAGATACTATAGATGAATTAGAAAAGGAAAAAGTAAAATATTTTGAAGCTCTTGAACAACAAAAATTAGAGAGTACACAAATTACAGAAACAGAAGTAAAAAAAGAAAAATTAATTGAACAACATGTAGAAGAATTAAGTGAACAAGAAAAAGCAGCACAGATGGAAAGATTAAGAGGGATTGAGCTTCAAAAAATGGAGCAAGAGTTTTTTAAAGCACAAATTGATAACATGGCAACTGAAGCTGCAAGAATGGCACGTGAATATGAATTATCAATACAGAAGGCTATAAAAGATGGAGATGAGTTAGAGGAATGTATGTATCCAAAAGTAATCGAAATTTATAAGAGAATTAAGGAACTGCTTGTTGATAAAGGTTGGATTAAAGAAGCTGCAATTTATGACGATACTATTGATGTATATATCCAAAAATTTGAACAGGATAAAAAAGTGAGACAAATTGAAATTGAAAAAGTTAAACGAAAGCAAGAAGCTGAAGAGTTCTTAAAGGTTAAACAAGAAGTTGCAGAAATCGGTGATACCAAAGAATTAAGAAGACTAAGTGAAGAACAACGCCAAAAAGCAATAGATATTCAAAATTTAAAAAAACAATTTGATGAAATGACAAAGAGAGCCGAACGTTTAAGCAGGGAGTATGAAGTAGCATTAAGACAGGGAAAATTTGAGCTTAAATGTCCTTATCCTGAAATTATAAATAATTTTGAAAAATTAAGAGAAATTGCAGCAGAGAAAGGTTGGGAGACAGATGTTACTATTTTTTCAAGTCAAATCTATAATTATAAAAAAAAGCTAGAAAAAGATGACAGATTACGTCAAATAGAAACTGATAAAGCAAAAAAACAAGAAGAACTTGAAGAGGTACTTAAAACCAAAAAACAAGAACCAAGTATTGAATTAAATGCGGATAGGATAAAAACATTTAAAGAAAAATCAGAAAGAGAGAAAGAAGAGGAGGATTTTGATAATATTCTTGATGTGATGATAAATCGAGCAGAAAAAATGGCTCGAGAATATGAAGTAAGTATGAAAAAAGCTATAAAAGAAGGAAAATTGGCTGAAAATCCTCCTTTCTTAAAGATTATAGGTATATATGAAAGAGTAAAAAGAATGCTACTTGATAAAGGTAGAGAAAGAGAAGCGTTAATATATAATAATCAAATAAAGTTTTATACTCAAAAATTAGAAAAGGACAATAAATTAAGAGAAGTTGAAGCGAAAAAAGCTCAGCGAGAAAAAGCCCTTGAAGAAATGCATTTACTAGGAAAAGAAATTGGTTTAGATGAGAAAAGATTAAAATCTATTGAAAAAAGGAAGGAAGAAGAAAATTTTGAAAAATATATTACTGAAAATGTAAATAATGCAGAAAAAATGGTCCGAGATTATGAAATGGCTATGAGAAAGGCTTACAGAAAAGGAGAAATCCTTGAGAATACTCCATATCAAGATGTTAATGAAATTTATAAAGATCTTATGGAAAAAGTACAAACAAGAGGATGGGGGGAGCAAGCAGAAATATATTGGAATCAAATAAAAATTTATCAGGATAAATTAGAGAAACATAAGAAATTACTTGAAATTGAAGCTCAAAAGATCCAAAAAGAAAAATCACTTGAGAAAATGCAGAAAGTTGAAAAAGAGGTCGAAACTGATACAGAAAAACTAAAAGCTATTGAATTACAGAAAGAGGATGAAGAATTCCAGAAAATGATTACAAATATGGTTAACAAGGCAGAAAAAATAGAACGGGAGTATGATTCTGCTATGAAAAAAGCCATTAAGAAAGGAAAAGTGATAGAAGAAACACCATATCATGAAATCATTGAAATCTATGATCAAATTAAGAATAAATTAATTGAAAGGGGTTGGGTTGACCAATCACGGATTTATATAAATCAGATAAAAATGTATCAAGATAAATTACAAAAGCACGATAAATTACTTGAAATTGAAGCTCAAAAGATCCAAAGAGAAAAATTAATTGAAGAAATGCAGAAAGTTGAAAGAGAGGTCGAAATTGATACAGAAAAACTAAAAGCTATTGAATTCCAGAAAGAGGATGAAGAATTCCAGAAATTGATTACAAATATGGTTAATAAGGCAGGACAAATAGAACGGGAATATGATTCTGCTATGAAAAAAGCCATTAAAAAAGGAAAAGTGATAGAAGAAACACCATATCATGAAATCATTGAAATCTATGATCAAATTAAGAATAAATTAATTGAAAGGGGTTGGGTTGACCAATCACAGATTTATATAAATCAGATAAAAATGTATCAGGATAAATTACAAAAGCACGATAAATTACTTGAAATTGAGGCAAAAAAAGCAAAAAGAGAACAAGAAATTGAACAACTTCATAAAGTTGGTAAAAAAGAGGTAACTCCAGCTCAACCAGAAAAAATTAAAGAGTTAGAAGGGGAAGAAAAAGAAGAGGATCTTCTATTAGATAAAGCGATGAAACTAATTGATGAAGCAGAAAAAGCAGTTAAAAGCTATGAACTAAGTATAAGAAAAGATATTTTAGTTTATGAAAGCCCATATGAAAATGCTATTAGTAATTATGAAGAAGCTAAAAAAATATTCAATGAAATTGGATGGAATGATGAGGCAAATCGATTAATTAATACTATTAAATTTTATAAGGATAAACAAGAAAAAGATGACAAATTAAGAGTTATTGAACAGAAAAAATTAGAAAAAGAAGCTATTAAGCCAGAAGTTACTAAAATAATACATGATAGAGATTTCATTGAAAGACAAAAGCGTTTATTAGAAATCCAACAAAAGGAGAAAGATGCTGATGAGAAGGCTGCAAACATTTTTGATATGATTCAAAATGCTGAGAGAATGGCTCAAGAATATGAATTAAAGCTAAAGGAGGGTATTTTTGACTTTGAAGCACCTTATGAGAAAATAATAGATATTTATCGAAAGGCACGTAAAGAATTTGAAAAAATTGGTTGGGAGGAGGAATCCGCTAAATTAATAAACACGATAAATTTCTATAAAGAAAAATCTATAAAAGATACGAAAATTCGGGCAATAGAAGCTGAAAAAATTAAAAAACGTGAAGAAGAATTAACGCTTCAACAAAGACTACTAGAACAAGCTCGTGAAGAAAAAGAACGCTTAATAAAAAAACGAAAAGAATCATTAGATTTAAAAAAAGAACGTGTGGCGCAGTTTGAAACCCAAAAAGACAGAGCTTTTCGTTTAATGGATCAAGCTAAACGAGAATTAAGAAAAAATTCGTTTGATGCAGCAATTGAGCTCTATAAAGAAAGTGAAGAGGTATTCAAAAACATCAATTGGCAAGAAGGAATAAAAATGGTAAGAGATTCCATTGCTATGATAAAAGGTAAAAAAGAAGCATTTGAACTTGAAAAACAAGCAATTGAACAGAGAAAAATTGAAGCTATAAAAATTGAGGAAAAAATAGAAGAAAAACTAGTTGAAGCCCAAATAATGAAAAGAAAACAACAAGAAGAGAAAAGAAAAGAGTTTCTAAGAATTCAAAAGGAAAAGGAACAAGAAAGATTGACATCAGAAGAAGCTTATATGCTCTTAGAGGAAGGTACAAAATTAATGGATCACGGTAAATTTATAGAAGCTCAAGAAAAATATCTCTCTGCCCGGGAATTATTCGAGAAAATATCTTGGCACAGAGAAGTTTCACGGATAAATAATGATCTTCTTTTTAAACTTAAGAGAGAACAGAAACAAGCTGAAATATTAGAGGAAATTAAATTAAAGAAAATTGAAGAAGAAAAGCAAATTATAATGCTAAGAGAGGAGACAAAGAGAGAAAAAGAAGAACTTGAAAGAAAGAAAAAAGAGGAGAAAAGGAAACTAGCAAGACAGGAGCTCGATAGAAAGATCAGAGCGAATCTTGAAAAAGCAGATAAATTGATTGATAACCTACAATACAACCAAGGTATATTAATACTTAAAAATGAAATTCAAAGATTATCTAGTCTAGGAAAAGAGAATGAAATAGAGGATATTAAAGCTCAAATTAATGAAGTAAAGTCTAAAACAGAAGTCCCTTTAATCATATTAGATGCTTCAGAAGAAGATTTTCAAAATGCAAATTTTAATTCAGCTTATAAAGCATTAGATGAAGCTCAGGTTTCAATAACTAATAATTTCTTCAAAAAAGCTATTTCTGAATTAAAGGAGGCAAAATATAACTTAAAGAAACTTAAATTAACCAAGGATTTCCTTGATGAAATCGAAAAGAAAATCGATGAATTAAAAGTTGGTATAGGTAAAAAACCGAAAGAAATAATTGGAGAACCACAAATAAGAGATGAGAAGGAATTACTCAGAGAACGTATAGCAACCAGAAGGGAAGAAAGAAGAAGAAAAGTTTTAGAATTGCTCGGGAAAGGAGAGGAATAGTTTTATTTCTGAATCAAGTAACTCTTTTTAAAATTAAAAAAAATTAAATTAATTAAATAAATTTTCTTGTATTTCATTTTCTATTTCAGATTCTATTATACTAGGGGCTATATTTCTTGTTACTGATTCTTCGATCAAATATTCTGTTTTAATTAAGTCTCGAATTGCTACTCTTATAGCTTCTGATCTATTTGGGAATTTTCCGTCAACCACAAGTATTTCTAAGACTTTTAAATAAGATTCTGGCAAATTAACTGATATTAATTTAATTTTATCCACCAATTTTTATTTAATTTGTTTAAATTGATATATATCTATACCACAGTGATATATTTAAATATTTAGTGGAAAATGACCCCAAGAAGTCCGACAAAATGCAAATATATTGATTATAAACAATTTAGATTTATAGATTCCAAGATTTCCAATAATCAGTAACCACTTTAATATCTTTGCTTCATTTTAAGATTTTTTTCAAAAAATTTTTATATAAGTGTTACATGTTACATGTAACATATAATATAAAAAATAAAGGGAAAATTAATGGCAGATATTCAAACACAATTGAAAGAACATTTAAAGAGTGGAAAAAATTGGGCAAAAATGGCAACTCCCGTCCCAGGTGTTTTTGTAGTAAAAGTTCCTGAAACTAAAACGAGACCAGCACTTTTATTTATAGAAATCAATCCATTGAAAAGTGATGGTAATCCCATGAAAAGAAAGGGATTATTTATAAGGAATAAAGAGATGTATCTAGCTTTTAAAGAAGCTTTAGAAGAAGATGCAATATTTACCATTCTTCAAAATATTGAAGCAGTCAATCCAGAAGAAAAAGGTGCTACGGCTACAAAGAAATTAGAGATGTAGTACAAAAAATCTTGTCCCAGTTTCAAGAATCCTAATTCATTTTTTAGTTTATTTTTTACTTATAAAAAAATATTTAATTTGTAATTTTATTATTAATTTAATATTAAAACATTGTTTAAGTATTAAATTCATTTTAAAAATTATAGCTTTTATTATTATTTAGTGAAGTTTATGACCTATGAAGATGATGGAATTCATTGTGTAGTCTGTGGAAAAGAAAATTTTTCTCTCGCTCATGATGAATGGATGAAGAGAGCCTTTCCATTTGTAGAGGAAGGTCAATTAAAAATGTGCTCTGGGTGTGGAGCGAAATATCTGGTTTGTGCAAGTTGTGGTGGATTGTATTGTCGAATACACCCAGCTCTTGAGAGTTGGGAACTTCCAGATAAATGTCCCAAATGTGGATGGGTAAATGAGAGCGTTAGAGCATGGGATGGAACCTCTGCTCGTCATTTTTAACAGTTTTATTATAACTGGATAAATATATATTATTTTTTTAGAAATAACATCGTTTTAATTATAAGATGTATTAATTAACATCTTATTTGGTATTATATTAAATATCAGTCAAGAAAGTTTAAATTTAAAAATAGCAATAATTATTTTAATAAAAAAGTATATGAGATTCACGATGATTAATCATGAGCAACATTAAAGTTGAAATCGCTTCGCCAGAGCAGATTGAGGACTTAAAAGAGCTAACAAGGCAATTAGTAGAAGGAATAGGACAGAAATTTGATCCTAAACGATTTGATTGGGGAATTAGGCGTCGACTTTATGATCCTCTTCAACGTCATGGTATCCTTATAGCAATCGATGAAGATTCTAATGAAGTTGTAGGAATGATAATAGCAGAACTTCGTATTGATCCATTTGGATCTTCTGAGGGTTATATAAAACAATTCTTTTTGAAAGAGCAATATCGTAAGAAGGGTGTTGGAAGTCTTTTATTGGAAAAAGCACTAGAGCATTTGAAGAAGATAAAAGTTGAGAAAGTAAGGGTTAATATTAAGGAGAAAGTTGCAGTTGATGCCTCTAAACTCTATGAAAAAATGAACTTTAAGAAGGTATATGAAGTTTTAGAATTAGATTTAATGAAGAAAGGTTAAAACAACAATCTTTAAGAAAATGAGTTTAGAAACTCCTTGGGTGGAATTATACCGGCCACAGACATTTGATGATATTGTTAGCCAAAGTATTGCAATAAATAATCTTAAAAATTTTGTAAAAACTACAAACATTCCACATCTAATACTCGCTGGACCTGCAGGGACAGGAAAAACCAGCACAGCTCTAATAATTGCAAGACATTTTCTTAGTAAAGAGGAATTAAGCACAAATCTTTTAGAATTAAATGCTTCTGATACAGTAAGAATAGATTTTGTAAGGAATATTCTAAAAAACTTTGTAAATCAAACTTTAATAAAAGAAAAATCGTTAAAATTTGTGATTTTAGATGAAGCTGATAATATCCCTGGACAAGTACAACAAGCTTTAAGAAGAATAATAGAAAAAACGTCAAATAACATTAAATTCATACTTCTGTGTAATTATATCAATAGAATAATAGATCCTATAATATCTCGATGTGCTGTGTTTCGATTTGTAAGTTTACCAAAAGAAAAAATCATAGAACGATTAAAATATATCTCAGAAAAAGAGAAATTGAAAATTCCTTCCGATAAACGAAAAGAATTCTATAATACCATTTTTTTTATTTCAGGAGGTGATTTAAGGAAAGCTATTAATACTCTTCAGATGGCTGTTGCACTTGATCTCTTGGACAATTTGGATCTTAATGAATTATTAAAGATTTCTGGATTTTTAGATAAACAAACTTCAGAGAGTTTAATTTTAGCTCTAAATGATAAAGACTTTCAAAAATCAAGAGAAATTATTCGATCTATAGATGTTTTTGATAGTCGTAATTTCATAAGGCAAGTATCTGAGATATCACAGTCATTAAATATACCTCCAAACAAACTCGCTAATTTAAAATCATTTATTGGAGAAATTGATTATCGGATAAGCCAAGGAGCTGATGAGGAAATACAAATTTCAGCCCTTTTAGCAATGATAATAGAAAAAATTCAGACGAAATAATAATAAAAATAATAATCATGTAAAGGAGTTTAGGTATGAGTAATAAGATACCAATTTGGAGGATTAAGTACCATCCGAAACATTTAGACCAAATTTGTGGCAGAAAAATTGTAAGAGAAACACTAAATCATATTATTCATCAAAAAAATTTCCCCCATTTATTAATGGTAGGTTTTAAAGGAGTTGGAAAGGCAACAATAGCCTATTTATTTTCAAAAGAATTTTTAAAGAACGATTTTACTGCTAATTTTAAGTTGGTTTATGCAGATGTCCCTTTAAGTGATGAAGAAAGAAAACAAGCAAAATCTGATGCATACGTTTCTACAGGTAAAATAGGGAGTAGTGCTGGAAAAAGAATAACCACACCGGCATTTATCCAAGCGAGGATAAAACCTTTTGTGGAATTGAAGGTTTTAGGAGATGCTCCTTTTAAAATTCTTATTGTGAAAAATTTCGATGCGCTGGGCTCAGATCAGCAAGGTTTTAGACGATTGATGGAGATTTATGGAACTAATTGTAGAATGATATTAATAACAACTAAGATTTCGAGTATTATTGATCCTATTGTAAGTAGATGCCAAATTTTGTTAATTCCTCGCGTACAATTAAATGAATTTAAAGATTTAATAATTGAAATTGCTAAAAAAGAAATACTCGAAATTTCAGATAATTGTATTGAAATTTTGTATAGTGTATCTGATGGAAGGATCTCAAAAGCTATTGATCTTTTACAATTAAGCAGTATTTCAGGAAATAAAATAACAGTTGAAAGTTTATATGAAAGCTCACAAAAATTTCATAATGAGCTTATAAAAAGTCTTTTAATGTTAGCTTTTAAAGGAGATTTTCCAAAAACTAGAGAATTAATGCGAAAAATTGTTTTGAACAATAAATTAAATGCTCAGGAATTTTATATACTCCTTCTTAAAGAAATAAATAAATTACCTTTAAGTAAATTTAGTCGTATAAAAATGATTAATGCTATAGCGGATGCTGATTTCAAATCTCTTGAAGGGAGAGATAATGACATTCAAATGTCTGCGCTTATATCAAAAATTTGCCTATTTTCAGAATATATGTAATTAAATTAGAGAAATGTCAAGAAAAAATGTAGATATTCCTTGGGTGGAAAAATATCGTCCAAAGAGTATCAAAGAAATGGCTTTACCGACAGCTAAGCTTGGTAGCCAAAGAGTACACTTAGATAATGAAATAGCCAGCTTTATCACTCAATTTTTCGAAGAAAGAAAGCGAATTAATATCAAAAATCAAGAAATTCGAGAATTTAATAGAACTGCTATCGAAAAAGATCAAAAAGAAGAAGAAAAAATACCTCCTGAAAAAGCTGCCTTGTTACTTGAAGGCCCACCAGGTATAGGGAAAACTTCTATTGTTTATGCCCTTGCTAATGATTTTAATATGGAAGTTATTGAAACAAATGCATCTGACACAAGAACAAGAGCAACTCTGGAACGAAAATTAAAAGAGACATCTAAGACTCGTGGAATCATGGATTTTATCACAGAATCTAAAGAAAAATTAATACTTATTGATGAAATTGATGGAATATATGGGGTTCAAGACAGAGGAGCAATTCCCACAGTAATTGATCTAATTGAAAGTACACAATTCCCCATAATAATGTGCTCAAATGAATATAAAACGAGTTTACAACCACTTTATAATAAGATAAAGAGATATGAGGTTCAACCTTTACCCAAAAAAGAAGTAATAAAAATAGCAAAAACTATTTTAAAGAAGGAAAAAATTACATATCTTCAGGATGAGGATTTAGATCTAATAATCGATAAAAACAATGGTGATTTGAGAGGAGTAATTAATGATATTCAAGGTATAGGTCAAGGAATGAAAGATGGGAATGTTAGAGAACTTATCCTTAGTTTACATCGTGATAACTTGGAAGAAATCTTTACTTTAATAAGAGAATTATTTAAAACATCCTCATTAAAAGAAGCTCGCAACATAACTGATAAATCCGATGTGGATTATAATTTTCTATATAAATGGATAAATGAAAATTTGCCTACTTTCATGAAATCTAATCGAGAGCTTAAAAATGCTTTCGAAAATCTTGCCATTGCTGACGAAATATTTGGAAGAATTCGTCGTACTCAATATTGGGGATTACTCCCCTACTTTTTTGACCTTTTTGCTGGAGGTGTTGCTCTCTCCAGGAAGGAAACACCTGTTTCCAAAGGTTTTCACAGAGTTGTCTTTCCAAGATACTCTTCTGGTATATATTTTTCTTTAACAAATATAGAGAATGGATTTTTTGAAAAGCTTAAAAGAAGATATGAAATCTCTCAAGTGGATTTTATTCGAGAATTTCTTCCTTTTCTAACGATTTTATGTGGAACTTCAAGAAAACAAGTAAAAAATGTTACTGATTGGTTAGAATTAGATGCAAAGGAAAAGAAATTATTAAAATAAAATAAGAATTTATAGTTTAATGCTTGTTATCTCCAAAATTGAGTAGAACTTAGTATAAACTTTTCAGTCTCTAGGAAGTAAAAACACCTAAATTTGTTACTTTTTATAGAAAAAGTTCTATGAAATTTGTCAGAT
This sequence comes from Promethearchaeota archaeon, assembly GCA_048941625.1. GTDB lineage: Archaea > Asgardarchaeota > Lokiarchaeia > Sigyniarchaeales > SOKP01 > Loki-b32. Next base: position 38,939 of record JBHLNK010000008.1, on the reverse strand, counting down.
TTATATATACAATTATACAATACTTCAAAGTTCGCTAATCCTTTTTTAAAACGAAAAATATTTTTTATCTAAAATGATTTAAATATTTAAACTAATTTTACTTCAAGAATAGAAAAAACGAAATTATAGATGAATAAGTATGTCTGAAATAAAACCAGGAGAAATTGAAGCAGTTAGAAGTATATCATCACAAATAATAATAGAATTGGCAGGAGCAGCTATTTTTGGAGCATTGTCTATAGTAGCTGGAGTTTTCCTTGCTCCCAACATACCAAGAATAGCAGGTTGGTTTATAGCAATCATAGATCCAATTTCAATTATATGGATTGTATGTCTACTTTTATTTGGAGTAAGAGCTGGGATTTTATGTAGCATTGTTGGCGCGGTTGGGTTAATACCGTTTGATCCTACAGGATGGATTGGACCATCAATGAAGCTAGTGGCTACGATTTCTCTAATAATAATTCCGATTATATTTTTAAAGCTATACAAGAAAGAATCAGGAATAAAAAGTAGCCAGAAATTGAAAAAACCAAGAAATTATATTATTTATGGAGCGTTAGGTACTACTCTTCGAATTATAATAATGGAAATTTTGAATGTTATCGTTTATTTGACAGTTTTTTTCTCGTACGCAGGATACATATCTTTAGAATTTCTTGGTTTACCTCAAATCACAGGTATGACTGCAATACTAATTGGTGCACCTTTAATAAACGTCTGGCAAAGTATTTTAGATCTCATAATTCCATACTTACTTATTTTTACAACTAAGCTAGATTTGAAATTTGAAATTTGGTAATTAATTTTTTTTTTCCTTTTTTTTGAATAATTTTGATCATTTCAATTTCTATTTAACTTTAAAATTTAAGAATAATTCTCAATGATATGAAGCTTACTAAAGAGATACAAGAATTTTTACTAAATGATGCAGTGAAACGATTCTTGAGGTATGTGAAAGTCTGGACTTCATCAGATGAGAATGTTGAAACAGTACCATCAACAAAACAACAATTAGATCTTGGAAAATTACTTGTTGATGAATTAAAAGCTTTGAACTTACAAAATATTATTCATGACGAATTTGGTTTTGTATACGCAACTCTTCCTGCAAGTAAAGGATTTGAAAAAATAAAGCCTATTGGATTATTAGCTCACATGGATACTTATTTTGGAGTAAATGGAAAAGATGTAAAAACTGTAATTCATAAAGATTATGATGGTAAGGATATCAAATTTTTCAAAAATAAAGATTTAATTTTAACTTCTGATGATTCTCCTAACCTAGAAGAATATATAGGTTTTGATTTAATTACTTCAGAAGGAGATACTTTATTAGGTGCTGACGATAAAGCAGGTATTGCTGAGATTATGTCTGCTTGTGCAGCATGGGAAAAATTTACACATTTAAAACATGGACCTATAATCATTTGCTTCACAACTGATGAAGAAATTGGATTAGGGATTAAAAAAATAGATAAAAAAAAAATACCTGGTATTTGCTATACTGTCGATGGTGGTGAAATGGGTGAATTAGAATTTGAGTGTTTTGATGCATGGGCTGCTCAATTCACTTTTAGAGGGTTGAGTGTCCATCCTGGACATGCTAAAAATAAGATGATTAATGCAATACAAATAGCAAGTAGATATTTCAGTGACCTTCCTGAATCTGAATCACCAGAAAAAACTGAAGAAAGAGAAGGTTTTCTCCATTTAACAAAATTGGAGGGAAATGCTGAAGAAGCTGTTGCTAGAATGATAATTAGAGATTTTGAAGAGAAAAACAACGAAAAACGAATGGAATTTTTAAATAAGTTAAAGGAAGTATATGAAATTCGTTATCCGGGATTGAAAATTGACATTAATTTTAGACATCAATATTTAAATATGCTAAAATACATTGAGAAAAAACCAATAGTTATTGATTTAGCCAAACAAGCAATTGAAAAAACAGGTATTGAGGTAAAAATCCATTCGATAAGGGGTGGCACAGATGGAGCTCGTTTAAGTGCTCAAGGCATCCCAACTCCAAATATATTCACTGGAGGCCACTTATTTCATTCTAGAAAAGAATATATACCAACAATAGCTTTACAAAAAGCATCTGAAGTCTTAATATATTTAGCAGAGCTTTGGACGCATCAATAGTAAAAATCTTAACACATTATTTTTTCAGTCTTTTTAAACTTGATAAGGCAATTTTTCCTTCTAGATTAACACATTCTTTATACCGCTCATCTTTCCAAGATATATTCCATCCTTCAAGAGGATTATAATAACTGTAAAAAATTGCGCCAAATTTAACATCATTTTTATTACTTATTGTTGCTAAAACATTGATCTCTCCATTTTCCATAGATATACATCCTTTCTTTCTAAGTTCAAATACTTCTTGTTTATTAATTTTATAGAAAGCTTCTTTACTATAATTCTTCCCAATATGGTAATTATCAACCCTTTTTTTCGTTTCTTCTAAGAGAATTTCTATTAACTCTTTATTTAATTCAACCTCTTCATTTAAATTCCTTCCATAATGAACAGATGTTCCATCTGGTCCTAGTCCATGTGTAGGAATAATATAATCGAGCAATTTCACTTTCTCACCTATTCCCCAAGATCCACAAACTAGGAGAATTGTTTTAGCACCACAATAAATCAAATCTTCTGTAACTGAAGCCATTATAGAAGCACCCATAGAGGGTAATATTATAGATATAGGTATATCTTCATATATACCTCGGTTAAGTCTTCCACCACCATAGGGATGAAAAGGTAATAACCAGTCTGATTCCTCTGTATTAAGTTTTTCTTTTAAAAAATTTAATAAACCACCAGAGAAAATAATTAAAACATTTTCATCTACTTTAAAATCTGTCAAACTTTTATTCGAAGCTGTTATTGCTGCTTGAACCACATCTTTAGAAGTAAGACAATCTTTTTCTTTAATAATTTATATCACCCTACAAATCCTAGAATTGAATTTATTTATTTATATAGTTGCTATTTGAAAATATTCGGAATTTCCAGAAGAAATATTATTTATATATAATCTTTGAAAAATCAGTAAAGTAAAAAATAATAATACAAATAAATAAGAGAACCGAAATATAGACAAAAGCCCAAAAAAATGAGAATAAATCATATATTAAACCAAAAATTAATGATTCTCCTAATGAAATTAGCCCAACAGAGAGATAATAATAACCATATGCTCGACCTCTTTTATTTTTACCCGCTAAATCAGCCACATATGCTCTTGAGATAGGATCTACAGAAGCTAAATAGAACCCAAACAAAGCATAGATAATTGTTATCATAACAAACGAAAATACCGATGATTCTATTGGAAAAGCCAAAAATATACAAGAGAAGAGGAGTATTGATAATCCTGCTAATATAACTGGTTTACGTCCGATTTTATCTGATATTGATCCTGTGATAGGAGAAAATATCATATAAACAAAATTAGTTAAGAGATAAAATATAGGAATAATAAATATAAACCCTGTAGGGATATATGCTACCGATCGAGCTTGAAGAAATGCGATATCTAAACTAGCAAATTCAATCACTCCGAGTATAATAATAAGTTTAATGAACTTACTATCAACTTTGTCTAGCCGAGATTCACCATAATACTTTAGCTTAGATTCATCTAATTTTGTTGGATCTACATCCTTTATTAGAAGTATTAGTATTATTGCACATACTCCTGGAAAAATGGAAAAAAATATGATTTCAGAATAACTCCACGTCAAAAATAAAAATAAAAATGCTAAAAGTGAACCGACAACAGCACCTAATGTATCCATTGCACGATGCATTCCGAATGCTTTTCCTTTTTCTTTAGCATAATAAGATATGAGAGTATCTCGAGAAGAGGTTCTAAGACCTTTACCAAATCGATCAATTGCTTTTAATCCAAGCACAGCTTCCCAAGAAGAACTAAAACTTATAAAAGGTTTAGAAAGATTAGATATTGTATAGCCTGCTACTACAAATGGTTTTCTCTTATTAATTTTATCACTCATCCAACCAGATACACCTTTTAATATATTTGAGATCGCTACAGTTATCCCCGTAATCAACCCCAAAATTAACCCTGTTCCACCAATTTCTAAAATAAAAAATGGAAGTATACTTTGAATCATTTCGCTTGAGACATCTGTAAAAAATGATACCAACCCCATTATAAAAATAGGAACAGTAACTCCCAAAATAAGTCTTTTATTATTAATTGTTTTTTCTTTTTCTACCATTATGAGAAAAATCTAAAAAATCTTATAATTAAATAAATATAATAAAAATAATTGGATAAAATAAATTGTGATTCCAATGACAGAGGAAGAAAAGACATTAAACGTAATTGATGAAACAATTCAAGCAGCAGAATCAAGTTTTAAAGAATTCATTCAAGTATTAGAAACTTCCAGAACAGCATTATTGAAACTTGAGAGTGATAAAAAAGCATTAAGTACAGAAAAGGAAACTTTAGAAACAGAAAAGTTACTTCTAGAAGAAGAAAAAAATAAATTAGAAAATGAAAAAATACAGCTAGAAGTTGATAAGAAGAAATTAGAGGAAGCAACAGGAAAACTTGAATTAGAAAAACAAGAAAGAGATCAAAAAATAGGATCTCTTACAGAAGAACAGATGAAATTATTAGATGAATATCAAAATGTAAAAGTCGAATTATCAAAATTCATGAAGGCTGCTGAAGAAGCTGAAGAGGCTGAATATAATTTTGAGAGAGTTCGAGCATTGCTTTCGATCTATACTGTTTTAGTTTCAGAGATCTGGGCAGGACAAGCTCACTATAGAATCCTTCTTACATTGCATGGAGATAAGGAAGTTATGACAAGAGATGAATTGAAAACCACACTAGGGATAGGTGGTGCTTTTGTATTGCATTCAATTCAAGAACTAGCTAAAGTGGGTTTAGTAGAGTATGATATGGAGACTAGTTCAGTAAAATTAAAGAATCGCTTATTTCCAAAAAAAGCTCTAGAAGAAAAAAAGTAGTATATATTATTTTATTTAGTAATAACCATTTCGTGAAGGGTATTTCCTTTTTCAATTTCAGATTTTCCATCAATATTTATTTCTATTTGAAATTTTGAGTTTAATCGAAAATAACCTGGTCTTAATTTTAAAAGATTTTTCGCTAAAAACCGAGTTACTGGTCCTAATTCATAAAGTAAATTATCAGCATCAATAATATTTTGTACTTCAAGCGTAATTTCACTACTATTATTAAAAATAAATTTCAAAAATTTTGGATAATTATTTCCAGCTTTATCGTTGTATTCAAAATTATCTTGTATTAATTCAAATTCGCCAGTACTAATAATAACATCTTCATTTTTTGCTAGCATTAGAACCTTTATTGGATAATCATCCATTTTTTTATTACATTTAATATATGCGAATATAGCCGTATAATTCTTAGAATAAATCCTTCCCCAATACCAATAGTCTATAATCATTGCAAAATTGAAATTTAACCAATTATGATCATGATATCCTGTACCTCTTACTTGTACAATTTCATTATTAACCTTAATAGTGCCTTCAACATCCGCTTTAGGTAAAGCTATAACCCAACCAAATTGATTTGACTTTCCAAATTCAATATATCCCTTTCCTGGCTTCCAACCCTTAACTTTAGCAGTATATTTTAGATGAATTCCATAATCTTCTTCCTCAAGGAAGATTTCATATTTTGGAAATTCTTTGTTAGTATAATCTACTTTGATATAATTATTACCAATTTGTACATCTGGCAAATCCCTAGAAGCTAGCAAATCAGAATGAAGATAATCTATTACTTTTTGGACTTTTTCTCCATTAGGTTTATAAATCGTAATTTCTACACCAGTTTTTCCTGTTCGTTCATGTTTTGCTCGAAAAAAACCTACTACCGTATATCCATTATCAAAACGAGCATCAAAATACCACCATTCCCGGGTTCCTTTTTTTGTCATGTCAATATGTAAAGCGTCATCTTTTGGGTTGATTGGCTTAATTTTGCCATCTTTTCTACCTGGTCCTAGCCAAGCTTCTATAATTTTTGTACTCATAATAAATCATTTTCAATTTTTTGGTATTAGAACTATTCATTATAATTTGTTAAAAATCTAAACATTTTTAATAAAATCAGAAGTTTTCTGATTCCACGCATTTTAATTCTTCTTCTTAACCACATTTTTGCAACTCCAAGTAAAGAAAGTCGATTCATCGCAATAGCTAGGAAAGTTTGAGTATCCATCTCTAGAAATGCATCCCATCCTACCTTCTTTTTTTTTATATTTTCTTCAGGTTTATTTGGAATACTTTCGACTTTTACTAAACCATTTTCGACAATAATTATAGCGGCATTATTTAGGTTTGATGCATTTAAAAGAATTTTTGTTTTAACATTCCCGAATTTTTCTTGAAATTTCTTGGTTTCATTTAAGGGGGTTAAAATACTTTTGATCAATACTGCAAAACCCCTAACCTTCTTGTTTTCTTTGTTGGATTCTTCCATGATATTCATCCTATACTTCTTTTTTTATTTGTTTTGTGGCGAAATATAAAATCCAGAATCAGATATATTGTTTGGGTCAAAAGCTTCTTTAATTTTTCTGAGCCATATATGATAGTTGGACATATGAGGTCCAAATAACTCATGCATACGAGTGCCTTCTACGAAAAATGGAGCGCCAAGATGTTTTAATAAATCTAATTGATTACTTTTCTCCATATATTCAGACATTCCCTTCACACTGTTTTCTTCAGTTTGATCAAACATAGTGGGGGATTCCATATGATAATAGTGTCCAGATTCATAAGAGGACATCCATGTACCTTCTCCAAAATCGTTAGCAATTACTCCCTTCTTAATGAATTCCTGTTTTGATTGAATATTTGATTTAGTACTTCGAAGACATACAGCAGCTGTATCAGCAACTCCTTTAGAAGATTGAAATCCGCCTGTAGCAATAAATCCGTGTAAACCTAAGTTTGAACGAAGAGCCTCAGCATAAAATATTGGATTAGGCGTGAAAATCTTTCCAATAATGTTTTTTATTTTGAAATTCTTAAGTATTGCATTCATTACTTTTTGTTTATATTCAAATTCTCGCTTTGTACGAGCAGCTATTAACACAACTAGGGGAGCTTTCAATTGTCCAATTGATATCTTATCCATTAAGCTTTCGATTGAATTGGAAAAAATCGCCATGACAGCAAATCCAGATAAAAAACTACACATAAAAGATACTTCTTCCTTTTCAACACTTAACATAACATTCTCGAGTCTTTTAAAACTTCCACAATCCATAACGTATAACTTCATAAAATTAGGTTTTTTAAAATCATAATTGGGAGAACTTCCTGTAACCTTAAAATCGGTACTACATGGATAGGGAAAGAGTTTTACAGCAACTTTTGTAAAAATACCTAACCCTGACTTTGTACCTGCCCAACCTCGCATGATTCCTCTTAAACTTGGTCCTGGTCCATCACCATGGATCCAGTCTGGATTATTCTTTAAACCATAAGATCCTAATCTCATAATCTCTCCATCTGGTAATACCCATTCTACTCCTAAAACATTACGAGCACTATGACCTGTAGAAGGAGAAGTAAATCCAGGACCATTCATACTTGTTGCACTTGCTAAGGGAGATACTTGAGGACCTGCTCCAGGCATATGACAGTTGAGACCATATTTCATAATCTCTGATTGTAATTGTGCCCCACTAACATATGGTTCAATAACAGCATATAGATTTTTCTCATCAATTTTGACAATCCTATTCATCCTACGAAGATCTATAATTATAGAGTTATCAACTGAAGGTTGATTCCAAGGACCGAGTCCTGTACTTTGGGCTTTAAATACAATCCCATATTTGTTACATAAATTTACTACTTGCTGGACTTCTTGAGTAGATGATGGTAAAACGACTGCTTTAGGGATTGGAGAAAAAGGAATGGGATCTTTATCTTCCATATAATTAATAATTTCCATGCACCAGTTATAAGCATAGACATTTGTTATAACTTCCCCGTCATCAATGTTTCCTTTACCAACAATATCTTCGAACTCTTTAAACACACTTTTCTCCAGAACCATTCATGAAACCTCCGTTGGTGATTCTTTAATATCTTTAAGTTTTGGAGAGAGTGCCAATAATAAGAGTTCACTTATATCATAAAATTTTATATTGGACCCTTTTTCAATTATCCCATCTTTTAAATTAGTAGAACAAAAGGGACAAGCAGAAACAATTACTTCAGCACCTGTATATTCAGCTTCTTCAATCCGAGTTTTAGCTGTTTTAAGAGCAAATTCTGGAAAGGCTGATTTTACACCTCCCCCAGCACCACAACAATAGGAATATTCTTTAATCCTTTCCATTTCTACAAAATTGAGTCCGGGTATTTTATTTAGTAAATTACGCGGAGAATCATAAATACCATATTGTCCGCATCTTTTTGGTTTTTCAGGCATATTAATAGATATGAGAGGCATCATTTGTAAGGCTACACCATCCCATTCTTCATATGACTCAGAATTTCTCCCTAAGTGACAAGGATCATGATACGTTACAGTAAAAGGTACTTCTTTTTCCAAATTCAATTGTCCATTATCGATTAATTCATCAAACAATTCTGTAGTATGGAGTATTTTAAAGCTATAATCTCTTTCTAGTGGATAATCAACTTTAAAAGTATCATAACATCCAGCACAACTAAAAACAATGGTTTCAATTCCTTCTTTTTCAATCGTATCAAGATTTTTGTTTAACTGTGTTATAAATGATTTTCTATCTCCAGTTTTTAGGATCGGACTTCCACAGCAATACTCATTATCACTAAGAATTTTAAATGGATAATTTGCAGCATTCATCACCCGAGCAGTAGCAATTGCTATTTCTTTTCTCCTATAGGATGAGGTGCATCCAACAAAATAGATTGTCTTTGCATTTATATCAATTTTAATGTCATTTGGGAGCCAATCTTGTCTTTGTTTGTGCGGTTCATTATATGGATTGTTATTATTTCTAATAGATTCGATATATTGTTGCTGCTTTGGCATTGGCCCAAATCCTATAGACACTAATTTTTCTCGAAGTTTAGCTATGATTTCTAATGGTTCCAAAGTATTTAGAAACTTACAAGCAATAGCACATCCCCCACACTCAGTACATTTATACACGATCTCCATTAATTCTTGTGATGGTTTAAGTCTTCCCATTTCTAGTGCTAAAGCAATTGTTATACGTCCCCCTCCACTATAAGCATGAAAATTAAACATATCAACTGAGGGGCAAATAGACGCAAACTTTTGGCTCTTAATTTGCAATTGTGGTATCCACTTACAAATCGAACAACGTAAACAACGTTCTATCATCTGTTTATATTCTTGTTCGTTCAATAAAGTATAAAATCCCCTTTTTATAATATATAGCTAACTAAAAATAAACCTTTTAATTCAACAGTGATGAATAAAATAAAATGATATCTATTAAGAAATTGTAATTTTTACATCAAATTATGAAATATGATAAATAAAGAATTTTAGATTATAAAGAAAGCTTTAAACAATTTGTGAAATTTCTTCCCAGTATTGTTTAATATTCAAGTCTCTTTTTGCCTTAATATTAAAAGCAATTTTTTTTAGAATATCTCTAATTCTTTCAGAATTAAGATAATGAAAATTTGGAGTAATTGCACATACCATAAATGTTCCTTTTCCACTTTTAGGAGCTATAACTGAATTATCTTCAATTTTATCAATCAAACCATAAGCATCAATTAGATCTTTGACTATTCTCATGATAAATTGGTTTTTCTCGAGAACTTGTTCAAATTCATATATTTTTATTAAAGTGGAATATAATTGAGTGGTAAGTTCTTCGAGATTAAGTGATGGAATTAGGTTTTTAGGGAAAAAATCTAAAATTATTGGTCCCTTTTCATCATCCCAACTCATATAAAAAATATAGTAATAATCTGCTTTACTACGAGTTTCTAAAGAAGGTTCTTCATACTTTAAAATATCTTTTAGTTTTTCTTCAAGTAACCTTGAGCTCTTTTTAATTTCTCTACTCTCTTTAATTTTTTTTGAGATTTTTTCTAGTAAAGCCATTGGGCTAAATGGTTTAGTGATATAATCATCAGCTCCAAGCATTTTTCCAAATCTCACATCATCAGGTTGCGTTTTTCCCGATAAAAAGAAAAATGGAATTCTTGACCACTCAGTTTTTTCTGAAACTTTCATATAGAAATCATAACCGTCTAAAATTGGCATTAGAATATCTGAAATTATAATATCAGGCGGATTTTCGAGACTTGAGAGAATTTCTAGTCCTTCCTTTCCGTTTGAGGCAGATATTAAATCATATTCATTCATTTCCAAGAAGATCTTAAAATTTTTTACAAGAACCTCATCATCTTCAACTAAAAATACAAGCGGTTTCATTATCAAAAACTAATTTACTTAATTTTGAAATTATTAATTCTCACCTATAATAAAATTTGAAATATTTAACATTTATGAAAACGAAAATAAGTCTGAAATCCATAATAAATATTAAAAATTATATATTTCTGATCACTTCGTACAAAATTAATCATCAAAACATAACACACCAGGGTTTAATACATTGCGAGGATCAAAAATCTGTTTAATTTTTTTTAACGCCTTCTGTGTAGAATTATCATGTCTTTTATAAACTTCTTTAGCCCAAAGACCATACGGACGATTAAAAAAGGCTCCTAAATCCATCAACTTTATGCTGGTTTCTATAAATTTATCCTTAGTATCCAAAGTTTGTTTTTTATTATGAGGATTATAAAATATATTAAATTCACAATGATATGAAGTACCTTGATTTATTGCTTGAATATAAATTCCTAAATTGTTTGGGATTTGCTTTTTGACTAGTTCAATAAATTTCGGGATATTCTCATAGTTAGATATAAAAAAGATATCTTGATATCCTCCACTCAATCTTAATCTCCAGGGGTTTTTATCAGCTTGATATAGAAAACGTAAAATATCATTTTCGTCTATTGGACTAATAATTGGTAAATCTATATTTTTCTCTTTAAGGATATCATCAATATCTCCTTCTAAATATGAAACTCTATCATTAGCTAATTCCCCTTTTCCTGAGATAAGAAATATCAAATTCCACTCAGATAATTTCTTAGCTAATTTTAAAATATTATTAGGATCTTCTTCGATTAAACAAGCTAAATTAAGATTATTCAAAATTAGTAATTCATCACAAAGACGATATTTTACTAATTCATGTTGAAAATCTAAGAGTTCTTCAATATTATCTGATTGAAGATGATAAACTTTATGAACTGAGGGAAGTAACTCCAATTTAAGAGTTACCCATGTAACAATTCCGATACTACCTTGTGCTCCTTGTATAACCCTAAATGGACTAAATTGAGTAGGACCCATTGGATTTACTTGAGCTTGACCTGATTTTTTTTGCTGTTTTATAGTACCTGGACCTGCTGCTGTTCCTGTCTTAAATAATTCACCATTTCCAAAAAAAACTTCAGTGCACAATAATGGATCTGAACTATCCCACATATAACGGGGGATTGTAATAGGTTCACGTTCGAGTGCTGCAGTAAGTACAGATTTTGAACATCTAGGAGATAATGGCATTAATAATTTTAAGCCTTTTTTATGTAAGATAGGAATTAAGTCAGCATAAGTAACTCCCGGTTCAATCATAGCCACTCTGTTTTTTTTATCAATATTAATTATTTTATTCAATTTAGAGAGGTTTAGTATAATACTATTACTATAACGCGGAATGGTGTCTCCATGGTGCCTTGGTCCTGAGGGAGAACTGACTGGAATAATTGATAATTTTAGTAAATTAGCTAGTATTAATATATCTTGAATTTGCTTTCTATTTTCAGGACATATGATATACTTAGGCTCATTTTTATGAAAAAAGCTAAGATCTTTTGAATATTTTTTAAGTAAGGTCGGATCATTTGATATATTTTTTGAGCCACAAATCTTTACTAATTTGGTATAAATCTGTTCCTCGCTCATGAGTGATATGAAAATAAAGATTATTCTTTATTCGTAAAATATTACTCTCTATTAAGATATTTTCATTCAAAAAAATAAAAACTTAATTAATGGATAAGTATTATTTATCAACTATATTTAATTAAAAGGGATTTTTGATGAAAAATTATGATCTAATAATAGTGGGTGCTGGACCAGGAGGTTCTGTTGCAGCAAAAACTGCTGCTGAAAAGGGTCTAAAAACAATTTTCTTTGAACGAAGCAGTAAACCTGGTGAAAAAAATTCTTCAGGATGTGGATTAGGCCCCCGAATGTTCAGAGATTTTCCTGACTTGATGAAAAGTTTAACTCCTGATAATTGTCCCTCAATGAGAGCAGGAACTGCTTCTCGGAATTACTTTATAAATAAAGATGATATTGTTTCAGGCTATATTATGGCTCGCCCGACAGAATCTGTCTCATATGAACCTGCAAAATCTTGGATTACTATGAATGTGTATCGTAGTGAGTTTGATCCTTGGATTGCAGAATTAGCGACCGATGCGGGGGCTGAATTAAAGACTTCAACACTAATAGTCGATTTATTGAAGGAAAATGGCAAAATTTGCGGTGTGGTTGATGAGAATGGAGAAAAATATACAGCTCCTTTGGTGATAGGCGCAGATGGGGTTATATCTATGGTAGCAAAAAGTTCTGGATTGAGAAATAAATGGGCTCAAGATCAAGTAACATTAACATTACAGTATGACTTTAAAGCTCCTTCAAATAAAATCGATGATATTATGGGTGATGAAACTTTAGGGATTTGGTGGGGATCGAACTTTCCGGCTTCATATCAAGTCTTTTTTCATGATGGGTTTCATCAAGGATTAGGAAACTGGATGAATTGGTGGGATAAAAATCCCTTATATTACCTAAATCGTGTTATCAACCTAAAATACTATCAACGACTATTAAAAATTCTGGAAGCAACACCACGTGAACTTCAAGCTCATTTACTTCCTTGGCTTGATTATCCTTATAATACTCACGCTGATGGGGTTATATTAATTGGGGATGCAGGGGGATTTCCATGTCCGTTAGAAGCAGAGGGCATATACCCTGCGATGGTGACTGGTAAAATTGCTGCAGAAATAGCTTCTGAGGTAATCCCTTCTGGAGATGTCTCAAAAGCTGTGCTTAAGAGATTTGATGAAGAATGGCAAAAAACCAGCATAGGAGAGGAATTTGCATCAGGGAGAGAATTATGGAATATTTGGCAAGCATTACCATTTAGTCCAAAAGAAACTATGTCTTGGTTTGTTCCATTGATAATGGAAATTCTTGGAGGTATTTTTGATTGGTCTCAACCTCATACTAAAAGAGTACGTCAAATTGTGACTCATATCAAATCATATATGCCGAAAGCAACTCCATTTATAATGGCGTATGTACTTCCTCTATTAACTAAGGTTTTTGAAGATGATTTAGATAAATTATTAGATCCAAAGAAGATTATGAAAGTACTTCCTAAACTTTTGGATATGCTACCAAAGAAAAAGAAAAAAAGAGGTGATTAATTGAAATGAATATAGAACTAGAGGATTTAACTAAACGAATTCAAGGCACAGGAAATTTCCTTTCAATAGATCATAATAAGTGTAATAATTGTGAACGTTGCTTAGTTATATGTGTTATGAATTTATGGCGAAAAAAAGAAGGAATTATCTATTTATCAGAGAATTATCAACAAAAATGTTTAGAATGTGCTGCTTGTTATCAAGTATGTGACGCTGGTGCAATTAATTTCCAATATCCGAAAGGTGGCACAGGAATTGTAATTGAAAAAGGGTAATAATATTTTTAATTATAAAAAAAGTGTTTTTTTTTTTAATTAGAAATAGAAAATAAATTTCTAATTAAATCATTAAATAAATTTAGCTTGATTTGCTGATCCTAACACTTCAATATTTTTTTGTTTAATCATATCTATAAATTCTTGACGGGCTAAATCTAAATATTTCCTCGGACCAATTTGATCAGGATTTTCAATTAAAAATTTCCTTATCATTGCTGTAAAAACCATTTTAGCATCTGTAGCGATATTTATTTTACATACACCGAATTGAGTTGCTTTTTTCAATTGAACCTCTGGAATTCCAAATGATTTTCTTAATAAACCTCCATATTGATTTATTATATCAACGTATTTTTTTGGTATAGAAGATGATCCATGTAAAACAATTGGAAACTTCCCTAACCTTTTTCTTATTTCTTTTAAAATGTCAAATCTTAATTCTGGTATATCTTCTTCTTTATCCACCTTAAATTTATAAGCTCCATGCGAGGTTCCTATAGCTATTGCTAATGAATCGCAATTAGTTCGATTAACAAAATCTACAACTTGATTAGGATCAGTGTAATGATGAAAACTTGATTTTACATGATCCTCTATTCCTGCAATAACACCCAATTCTGCTTCTACACTTACATCTCTTTGATGAGCATACACAACTATTTTTTTAGTTATAGAAATGTTATCTTCATATTTTAGATGACTCCCATCAAACATGACACTTGAAAACCCGTTATCTATGCAGCATTTTGCTAGTTCAAATGAATTGCCATGGTCTAAGTGTAGTGCAATTGGAATATTATATTCAAGATCTTTTGCCATGGCTACAGCTCCTGCCCCTAAATACCTAACCATCGTTCGATTAGCATATTCTCCTGCTGCTGGGCTACTTTGAAGTATAACAGGTGAATTAGTTTCACCACACCCGATAATTATTGCTTGTAACTGCTCGAGATTACTAAAATTATATCCTGGGACTGCAAATTTTCTTTCCAAGGCAACTTCAAACATTCTTTTTGTATTAGATAATCCTAATTCTTTAAATGAGACCATTTTTTAATCAAGAATGAGTTTAATTATAACATATATTGATAATATTATTAATAAAAATTAGAAAAAGAAATATTTTTTTATCCTATGTAGAGACCGTTATATTTAGTTTGTTCTTTAAATCTTTATAACGAGAGCGTAAGGTTACCTCAGTAACTCCTACAGTGTCAACAATCTTCTGTTGAGTTACTTCTCTATTTTTAATTTTACATGCTAAGTATAATGCTCCAGCACATAAACCCTTAGGGTCTTTACCACTAATAGAAAATTTTGAACTATAAGCATTTAGTATTTTACTTGTCAATCTTTCAATTTCAGGATCTAATTCTAATTCGGTAATATATCTTGGAATAAGGGCTATAGGATTAGTTGATGGTGGGCTTACATTTAACTCTCTAACTAATGTTGAATAACTTCTTCTCACATCTTTAGCATCTGCAGAAGCATCATTAGTTATTTCCTGTAATGTCCTAGGAAGCTTTTTTCTTCTGCATGCTAAGTATAAGCACGCAGCAACCATTGCATTAATCGATCGTCCTCTTAAAAGTTTCTTTTTAAAAGCTTCAATATAAAGACGCATAGCATCTTCCTTAACATAATTAGGTAAATTCAAATTTGTACTAATTCTTTTTAATTCTGTAGAAGCGATCAATAAATTTCTTTTTTGCCAAGTTATACGTGTATTCCACTTTGCGGCTCTCTTTAGGTCAGGATTATTTATTTTACTTTTATCTATAACAGTACTTAACCCCATATCGGGTAATAAAATCGAAATTGGAGCACCTGTCTGTTCCCTATTATTCTTTTCTAGATTTGTATATGCCCGTCTTCCATTATGTGAAAAATCTACATTTTTTTCATTAATAACTAATCCACACTGATTACAAACAATATCTCCAGTACTCATTAAGGGAATTATAGAGCCTCCACATTCAGGGCAAATATTTAAAGTATCATTTTTTTTAATATTAATACCCATCTTAATTCCTCATTATTTTATTTTTATTAAAAATTATAAAAGTATTGTAGTCCAATATTTAATTCTCCTCTAATTTTCCTATTTTTTCAAACAATAATGAATTATTACGATCTAAGTCAACTTCAATAATATCGTATTCATTAAAATCTCCTTCTAATAATTTTAACGATAAAGGATTTTGTAAATAATCTTGAATCGTTCGCTTTAAAGGTCTTGCTCCGTAATCTGGATCAAAGCCTTTTTTACTTAAAAATTCTTTAACATTTTCGGTGAGGAT
Source organism: Promethearchaeota archaeon (assembly GCA_048941625.1). GTDB lineage: Archaea > Asgardarchaeota > Lokiarchaeia > Sigyniarchaeales > SOKP01 > Loki-b32. The sequence goes on along the minus strand of JBHLNK010000008.1, from coordinate 22,738 downwards.
GACTTTGATTTTATGAGATGCCAAAATATCATTCAAATTTTTAATTTGAATATCAACAATATCTTTCAATTGATCCACATCTAAGAAATTAAAGATAATAATTTCATCAATTCGGTTAAGAAATTCAGGTCTGAAATAATTCTTAAGGGTATTTAATATAATTTCTCTATTTTTAACAGGGTCTTCATTACGAGAATCTAGAATATATTTACTTCCAATATTGCTTGTCATAATAATGATTGTATTTTTAAAATCAACAGTTCTTCCATGACCATCAGTCAATCTTCCATCATCAAGAATTTGGAGTAACACGTTGAAGACTTCATGATGTGCTTTTTCTATTTCATCAAATAATATAACAGAATAAGGTCTTCTTCTTATTGCTTCTGTTAAATATCCCCCTTCATCATACCCTATATAACCCGGGGGTGCTCCAATTAGTCTTGCTACACTGTTTTTTTCCATAAATTCAGACATATCAATTCTTACCATAGCATTTTCATCATCAAAAAGAAACTCCGCTAAAGCTTTTGCCGTTTCAGTCTTTCCCACACCAGTAGGACCCATGAAGATAAAAGAACCAATAGGTCTGTTTGGATCCTGAATCCCTGCTCTTGCTCTCCGAATTGCATTTGATATTTTTTTTAAGGCATCATCTTGTCCAATAATTCTTTGTTTTAGGCGATCTTCCATTTTTAATAACTTTTGTTTCTCACTTTCTAACATTCTGGAAACTGGAATTCCAGTCCACTGAGACACTATTTTAGCAATATCTTCATCATCTACTTCTTGTTTTAACATGACTTTATTTTTTTGAATGTCTGTTAATTCTGAATTACGTTTTTCTAAATCTTTTTTCAAATTGTTAAGAACACCATATGTTAATTCAGCAGCCTTTCCAAGATCTCCACTTTTTTCAGCTTTTTCAGCTTCTAGTTTTGTTTCTTCCATTTTCTTTTTAATTTCATTAATTTTTAAAATTAAATTTTTTTCATTTTGCCACTGAAGCTTTAATTTCTTACTTTCTTCTCTGAGATTTTCTAATTCTTCATTAATCTTCTTCATTCGCTCTTTACTTAATTTATCTTCTTCTCTTTTAAGAGCTTCATTTTGTATTTCCAATTGTATTATCTTTCTTTCAATTTCATCAATTTCAATGGGCATAGAATCGATTTCTATTCTTAATCTAGAAGCAGCTTCATCCATAAGATCGATAGCTTTATCTGGTAAAAATCTATCTGAAATGTATCTATGTGACAAAGTAACAGCAGCGATTATAGCATAATCAGTAATTCTTACTCCATGATGAATCTCATATTTTTCTTTTAAACCTCTTAGTATAGCTATTGAATCTTCTATTGAAGGTTCATCAACAAAAACTGTTTGAAATCTTCTTGTCAAAGCGGCATCCTTTTCAATATACTTTCTATACTCATCTAAAGTCGTAGCTCCTACAGCTCTTAATTCACCACGTGCTAATGCTGGTTTTAACATATTAGAAGCATCAATTGCTCCTTGAGCAGCCCCTGCGCCTACTAAAGTGTGTAATTCGTCAATAAATAAAATATATTTTCCCAAACTTTTTTCTACTTCCTTAATAAATGCTTTAAGTCTATCTTCAAATTCACCTCTATATTTAGCACCAGCTATCATTGCAGCTAAATCGATTGCTAATAAATCTTTTTCTTTTAATGATTCAGGAACATCACCATCTGCTATTCTCTGTGCCAAACCTTCTACTATAGCAGTTTTGCCAACTCCAGCTTCGCCAATTAATACCGGATTGTTTTTTGTCCTCCGAGATAAAATGTGCATCACTCTTCTTATTTCATCATCTCTCCCAATTACGGGATCTAACTTACCTCTCCTTGCTAAATCTGTTAGATTACGACTATACTTTTCAATCGCTTGATATTTACCTTCAGGATCTTGATCTGTAACTGTTTGATGCCCTCTTATTGATTTTAAGGCTTGTAAAATCCTATCTTTTGTTATCCCATTTTTGTTTAAAATTGGAAATATTGATAAAGAATTTTTAGTACTCATAGCAATTAATAGGTGTTCAGTACTCAAGTATTGATCTCTTAATAAATCAGCTTCTTTCCATGCAGTATCAAATAATATAGATGATTCGCGAGATAAAGCCACATCTGTTACACCTGAGCCAGTTACCTTAGGAATCTTTCCTATCTCGTTATATAAATCATTTAATAATGATCTTATATTTATGCCCAATTTTTGTAAAAGTGGAGTTGTGATTCCATCTTGTTGGTCTAATAAAGCAATAAATAAGTGAACTGGTTCTATTTGTTGATGATCTCTTTCTTGAGCAAGTGCTCTAGCAGCCATCAAGGCTTCTTGGACTTTGATTGTAAATTTATCGAATTTCATCATTTGTACTAAATCACCCTCATAGACCTGTTTTTTTTAATTTCTCTAATAACTCTTTTTGAGCTTTATTTAATTTAGTAGGAATAGATATGCTAATTTTAACTAATTCACTACCTCGTTGTTCTGAACCAGTATGATAAAAACCTTGATTTTTTAATCTTAGAATTGATCCGTCTGAGGTACCTGTAGGAACAGTTACATTTAGAGTCTTTTCAATTCCTGGAACTTGGATTTTTCCTCCAAGTACTGCAGTAGTAAAAGGAATTTCTCTTTCAACATAAATATCATCACCTTCAATTTTAAATATAGGATGAGGTTTTACATTTATATTAATATATAAATCACCAGGAGCTCCTCCATTTAAGCCTTCCATACCTTTACCTTTTAGACGTAATTTCTGTTGATCTTTAATACCCTTTGGAATTTTTACTTTTAAGTTTGACATTTGACCTGTTTTAGGATCTTTATAAGAAATTCGCCTTTCTCCTCCATTGAAAGCATCCATAAAATCAATTTCCATATCATATCTTAAATCATCTCCCTCAATAGGTCTATTTTCATAACTGCTTGATCTGACTCGTGAACTTGTTCCTCGATTTGAAAAGACATCAAAAATATCACCTAGATCATTAAAAAAGTCAAATCCTCTACTACGGCTATTACCACGTGATCCTCCAAAATTATTAAAAATATCACTAAAATCAAATCCGTCTGGAGAACCAGAGGTTGAATAATAATAGGTTGTGCCATCTGGACTTTGATAAACACTCCTTCCTCCAGGTGCTTCTCCCCAATTTCTATAAGTTGAACTATCCCCTTCTACAACTCCAAACTTATCGTACATCTCTCTTTTTTTATCATCACTTAAAATTGAATATGCTTCATTTATTTCTTTAAACTTATCACCTGATTTTGGTTCATCTGGATTAACATCGGGATGATACTTTCTTGCCATCTTACGAAATGCTCTTTTGATTTCTTCTTTTGAAGCTCCTTTATTAATCCCTAAGATCTTATAATAGTCTTTTGCCATGTTATATAACCCTTTTATATGAATAATTTAAAATATTAACTTGATAAAAAAATAAAAAAATAAAAAAAAATATTGTACTTAGTCATATTCAGCATCTACTACATTATCATCTTGTCCTGTTGCTTTTCTAAATTGCTCCTCTTCAATTTCATCTTGTGTTTTTCCTTGATATCCATATGACTCTCTTGGCATATCACCCATTCCTCCCGGAGGAGCACCTTGATATGCACCAGCACCTTGTTGTTGTCCATACATACGAGAAGAAACTTCATGTAATGATTTTTGTAGGGCCTCAGACGTACTCTTAATCCTTGGTACATCATTAGATTCCATCGCACTTCTTAAATCAGATATCTTATTAAGAATTTTGGATTTTAAATCACCGATGATACTTTCATTTTCTTTTAAAAGCTTTTCAGTTTGATAAATTAAAGATTCTCCGTGGTTTTTAGCCTCAGTAAGTTCTTTAAATTTTCGATCTTCTTCAGCATTTCTTTCAGCTTCTCTTATTTTTTGTTCAATTTCATTATCCGACATCTTGGTTGATGCAGTTATTGTAATTGATTGGCTTTTCCCTGTGCCTTTATCTTTTGCTGAAACATTCAGAATTCCGTTTTGATCGATGTCAAAGGTTACTTCTATCTGAGGCATACCTCTTGGAGCAGGGGGAATACCTGTTAAATGAAATTTCCCTAAAGTTATATTATCTGCTGCTCTTGGTCTTTCACCTTGTAATACATGGATTTCCACCGCTGGCTGGTTATCAGTAGCAGTTGAAAATGTCTCAGTTTTTTTAGTTGGAATAGTAGTATTTCTTTCAATTAGTTTAGTAAAAACTCCTCCTAAGGTTTCGACTCCTAATGATAATGGTGTAACATCTAATAACAATAGATCTTCTACTTCACCAGTTAATACCCCACCTTGAATTGCTGCTCCCATTGCGACGCACTCCATTGGATCGATGCTTCGCTCAGGAGTTTTTCCTAGTAAATCTTCAAATTTCTTCTGAACTACTGGCATTCTTGTAGGTCCACCGACAAGAATAATCTTATCGATATCTCCTCTTGCCATTCCAGCATCTTTTAATGCTTTTAAAATAGAAGTGTCTAGCTTTTTCAATATTGGTTCGATTAATTGTTCTAATTTAGCACGTGTTAGTGACATATTAAGATGTTTAGGACCGGTACTAGTTGCAGTAATATAAGGTAAATTAATATCAGTAGTAACTGATGTGGATAACTCAATTTTCGCTCTTTCTGCCGCTTCCCTTACTCGTTGCATTGCCATTGAATCTCCAGTAAGATCTACACCATCAGACTTCTGAAATTCTGACACAATATAATCTACAAGAATTTTATCCATATCAGTTCCACCTAATTGCGTATCTCCTGCTGTAGAAATAACTTCAAATACCTGATTGTCCATCTCCATTATCGTAACATCAAAAGTGCCTCCACCAAGATCTAATACTGCGATTTTTAATCTGATATTCTTCTTGTCCAATCCATAAGCTACCGCTGCGGCAGTGGGTTCGTTAATTAAACGTTTAACATTTAATCCCGCGATCCTTCCCGCATCCTTTGTCGCTTGTCTTTGATTATCATTAAAATATGCAGGGACAGTAATAATCGCATCAGTAACCTCTTCGCCTAAATAGGCACTAGCATCTTCTTTAATCTTTCTAAGAATCATTGCTGAAATTTCTTGAGGTGTATATTCCTTATTATCGATTTTAACTGTGTAAGATGTGCCCATCTTTCTTTTAATTGCTGTAATTGTACGATCTGGGTTAGAGATAGCCTGTCTTCTTGCCGGTTCTCCAACTAATCTTTGACCATCCTTAGTAAAAGCAACCACAGATGGGAATGCTTTACCACCTAGGGTTAAACCCTCAGCACTAGGAATAATCGCTGGTTTACCACCAACTAAAACCGCTGCCGCTGAATTTGAAGTTCCTAAGTCAATTCCTATAATTTTTCCCATATTTCATCACTCTTTTTTATTGTTTTTTTAGTTTTTATAGTAAATTTTATAATTTTGATTTTTTTGAGATTTTGACCATTGCTGGTCTTAAAATTTTATCTTTATAATAATATCCTTTAGTTAATTCTTCTAATATGGTATTTTCAGGAAGATCGTCTTTATTTTCTTCGATCATTATAGCTTCGTGTTTATATGGATCAAAAACCTCACCCTCTGAATTCATTGGTTTTACGCCCTCTTCAGTAAGTATTTTTTTAAAATTCTTAACTATAAGTTCAAATCCTTCCTTAAATCCATCCACATTTTCAAGTACATTTAATAAATTTAATGCTCTGTTTAAATCATCATAATGATCGACCAATTTTCTGAGCATGATCTCCATTATATAGGCTTTATAATTGTTATTTTCCTGTTCTGAACGCTTCTTGTAGTTCTCAAAATCAGCTCGAGTTCGTAATAGTGAATTTAGAAATTTTTCTTTTTCCTCAAGTAAATCTTTGAATTTTCGTGCATCACTCTTTAAATCATCAAGTTCCTTTAGTAATCGGTCATTATACGTTTTAATTTTTTTATGTTCTTCCACTAAAGCTTCATATTTCTCAGCTTTAGCTTTAAGAAGTTCATATTCCTTTTTCACTACTAAAATTTTATTTGATAACTTTTGGCTAGAACTTTGCTCGTTCATGAATCTATTATAATAATCTTCAAATGCCATAGATCTCATTTTTCCCATATCAATTTTTTATTTATTTATCATTTTATTATTTATTGAGTTTTAAACCCCATATTTTTTGTAAAACTTTAAGTTGTCAACTCTTGATTGACATCCATATGTTAATAAATAAATATTAACATAGGTATTTAAAGGTTGTGTTTTTGTAAAATAAAGAATAGAGGCTTAGAACTATAATAATTTGGGTAGAAAAAGATTATCCTTATTAAGATATAAGTATCAATAATAAAATTATTCTCAAATAGCAACCTCTCTTCATAAAATAAGAAATAAAAGTTTTTTCCTAATCATTTATTTTTTGTATAAAATCCTTTGAAGGCATTTCTCCAAATGCGAACATATTGATAACTTGTTCCCTAAATATTGAATCTAACTCAGCTAGCTCAAGCATTCTATTCAGATTTTTGCCATTATTTTCATAAAAAAAATTAATCATTGAAAACTTCTGCTTGAAATTCCTAATGATTTTTTTAATTTCAGGATTAGTTCTATACATTTTTAAAGTGTTTTTTGAATAATCTTCATTTTCTAAAGCTTTAATAACTATTTCTGCAGCAATTTTACCTGATATAACTGCTGTTTGAATTCCTTCACCACTTATAGGAGAAACAAATCCTCCTGCATCTCCGATAAGCATTAAATTATCCGTATATAAACTTTTTTCTAAAACTCCTTTTGCGGGAAATGAATATGAACTTGACCAAATAATCTTGGAATTACTGTTTGGAAGGTATTTTTTAACGTTTGTATTACCAGTAAATTCTTGATATACTTTATGTATGTTATATTTTAGATTATCTTTTCCAAATGTAAATATGCCAATATTAAATCTTTTATCATTTAAAGGAAAAGTCCACCCATAACCCTGATAAGGCATAAAATATACATATACCGATTCTTTATCTAATTGATGACTTCCTTCCATTATAGCACACTTTCCAATTGCTAATTCATTGATCTTCCATTTTGATCTCATTCCTGATTTTATGGCTAATTTAGAACTCATACCATCAGCAACAATGATTAAATTTCCATTGAATTCCCTAAAACCATTTGGTGATTTTGTTTTTATACCAATTTTTTTCTGATTTTTAATGATATAATCAATAGATAAGTGGTTATCAAAAAGATCTGCTCCAGCATTAACTGCTGCTTCTCTCATTATATTATCAAGCTCTAATCTATCCATAATTATTGAATATTCACTACTTACTCCTTTAAATTCCAATTTATGATAATCTGCTGAATACATTACTACTCCCCGTATTTTGGGAAGGTTAAGTTTTTTCAATTCTGGGTACAGGTCTACTACACTAGAATGAACAGCACCACCACAAGGTTTACGCCAGTTGACATTTTTTTCAATTAAGGCAACTTTATACCCTGCTTTAGCTAAAATTTTAGCACATTGCGATCCTGAAGGCCCTGCACCCGAGATTATTACATCATACATAATAGAATAACTTTTTTCTCTTCTAATATCTTAGCTGAAACTTGTTTTTAAAATAAATGTTAGTTAATTTATTAAACTAATAGATTCTTGATAAAATCTAATAAGATTTATTATTTCTAAATTCAAAGTCTTTACAACCAAAATTTTCTTAATCGTTTAGAAATAGCATCAATTTCGTCTGGAATCATTTCAATTTCTTTTCTTATCCAATATGAGATCCATTTCATTTTGGATTTAAATCGAGAGTCTAAAAAGATTATTGCTCCCTTATCTTTTTCCTTCCGTATTGGTCTTCCAGCAGCTTGGTTTGCTCGCTGCATTGCTGGATATAGATAACCAAAAAGCCATCCTTGATTTCGAAACATCTTGTTATAATATTTTATTCGAGCATTAACTTGAGGCGTAAGCAGATGATAGGGAACGCCGGCAATTATTACAGAATTCATATAATCTCCCGGAAAATCTTCTCCCTCAGAATTTCTCCCTCCACATACACCGAGTAGTACAGCTCCTTTTTCTGATAAAGTGCATTCCTTGTATTTTTGTAACAATTTTGCATTCTCAGAACCAGACACTTTTGGCTCTTCAATGAATACTTTTTTTTCACACTTTTTAATTGCTTTTTCAAATCCATTCTTAATTAAATCATTCAGAATCTCATAAGAAGCACAAAAGACTGCACTGTTTGCTGGTGTTGAAGACACAACTTCTTTGATTTTCTGAATCATCTTTTTATACATAGAGGTTGTTCTCATTTTTAGTTTTGTATTGACACCCTCTACAATAAATGCTTTGATATTCTTACTACTAAATGGTGTATTTGCAATAATTTCTTTATACCCAGAATATTTTCTGTCCAAAGCAGTTAAATTCTTATAGATTAGAGGATTAACAGTTCCAGAAAGATTTACACAAGAAAAAGTATTTTTAAAAAGAGGTAGAGTCACTTCACGCGGTTCTAAAGCAATAATTTCTAATGAAACTACCTCAGTTAATTTTTTTTTATTAATATGATAGCAGAAGAAATATCGACCTAATATTGCTTTTTCAATCCAGTTTTGCCAAAATTTGCTAAAAATAATTAATTTATTAAACTCAATTCTTTCTTTAAATGGAAGATGACGAAAAATAAAAGAAATTTTTTCAATTTCTCCAATAGGATTCATCTTCATAGTATCAGATATCTTTTTTAGGAAATTTAAAGGATCCAATTCAATACTAGAAGTATCGAAATATTCTTCACTCTTTTTTTTAAGATGATTAATAAGAAATTTAATAAATCGAGTATAAGGTTTAAATTTTTCATTAGATTTCATATCTTCATAACAAGAAACAAGAAAAGGAAGAAATAATTTGTCAGATTTGACTTTTGTAGCCATATTCACTACATTATGACATTCGTCGATTATTAGAATGCAATCTTCTAATGAAATATTCAGTAAACTCAATATTTGACACCGGATATCCGGATTAAACATCCACTGAAAATTACATACAAGTATATTGATTTTATTTAATACATGTTTGCAAAAGTAGTATGGACAATAATATCTTGCTCTACAATATGCAATTAATTCTTCGGCATCTCTAGGTTCATTGAGGTAAAAATTATCATCAAAATTCCTGATTTTTTTGAAATCTGAAATATATTCACATGATTCATGTAGTCTTAGATCATTACAAACTACCATAGCATCCATAGGAGTATAATTATTATTCAATAAGGACTCGTTTAAACACATTTCAGCCCTTCCTCGTATAGATATTCCTCTTATTAATAGATTAGAATTACTAATTTTTTTTAATTCGTTTATAACTCGTGCAGATTGTGTATGAGTTCTGCATAAATAAATTATTTTCAAATTTTTTTCATATACGAGAGGTAGCACAGAACTTAAGGCAATAATTGTTTTACCTGTACCGCTTGGAGCTATGAGTATAATATTTTTTTTTAATCTTACATCTAACTCCATTTCACGAATGATTTCTTGTTGTTCTGAACGATACGTTCGATAAGGAAAAAAATTTATGTAAGATATATTATCTGACATTAGTAAAATGAATTGATTGATGAAAGTTGTAATATATATATTTGATTATAAGGATTTTTTAAAAAAATAGAAATTAATTAAATATAAAATTCAATAGAGTGAATATTTTTTAAATTAAGATCTTAATAATTTGTTCTTATTTCTTTCCCATATAATAAAAATGCATTTTTCAAACTATTATTGAATTCAATTTTATCATTTTTAGTCTGATTTTTAATTTTTGTTAAGCTGATATAAGTAATAAGTATCCTTTCATAATCTAATTTAGAATAAATTAATTGTGAACCATCAAAATTCACAAATGGCTTTTTTAAAATAACTCTTATTTTTATTTGAGACATTTCTTCATCATTAAGCTTATAAATCTCTCTTTTTTCCTTTCCACATTCCTCACATCTATACATTTTTATTTTAGAACCTGTTTTGTAATCAAGTCTTTCTCCATATAATTTTAATAAAAGATCACATTTCATGCATTTAGGTAACCAACAATATATTGAAATAAAATCATTTAAATACATCTGTGCTAATCTTATTCCTTTCAAAAAGCTTTGAAACTCTTTGGAATAAGAAATATAATTATGACTTTTCTGCAATTCATTTGGAAAAACAGTATCATCTAAACTATCAAATCCACACCTATAGCCTAGATGAGTAATTCGAGGGATTAAATAACTAAGAATCTTAAGATCATGATGGTCAGTCAGTTTTTTATAGAGATTCAGGCCTTCTTGATATAAATTATTTATACTAAGACATTTATAACATGCTGAAAAAGCTTCGTAATACTTCTTCATTTTTAAATAGATTTCTCCTAAAGTTATCCAAGCACTACAAAAGAATTTATCTAATTTTAAAGCTCTTCTGATTAGTTTGATTGCTTTTTCGATATACCCTTTTTTATAATATATATATCCAAGATTGTTATATACTTCTGCATTCCTAGGGTTTAATTTCATTGATTTAATACAATGAATAGTAGCACTTTTTAAATCCCCTTTTTCAAGGTAAACTCTACCTATTAAGTTTAGAATATTGCTTTTCAAACTAGTACCCTTCTTAGAAAGATTATTTAAAATAGACCGGAACAACTTCAAAGCTTGATTGAATTTTCCAGTAATCGTAAGAATTGAGCCATATAAACTCAAAACATCAAGTGAATTAGGAAATAATTTTAAAAGATTAATACATAAATCTTTTGCTTTTACAAATCTACCATTATCACAGATTAACCTAGTGATTTGTAAAATTACGAGTTTATATTTTAGATCAGATTCTAAAATTAATTTACTTAAATCAACAACGGCTAAATAGTTCTGTTTCTGTATCATAGAATAAATTATTGAGAAAATATATTGATCTCCATTACTTTCCTCTAAAAATAATTCAATTAGTTCAAGTATCTTTGAATAATTTTTACCTTTTTCTAGGCATTCTAAGATAAATGAATGAATGAAATCTAAATTGCCCTTTGGATTAATTTTCAAATACATTACACATAAATCAATCGCTCCCGAATAATTTCCATATTTTAAAAATTCATTTACAGCATTATAAAATATTTTATTTGTTGGATTGTATTTCAAATACATTTCGCATAATTCAATAGCACCCCGATTTTCATTTAGATTAATTAGAGTAAAGATGATTTTTGGAATGAGTGAATTATTTGGGTCAAAAGCAAAAACGTGGTAGCATAGAGAAACTAAATTTTTGTACTTTTCATTGTTAATTAATTCGATTACAAGATTATGAAATATTTCTAAATAATTGTAAGATTCTAGATTATCGATATAACCATTTTGGTGAAAATATTTGACAATAGTGTATTTTTCAGCCATAATTTATGTGTTATAAATCTATTTAAATAAAAAAATAGAATATAATAAAAATTTAGGTTTAAGTTTCAAAGAGTAAATCATATTGCCTTGAACTTATACCAAAAGTCCATGCGATGGCATCTCTACAGGTTCTCATATTATTCGGAACACTTAAAAAGTAATTCTTTCCTGTTGAAGAATCTTTTACCCTTATGTAACGGTAAGTTATGATTACATCAGCTTTTCTTTCAATTAATTCAACCAAAAAGTTCTCTGCATCACTATCAATAATTCTAGCTGACCCTATTAATCGAGAATCTAAATCTAGACTCTCTAGGTACTTCTTATTTTTCTCATGTAAACTGATAAGTTGTTTGTGATTTTCCATATTTTTATTCAGATTTTATTTTTTGAAATTCAATCTCTCACTTGTCTTGTTATTTGTCTATGTGAACCAGATCCTAAATATTCTCTTTGTCTTATTACTTCATAATTTCCTGGTTCTAATTTGATAGGTAAATGTTCTTGATGAATAATTTTTGTATTTTTTTCTGACTTTATATAAAGTGAATCAGAGTTAATTAATTCGAATAAAGCCCCATTTACAAGTTGATGTGAATGGCCAGTCTCTTCTCCTTCAGCTACAATATTATCTGATTTTTCTTTCAGTTGAGTTGGTAAATTATCTATTTTTTTGAATAAGATGTCTCCTTGCCGATATATTTTAGCATGCAATTGATAGTCATGAGAAAAAGGCTTTTTATCAAGTGTATTGTTTTTTCTATTACCTTGAACGAATTTTAAAGGATTTTTTTTAGAATTACTTATGATATTTCTGGATAATTCATTATTTGGATTTTCTGTCATATCTACAAATAAAATTTTTTGATTTTTAAATAAGAACAGATAAAAAAATTTCTAGATAATTCTTCATATCATACTTTTGGGCATAATTCAAAAATTCTTAAGTTTAAATAATTGATTTGGAAAATAGAGACAAAAAAATCAAATTATTTAAAACTAAAATTAAACAGATGGTAAAGGATAAAAAAATTCTTCACGCTTTTAATTTTGAGCTAGGAAAAATATATAACGTTTTAAATTCATCTAGTTTAAAATATGATAAATACACTTGGTTATGTACAATATGTAAGAAACCATTATTTTACGATGAAGAATTGGGATCTTTTTTGCATGCTGGCAATAGAAATTACTGTTTTGAGCCAGAGACTATTGAACATAAAATTATGAAAGCTTATTGGTATCTAATGTTTCCAAAATTTAATTCCGTGATAAAAAAAAAAGTAGAATTTATAATTGGTGATCAAGTAGCAGATGTATATTTTGAGTTATCCAATGGAAATAAGGTGGTTATTGAATGTCAAAACTCACAAATAAGTAAAAGGAAATTAATTGAACGAACAAAAAAATATTCCAATAAAAATATTTATGTTCTTTGGATATTTAATGGGCTTGGATCCTGTGTATCTGACCAAAAGTATCCACGGAATGAAGAAGAAAAAGGAGTTCTAGGAATGGAGAAAAGAGTCCACTCTTTATATGGTGGTCGAGTCTATTATATGAATGTTGAAGGTAAAAAAATTATTGATTCACCATTTGTTCTTCACTTTACACCTTTTTTTAAACACAAATCTTCAGAATATAACTATTATGGTTATAATAAATATTATAAAGGAAAACGAAGTCTCATTCTTGGTAAAATCCCTAATTATAAAATTTTCTGTATAGATGTAAAAGGGTATAAATTAGCCCGATTTTCTGATAAGCATGTAAGTACTTTATGCTCTGAAGATTTAAAAGAAATTATTAAAGAAATTTGTCAAAAAAGTTTAAAAAATGGAAAAACTATCCATGATGAAATTAGTATTTCTCTCTCCTTAATCGGCTCTTCACTCAAGAACAAGTATGGTTTTCATCTACCGTATATCTTGTTAAAAAATTCTAATAAAATCAAAACTCTAAGTTTTGAGAAATCAATTAATAACTATTATAAAATTGAAAATTTAATTAGAGTTAGAATTTCCGATTATCTATAAAAAAAAAAGGAAAAAAAATAATTATCTTTGTTTTATCAATATATAAATCATTCCTACAAGAATGACAAGTAGAGAAACCAAAGCTGTTATTGCCACTGGTAAATTAGCAACTATTTGTTTGATAAAGATTCCCAGTAATGCCCAAATAATAACTAAGCTATAAGCATAATCTTTCCTTATAATAAGCATTACATAAGTTATCAGAACTGCAACTATTATTACTATTATTGTTAATAATACTGATAATAAGTTAAAAAAAACAGCAACAGGTAATCCGTTGTTCAATCCAAAATCAACAATAACAGCAGTTATATTGGCTATAGTAGCGACAGTAATCCAACCGAGATAAATACTAAAAGGGACATGAACTGCAACTTTTTCGATTCTCGATATTTCTGATTTTCCTATTTTTAACCTAAGATATATCATTATTAGTGAAAGTAAAAGAACAATCATAAAAATAAGAGATAATGGTACCAATTTATAATGCCAAAGAAAAATCCATACGACATTAGCTATACTTGCAACAATAAAGAAATATCCAATCTGATCTAAGTATTCCATTTCAATCTTATCTTTCTTGAATATATCCCGCATTTGGTAAACTGAAAATAATCCTAGAAAAACATAAATAACACTCCAAATTGAAAAAGTGATTCCTGCAGGAACAAACAAGTTAGGAAGTGCATCTGATAATTCCTGAGTAGTATTTCCTCCAATTGGTAATAGAATAGCTAAAAAGTTAACGATCACCGTAGCAATGAAACCAAAAAGGTTTAAAATCTGTATTAATTCTTTTTTGTCTATCATAAAGTAAACCTAATCGTTATATTTCATATTTATTTAAATTTTATCTAAAATATAGATATCTAATAAATAAATTTTATCTATATTATTTATTCATTTTATTTTCAATTTATTAAGCATCCTTAGAAGGAACGTATTAGGAATAAGCCTTTTGAAACAAAAATTTATGATTTCAAATATATTAATCATATTAAATTCAAAATAATTCGATTTAATTATCTTTTCAAGGATTAATTAAAAAGTAAATCCAGTATTTTTTAAATAAAATTATTCCTAATAAATTAGATCAAAACATGAGATTTCAATTAGATTCATACTGCGGGCTTTATTGTGGTGCTTGTTTCATTATGAATGCTTATAAACAAAAGCGTACTGATTGTTTACCTAAAGAGTGGGTTAGCTCACTTGAAGATAAAGAAATTAAGTGTTATGGATGTAAAAGTGAATTAGTCTTTGAAAACTGTCAAGGTTGTCAAATTCGAAAATGTGCTCAATCCAAGGATCTTGAATTTTGTAATGATTGCTCCTTATTTCCATGTGAAAAAATCAAAATTTTTGAAAAAATGAATTTAAAGCATCATAATGTAGCTATTCGTTATTTTAATACTATTAAAGAAGCAGGTGTTCAAGAATGGTTAAAACAGCAGAAAGAGCGATGGTCATGCAAGAATTGTGGTAATTCTTTTTCATGGTATGAGGAAAACTGTACTTTTTGTGGGTCAAATTTGTTCAATTGTATTGAAGAAAATAAAACTCTTAAGAAAAAACTGTAATAAAATAAATAACTCCGCATTATTTTTTTTATGGAGAAAATAACTAGTAAAATTCAAAATCATATCAAAAAACTCGAAAAGATTCATAATAACATTATTGAGTATTTTAATTCTCTTAATGAATTAGATAATACAACTAGAGATCTATGGATCTCTGATGTTAAGAATTTCTACTATAGTATTTTTTCTTCTTGGCAAGTAATAACATCAAATATTGATCTGATAGAAAATGATATTGAGAAAATTAAAAACTCTTTATATGTTGCTAGAAATATTCTATCGAAAATTAATAGTGAATTAAATATTTTCCATAGTAAATATTCATCAGATTTAACTAATGAATTAAGTATATATTTTAAGGAGTGTTGGGATGCTTTTTGGTTAGTATTCAAGAAACTGTTAACCAAAAAAGAAAAAGTAAACAATCTAAAGAAGGTAATTAAAGTTTCCGATTTAGAATATCACTTACCTTGTTCTAAATGTGGAAAGATTGCTGTAAAATATATAATAGGATATGGGAGATTTGATGAAAATGAAGCATTAGTATTTCGTGGTATCACACATGAGAGATCCTTAAAAATTAATCTCTCTGAAGAATTATTTAAACTTCTACAGAAAGAAGATTTAGAAGGGATTCATAATTTTATGAAAAAACATCATAGTTTTGAAGGATTAGATGCATATTGTCCTAAATGTGATAAAATTTATTGTTGGGAACATTATGATGCTAGAGAAGAATATGATGATGGCTTTTACGATTGCACCTATGCAATATGCCCAAATGGTCATAAAAGAATGATTGATGATTAAATTAAATGATAAAAGCAATGATTAACCAAATCTATTTTTAAAAAGGAATAATTTCAAAACTTATTTAATATTAATTTTATGAAATTAAAAACTAAATAAAGAGATTCATATGGAATTTTATGATGTTGTAAAAAAAAGGAGAAGTTTTAGAGTCTATAAACCAGAAATGCCTGAAAAGGATAAAATTGAAAAAATTTTAGAAGCGGCTCGTTTAGCTCCAACATGGGCTAACATGCAAGGTGTCCATTACGTCATTGTTCAAAAGCCAGAAAAAGTGAAAGCATTATGGAAAGCTATAGGTCAAGAAACCAAGTTTATAAATGCTCCTATGTATATTATTGGTTTAATTTCACCAAATAACTCTGGAACAAATAAAAGCGGAGAGAAATATTATGGAGTAGATTTTGGAATCTGTTTTGAGCATTTAATTCTAGCCGCTACAGCTGAAGGCTTAGCAACATGTTGGATTGGGTGGTTTAATGAAGAAAAGGTTAAGGATATACTAAAAATACCAAAAAAGTACAAAATAATGGGTCTAACACCTTTAGGTTATCCAGTTAAGACTAAAGGAGAAACAAAAGATAGAAAACCTATTGATGAAATTGTACATTATGAGGTTTTCTAATTAATTTTCCTTTTACATTGTTTTTCTTTAAATAGTCTCAATAAAAATATATTGTATGACAAAATCAAAAGTAAAATTATGCGAAGTAATTTTCAGAGATCCTAAACTTGGAATTTTAACGAGTAAAATAGGTACAATTAATGACTCCCAACTACATTTTAATCTTAAGGATTTAGATAAATTTATCATTTTTAATGAAAAGTATATATCACCAATTTTGAAATCAGATATTCAACAAATTTTAGTTTATCAAGACGATCCAAAAATAAACAACAAGCAAGAAATTTCAAAAGTATATAGCCACTCAATAACTAAAGTTCCAGGGAAAATAAGTTAAGATTTACCCATTTTTAAGATCATTTAAAACTTTTTCTAATATTTCAATTACTTTTTCTTTATAAGAGAGTTGATCGGGATAATTATAACTAAAAGACTTCCAATAGGGACGTTTATGCCCTATTTTAAATTTAATTCCTTTCATAGATGTCATATATGAGTTATTATCGATTTTAGTAGCAATTTGATCAGCAATAATGTACCAATGAAATTTTGTATTAATACTAGCCCCAGTATTAATTGGTGCAGAATTAATTCTTGTTTTTAAGCTATCAAATTTAAAACTCCATTTATCAGGCTCTTTCTTAGTCTCAAACCATTTCCCATCATGATAATTCCAATGATGAGAATGTCCTATTTTCATCCCAGTATAAATGTTATTATTATATTTTTTAAGAGAATTGTACATATGCTATTTTAACCTATTTATATTGCACAAACAAAGAAATCTGGATTCTATAAATAGAATATAGGGCTTAAAATTTACTGAATATAAAAAAAAATAAAAAATTAGTAATTATTCTTACGATTTCCATTTATATTCCTTAGGGCCTGCAAATATTAAAACTAATGCAGGAATGATAATAGCAAATCCACCCCATCCGTAACCTAATATTTCAACAATTATCCCCCAAAAAAGCATCCATGGGAACCTAAAATTCTCCGACATTACCCAGTTTAGAAGACTATCCCAATCTTTATTAGCACATTTATCGGAAAATTTTGGTTTTATAATAACGAAAGCAATTATTGCTACTAAAATTCCACTAATGATCAGCCATATGGGAAATCCCATAGCGTAAATACCATAAGGTAAAGTTGAGAGCCAAATTACACTAGATAAACCCCATATAATATCAATTATTCCACTAGCAATTGCTATTAACCAAGCCCATTTCCCTAATGTTGACACCCATGATGCGTGTTTCCATTCTGCTTCAGTCATTTTTTCCTTGATCCTTTTATATTAAGTCAATTTATATAATATTTTATAATGTAAAATAAATAATTTTTATCTTTTAATTGGATTTTTTTTTAGTTCAAATCTTTCTAAAAAAATTTCATTCTTCAAGAATTTCACCAACATAATAAAGTCCAACAAGATTCCCTCGACGCTCGAATTTTCTTGAAACAAGAAGTATTATTACATGCTCGTTTTCATCCAAAAGCTTTATTTCAACAGCATATTTAACAGACTGTTCTATGATTTCTTCTGCAGCCATGTTAAAGAAATCAATATTTTCAATATGAACAGGTTGTACAGCCCAAACAAGGCTTAACTCTCTTGCTGTTCTTTTAAATGGTGTGATGGCTATTATCGGTAATGGAGGACGATATTTGGCAATCATACGAGCACCAAAACCTCGTCTTGTAATTACAAGAATTTTTCCTCTAAAATTTAAATCTTGCATTTCTTTTGCTAATGCGTAGATCGCATGCCCTAAAGTTTGAGTATGAGTGAGTCTATCAGAATCGTATTCATCTGGCATTCTTCTAGGCATATTTTCAGTAGCAGTTTTACAGATTTGATTCATATACTGTACAGCGTTAATAGGATATTTTCCTACGGCAGTTTCTGCTGATAACATTACAGCGTCTGTTCCATCCATTACTGCGTTATAGACATCATTTGCTTCTGCTCTTGTAGGAATGGGATTTGAAACCATGGATTCAAGCATTTGCGTTGCTACAATAACAGGCTTTCCCTCTCGATTACATTTATAAATCATTTCTTTTTGCCAAAGAGGTACTTTATCAGGATCAATTTCAACTCCTAAGTCTCCCCTAGCAACCATGATTCCATCACTTACTTCTAAAATTTGATCAAAATTAGTTAGTGCAATAGGGCGTTCAATTTTAGAAATCAATTTAATTTTAGAATTTCCATAATTCTCTAGTATTCTTCTAACGTGTAATACATCATCTCCTCCTGAAACAAATGAAATTGCGACATATTCAGGATCTAATTTTGCAATAAATTCAAGATCTTTTACATCTTTTTCAGTCGGTACCTTTTGAGATAATTCCCCAGAAGGAATATTAACTCCTTTTCTATTGCTTATCAATCCCCCTGCAAGGACTTCTCCTATAATATGATCTTGTTCTTTTTTTATAACCTTAATTTTAATAATACCATCATTTACAAAAAAAAAATCTCCGATTCTTATTGATTTAAGAAAACCTGGTAATGGAATTGAAAATTGTTCTTGATCACCTAATAGTTCTTTTTCAAACACTTTCACTTCTTGACCAATTCCTAAATTGTAAGCTTGATCCTCTTTAAACTGTCCTACTCGGATCTTTGGGCCTTGAATATCAGCTAAAATTCCAGTATGTTTAGTCAATTCACTAATCTCTCTAATCCTTTTAACTAATTCTCCTTTTTCATCATAGGTACCATGTGAGAAATTTAATCTAAAAATATCAACTCCTGCATTAATTAGCTTTTTGAGCATTTCCTTTGAACTTGAAGCTGGCCCTAAAGTTGAAACAATCTTAACAGTGTTTTCTCTAAATGACATTTTTAAAACTTATTTTTATTATTCAAAATAATTCTTATTTAAAAATCAAAATAATAATTAATATTATTATTATATTTCTCCTTAAATATTATTCATTTTCTATAAAATTCCTAATTTTTAATAGCCTACTACGAAATCTAGTTCTTAAATTTTTAAGATTTTTGAAAGATTTAGAATAATCGTCAATTGAGTAAATTTCTTTTAATAATAATAATTGAATTCTTAAAGTTTTTATAAAAATCGCATATTGAATCAATTTCAAGTCACTTTTAACAATAAAGTCCCGAGCTAATTGAACTAACAAATCAGAACTATTATTAGCTAATGAAATAGCTAAAAAATATCTTAATTTTGGTTCTTTATTATAATTTCTAGTAATAATCAAGAAGAAATGTTTTTCTAATTTACTCAAATCGTATATTTCTTCTATCTTTAGAGATTGAGGAACATTATTGACTGCTTCAGAAATTGGGGAATGCTTACCCCTTACTCTTTTAACATTTTTAATAATTTTGGTCTTTACAAGTACTTTTAATTCCTTATGATTTAATTCCTTCATATTTTTATTATTGAAGAATTGATTGAATATATTAGAAAAACATAGCTTTAATATAAATCCTTTATAACAAATTCTAAATCTAATTCTTTAAGCGTTTCTTTTAAAGGGTATCCATTTTTTGGATCCCAACCCATTTTTTTGCAATATCCTTCATAAAAATCTTCATATTCTACAGATATACCTTTAGTTGGACCTTTTTTATCAGGAGGATGTCCCGTTACTCTCCCTGGTAATTTATTATTAAAAATATCCACTCCTTCTCGTAAGTTGAATGATTGTCTTAATGTTTGGATCCTCAATCCTGTTTTTACTAATTCATCAACTGAAACATTCCAACCAGAAAAACTATTAATTAAATCAATAAAAGGATAAGATCCAAATAACGTTGAAAATAAACATAACCCACTACTATTCAAAACTTGATGAAAAGATGTTACTAATTTTTGCCCTTCCTCCTTCTTTGAAACATTTTTTTTCCAACCTCTTGGTAATTTAAAACCTTTTTGAAATTGATTGATTGGTCCAATATCAATAAAATCAATGCTAGCTGCGGTATGTCGTCCAGGTGTTGGGTCATAAGCATAAGTAAAAGCTAATGATGGAAATACTCTAGGATTATGCATTGCTATTTCTGATCCAAAAGATGTAATAACATAATCTTCAACGCCTTTTCCAATTTCTTGAGAAGCAATTTTAGAGCCATCAGCTAAAATATCACCAATTCCTTCCCTTCTTGTAATCATCTTAACCAGTTCAATTATCGATTTTGAATTGCCCCATTTCAATTCTAAGCCCTTAGTATCATCCAAAGTCAAAAATCCATTTTCAAAGCACTCAATAGCAAATGCTATTGTAGCACCGGTGGAAATTGTGTCTAATCCTGCTCGATTGCATAAATCATTAATCTTAAATATTGAATATAAATCGTTATTTAGCAAAAGTCCTCCAAATGCGCAACAAGTTTCATATTCAGGTATATGTGATTCTTCTATATTAATATCCGGAACCTTTATAATTGCCCCACATTGAACTGGGCAACTATAACACCCATATTCCTTTATTTTATATTTTTGAATATTTATAGCAGATAAATTCTTGGATCGCTTGAAAGGGAAATCATACATACCAATTCCATCCCAATTTTTTATTGGCGAATCATTAGTTTCAGTTGAGATAGTATTAGCAACACTAGTTCCAAAATTTTTATATATTTCCTTAATCATTTTTGGAGGTCCAGTAAAACCTATTCTAAATCTACGAATAGTTTTTGCCAAATTTGGTACATTTTTTAGAATTGAACGTATCAATTTATTTGGTTCCTGTTGCATTCCACTTTCATTGTATCTTTTTACCAAATCTAAAAATTCATCTCTATTAAAGAGTGAAATTTTTTTATTTCCTTTCAAGACGAGGTTTTTTAATTTTTTAGAACCCATGATAGCTCCAATGCCCGAACGTGCAGCTATCCTTCCTTTATCATTAACAATTCCAGAAATATAAGATAATTTTTCTCCTGCTTGCCCAATCCCAGCAGTTTTGATAAATCTTCCATGCTTCTCTTTTAATTTTGCTTCCGTATCTATGACATCTGAACCCCAAATATCCTTAGCGTCCAATATTTCCTTAGTATCGTTAATAATAGTAACATATTTAGGTTTATCCGCAGCGCCTTTTATTAGAATTGCATCATATCCACATTTCTTTATTTCTGGACCAAAAGTTCCTCCACTATTCGCATCTCCCCAGGTTTTCGTTAATGGGGATTTGCCGACAGTCATATATCTACCAGAAAATGGGGCAGCTGTTCCTGTTAACAAGCCGGGAAAAAAACCAAAAATTGAATCAGGATGTAATGGATCAATACCTTTTGGCATTCTTTCATATAACAATCTAACCCCTAATCCATAACCTCCAAGATATTGACGAAAAATCTCTTCTGAAATTATTTCTTCTGTAAATTTCTCCTCAGTTAGATTAATCCAAAGAATTTTTCCAAAAAACCCAGATCCCATTGCCAAAATTTAGATTTTTTTTAACTTCAAATAAAAAAAGAATTTCTAATATTAATTATTTTTATCTATATTCCTTATACTCTTAAGCTGATTTTATTAAAAAATCAACCCTATAACCGTTTCAATGAATTTTAGATTAAGTTTAATTTTATTTAAAGAGTTTAAATCAATTTAAATTTTTATTTGAAAATACTTCCCATATTTCTGTATATTAAAAAATACGTGAAATTAAGCATTGCTTTAATTAAGGGATCAGTTCTCATATTAGGAGATTAAATTTGCTTTAAATATTATTAAAGAAACATTTAAATAATCCATTTCTTATAATATGATTGGTAATTAAAATTAGCGACCATCCAGAAATAAGGACTTTTCCATTGTTTCAGGATGGAATCAGATTTTAATAAGGGTTAGATTTGAAATCTAAAACGTTGATTTGAATTATATAAATTTTATTCAAAATTAGAAAATTTGTTATGTCATTATACTCTGCTGTAGAAAAAGAACAGTTATTATTACAAAAGTTTATTGATTGGGATAAATTCGAGAATATATTTTATAATAACTTCTATTTAGAAAATTATAAACTTGTTATTAAAATACCTCTTCTACCTCAAGAAAAGAATGAGAAGGATCTTAGAATAAAAAAGTTCAATCTTGAAAAATATACATTTTTAATATCTTATGATTAAGATCTCATATAATTTCCACATTTATTGTGCCTGAGTAGTCGCCCAGTCCAAACTCTAGAATGAGTGAGTTCTGCATTCCAT
>JBHLNK010000079.1:0-17037 GCA_048941625.1 Promethearchaeota archaeon | reverse complement strand
TTGTTTAATCTTATCTAATATTATTAAAGTAGGAATAGAAGGAATTACTAAAATAATAGGAAATGGTATAAAAATAATTAGGTTAACAATCGAAAGAGCTAAATCACCTCCAACAGCAATAAAGAAGATTGTAATAAACTCAATATATGATATCAATACAGATACTCCAGTATAACCCTTTAAAAATTGTTCATACCATCTTCCAACGGATCTAATCTCAAGTGGCTTATTTGTCTTATTCAAGATCTGTTTATTTGAATATAATATTCCTGAATCCATAAGGAACCAAGTTGGTGAGAATATTAGACTAGTAATTATGAATGTAAAAATTAATAAAATAACAAAAGTGATAGTATAGTTTACTGGAGTTAAAGGACCAGTAAATCTAGTAACAAAAAAAACAGTGTCTGGATTTAATAAAAGTAGTGAAATGTTTATTGCCATTAGTGCAGAAAATAAACTTTGAGAAAAGTATTTAAATTTATTATAATCTAGTTTACGATAAATTCCATATTGATATCGATTTCTGAATATTTTAACATTTAAATAAAGTAATATAGGGCTAAATAAATATCCTCCAACCAAAGTGCCAATTAATGAAGATAAGGGTAAAATAAGAATGGATATAAATGCAATTTCAATTCCATAATCTCTGAAAGGAATAATTGGTGTTAAATCTTGACCAAATCCTACAATAAATGACATTGCAGTTGAAATTAATGCCCAAAATACACAGTAAGCCCAGAAAATGATAATAGGTTTCTTATATCTTGAATTTTTCATTATAGAACCATAATTAGGTTTATTTATTGACAGCTAGAGAATTTCTGAAATAACTTGTTTAAGAAGATTATCATTTACAAAACTTTCTAACTCTTCTAAACTTTCGGGAAGCCCTTCTCTAACACCTATTTCTTTACATTCTAAGTAAGACATTGCTGTTGCTAATTTAGATATCTTTGTTAAAGGGTAATTGTTTATCATTGAAATTAGAATACCAGTAAGAAAAGCATCTCCTGCTCCTGTTGTATCTGAAACTGGATCTTTTGTATTATAAATTCCACTATTTATTATAGTTTTTCCATCTGATATAATAGAACCATTAGGTCCATCAGTTATCGATATTAATTTAATACCCATATCTATAAAGCTTTTAATCATAAGAGTTTTTTTGTTTTCTCCAGTGAATTCTTGGGCTTCTTCTAAATTCATGGAAACTACGTCAGAATTAGAGAGCAATATTCTCGCCCATTTTGGGGCGTTTTTAATTATTGACATACTTGGAGCAGCAAAAACCATTCCTCCTTTATTCCTGGTTAAGGATATTGCTTTTTCTATAGATTTACAAGCCTCTTCGGCTGTTAATGAGGTCCAAGCGAAAGCTTTTATATTATTAAACAACTCTTCTTTAACATCTGATGGTTTCAGTAGATTATTAGCTCCTTTATAAGCTAAAATACTGCGATCTTTTCCCCATGGAGTTTTTAAGATGATTGAAAGCGCGGTTGTGTCTTCATCAGTCTGAATTACTTGTGAAAGATCTACACCTCGTTTCTTTAAATCAGAAAGACATATTTCTGCAGAGAAATCGTTACCCATTACACCTATATATACACTTTTTAAACCTAACATAGAACAATTAGCTGCAATATTAGCTCCTGAACCCCCTGGTACAAATCTAACTTTTTTTACATTCAATTTTCGAGAATACTCGATAGCAGTATATTTTTTTATAATATCTTTGTCGAATAACTCGAATCTTAAAATATCGTCAATATCTATTATAACATCTAAGGTATTGCTTCCAATTGTAATTAAATCAGGATAATTCATAATTTTCATTGAAGAATTATATAATTTCAATATAGTAAATAAGTTTAAAATAGAAATAAGTCTTTTAATAATTTCGGATAATAATTGATTAAATTGATATTTTGCCTTAATTTAATTTGATATTACAAATTCCCATTTTTACTCTTAATCATTGCTTCAATCTTCCTTACCATACGGATTGTTAGTTCATGGAAAGCTGCTTCAACATTATTTCCCGTTTTAGCTGATGTTTCAATATATGTACATCCTTTACTTTTAACATATTCTTCAACTTCATTCTTATCAATTATCTGACCAATTTCAGGAATTAAGTCCGATTTATTACCAATGATTGTTGTTGGGATGCTATCGGGGAGAATACTTCGCATCTCCGAAAGCCAGTTTTTCATCCCTGAAAATGTATTTGCTCTTGAGAGATCAAAAACTAATAATGCACCGAACGCGCCATCATAAAAGCTACGATGAAGAAATTTAAATCTTTCTTGACCACCAATGTCCCAAATTTGAAGTTTAGCAAGTTTAGAAGGTTCATATTCTACATTTTTAGTTAAAAAATCTACTCCTATTGTCATAGAATATTTCATGTTAAATTCATTATGTACAAATCTGTTTAGTAGACTTGTTTTACCTACTGCACCAGGTCCAACAATAATGACTTTAAAAGAAAATCCCGGCATTTCACTTATTAATATCGAATAGAATTAGTTAAATAATGATAGATCGTCTTTTTAAATTTAATCATAGACAAATATCTTTTATATACTGAGATTGAAAACTAAAAATTAAAAATAGAAGAAATCAGAGAGAACTTGAATTAGAATGAATTTTAACTAATTTTTATTCATCTGATTTAAGACGATTCAATTCCTTTTCTAATTCAGCAATTTTTTCATCAGATCCTGCACTTGGAAGAGCAACACCCATTTCTACTTGGATTTCCGCATCAATTTCACCTAAAACTTCCTTAACATCATTGTCTGTCACTGCCGTATCGACCATTATATCACTAATTCCATCAGTTGTTATTTCTTCAGTAAGAGCGAAATCTTCCATGTCTACTCCTATCTTAGTCATTAATTCAGTAAGTTGAGGAATAGATAATTGATTTTTAAGAGCTCCTAAGCTTGCTGCAATTCCCTTCATTACTTCAGCAACATCCTTTACTGCAGTTGCTTGTTCTAGTTTAAAAACCATGCTTTCAAGGTTTGTTCTGAAGAGATCTACTGCTCTAGCTTGTTTTTTTACTTGAAGATAATTTCTAGCATGAAATTCAGAACCTTGTAGATCACCTTGCTTGCGAAGATTAACAGCTTTGTCTCTTGCTAATTTTGCTGACATTTCCATTTTTTTACTTTGTCTAGCCAGTTGCTTGTTAAATACTTTCAATCTGATTGTTGCGGAACGAATTGAGTCCTTTTTCTTACCTCCGCTTAACCAACTAGAAAGATCTTTTAGAAAACCCATATTTATCAAAACTTAATTTGTAATGATTATAATATATATAAATAGCTGTATATATATAATTTTTTGGAGACCAATAATTACTCTGCTTGTTTAAACAGTAAATTTGATATATACAGATTAAATTATTAAATATATTTATGCTATATTAGGTTAGCTATAAATAGAATAAATTTTTTGATATATTTATTATGTCATCGGTAGATTCGAAACTTTACCAATATGCAGTCTCAACTGCAAAAGAGGCTGTTGCTTTGGATAATCAAGGAAAATTCAGGCAAGCGATTAACAAATATCAGCGTGCAGCTGAAATTTTGATGCAATTTATGAAATATAATAAAAATCCTCAAATGAGGAACTTATGTAAGAAAAACATTGAAGAATATGTAGAACGCGCTAAAATTCTCAAGT
The DNA here is from genome assembly GCA_048941625.1 of Promethearchaeota archaeon. Classification (GTDB taxonomy): domain Archaea; phylum Asgardarchaeota; class Lokiarchaeia; order Sigyniarchaeales; family SOKP01; genus Loki-b32. Next base: position 13,332 of record JBHLNK010000079.1, on the reverse strand, counting down.
CACACTTAAGTGGAGTTAGACCAAGAAGAGCTAAACCGGGGGTTACTCCAAGCGAAGCAGGGGATATGGGATCTGATACCGATTCTGGTGGAGTCTCATCGGAAGAGCAAGAACTAATCGATACGATCTCGGGTACTATTGTTACAGAATCACCTAACGTAAAGTGGAGTGACATTGCGGGTCTAGAAAATGTAAAACAGGCTTTAAGAGAAGCAATAGTTTTACCAATTGCAAAACCTGAATTATTCACTGGAGCTAGAAGGCCTTGGTCGGGAATTCTATTGTTTGGTCCTCCCGGATGTGGTAAAACATTATTAGCAAGAGCAGCAGCTACAGAATGTAAAGCTACATTTTTTAGTGCTTCATCTGCGGATTTATTAAGTAAATGGTTAGGAGAAAGTGAAAAACTAATTAGTTCTCTGTTTAAAGTAGCTAGATTAAAAGCTCCTAGCTTAATATTCATGGATGAAATAGATTCAGTTGCTACAAAACGAGGAGAAGGATCTGAGAGTGGAGGAGAAAGACGCGTAAAAACACAGCTTTTGAGTGAAATTCAAGGTTTAAAATCAACACATGATAAACCGCTGCTGGTACTGGGAGCTACAAATCGACCTTGGGATATTGATAATGCTATGTTAAGTAGATTTGAAAAAAGAGTTCATGTGCCACTTCCAGATATGAAAGCAAGAGCAGGTATATTTAAAATTCATACTGAAGGTGTCAATTCAGCTTTAACTGATGAGGATTTTGTTGAATTAGCTGTGAGAAGTGAAGGATATTCTGGAAGAGATATTGCAAATGTATGTCGTGAAGTAATTATGCTTCCTGTACGTGAGTTAGATATGGGAGGTCTGCTTGAGAATTCAGATAAGGAGGTAAAGGTTAGAGATATTACATTAAAAGACTTTAAAAAAAGTCTTAAAAAGGTGAAACCAATGACAACTGAGAGATTAATGAAGCAATATAATGAATGGGCAGAGGAATTCGGAGAAAATTAGAAGAGTTTGATTAACAAATGGAAAGGCAAAGAGAAAAAACTAAGGAAATTCCAAAAGAAGTCAAGGAAAAAGCAGAAAAAGAGTTAGAAGAATTAAGGAAAGAACTTGCTCGATTAAGAACACTTAAAAAAGAAAAGGAGCAATTGGAAATAGAAGCAACTGAAAAGAAAGTAATAAAACAAGATGAAATTAAAGCTACCGAATTAGATTATATCGAAGAACAATTTGACAAATTAGAAGATGTTTTATCATCTAAGTTAGGTGAAATTGATCAAAAACTATATCGCCAGCATGCAGATCATCTAGAAGAAGAATTGCAAATACTTGAAGAAGAAATTATTGGCGAAAAAGGATTAATTGAGAAAAAATTAAGTGCTTACGAGAATCTACTAAAAGCTTATCCATGGATTGAGGAAGAACGTAAGAAATTTATGTACAGTATGCCAGAAAAGAAACGAAATAAAAATGACTATGTATCATGGAAAATTGAATGGGCTAAAGTACTTTTTGATTATGCTAGGTTTGCAGTACTTCATATTATCTATATACGAGAATTAAGTGCTCGAAAACCATTTTCAAACTTTACTAAGAGAGAAGAATATATCAAAGAAATTGCTGAAGAATTAATTACTCAGAATCAAGCAAAATGGCTTTCAAAAGAAAAAAAGAGATTAAGGATATATTGGAAGACTCTTGAAGCTTGGTCAGATGAGATTTATAATTGGTGTTATAATAATGGTAAAATCGAACCTGTGATGATATATGAACTAAGAGAAGCAAAACAGGAAGATTTTAGTTCATTACCAATAGAAGATCTTGAAGAAATTTTTAATATATTAGTTAAAAACCGAAAAGCTAAAGTTTTTAAATTAGATAATGGTCAATTAGCTTTTAAAATTACTTTAGAATAAAAAAATGGTTTTTTTATAAAGAAGGGAAATACCATTGCTTACCGGTTAGAATGCTTTCTCTAAATTTCGCTATACCTGTCTTCTCAAGAGATTCTAACGCCCTTAATGCTCGATCTTGGCTCCATTCTAATTCTCTACACACATCTTCTACTGTTAAGACACCTTTTTCTTTTGCTAAGTTAACAACCTTTGTTTCATCACCAGTGTACTGTATAGGAAAAAATCTGACAATTATTGCTCCTGTATCTAATTGTATCACATCTTCTATAACCTTATCTTTCTTTAACAGTTTTAAAGCCTTTTCAACATCTTTAACATCCAAATTACCTTTTAAAATTCCTGTATTTACTAATTCAAATACTTCTGATAAAGGAATAATTCCACCCGTCTCTTCTTTACTCATTAATACTCTTTGATAAGCTAATAATCCTAATTTTTGATGATCAATTTTCGAGAATTTTCTCAAAACATCATGTTCAGTTATTTGTTCAGTTATAATTTTTGAAGTAGGTATATTGTATTTTTTCTGTAATTCTCTTACTTCTTGCCTTAATTCTGGGGTTAAGGCTAATAAAACACCATGTTTTTTAGCCAAATCTCGAAGTTTTTCTTTAGTAAACTTCTCAACAGCAGCCTTTGCTTGCATATCTTTCATTTTCAGTTCAGCTGCTTTCTTTTTCATTGCTTCTTTTAGATCAATCTCATCCTCAATCTTTCGTATTCCCATATCTTGATCACACTATTTTTTATACTTTTATAGATCAATAATAGAAACTTTAATATTATTATTCCTAAAATGCTAATTGAATTCCAATCTTAACCAAAACTTTATTATCACATATAATTTTATTCTATGAGTTAATTTGATTTATTTACTTTTATAATATAATAATATTTCTTCAATTTAATTGTTATGAAATATTTTCATGACTCATTCTTAAAACGTTATATTTTCTCTTCTTAATACTTATTCCTATGAAAATTGTAAACGAATTTGAAGTTTTAAATCTTTTACATCATGAAATGGTCTATTTTTGTTAAAATAGCAATCTATTTTTATTTTAATGCCCTTAAATTTATTAATAAATTTCACAGTAATATAGAGAAGATAATATTTACATTCAGATATATTTAAAAATAAAATCTATGTCTATTTTTATAAAAATGTAAAAAATGGATTTTGAATTTAAGGAATTTTAAGGATGCCTGAATTCCCGATTGAATATGAAATATTACTAGTACTAATTGTTTTTACTCTTGCTTTCTTGTTCTTCAAGAGAAGGTTTAAATTAGACAGAGAAACAATGGTTTTTAAAGTAATATTGTATATGACTATCAGTAATATTATGGTATTATTGTTATCGATAATCACTATGGGATATTTACACAATGAATTGATTGCAGTTCTATGTATTATTCCTCCTTTAGCTTGTCTAGTTTTTTATATATTCTATTTTGTTATAAAAACAATAAAACGCCAAGAGAATATAATTAATACCTTGTTAAGCTCTAGTTCTGAATCTTCTATATCTGTCGCAAATATTGCTACAGAAATGGCAGCGAGTATTAGTGAAGTAAATGCAGCATCAGAACAAATTTCCTCAACAACTCAAGTTATTGCTTCAGATTCTCAAGATATTGTAAGATCATCAAATGAAATTCAAAATATTATGGAATTAATAACAAGTATCTCTGAACAAACAAACTTATTGGCACTTAATGCTAGTATTGAAGCAGGAAGAGCAGGTGAACATGGAAGAGGATTTGCTGTTGTAGCAGATGAAGTTAGAAAATTAGCAGAAGAATCAAAAAATGCAGTAATGAATACAGATTCAAAAATTAGGGAAATCATTGATAAAATTTATAGGACATCATCATCTATTGAGGGAATAAGTTCATCTACAGATGAACAAACATCTTCAATCGAGGAGATCTCAGCGACAGCACAGAAACTAGGAACATTCGCGGAAGATTTGAAAACCCAGCTAACTCAATTTACTATTACAATGCAAAAGAAAATGGAATCTAAGAAAACTAAAATTAAATAAATTTGAATAAAATTTTCAGCTGAGCAAATTTCTTTTTTAATAATTATATTCAAAACGAGTTAAATGATGCTTAAGACTGAAGGGTACGAGATTATTTATGTTATCTTTTAAATCAATTTCATTTTCTATCTTGCGAATAGTATATTTAAATAACACTATTTTTTAATACTCATATTGATTAATAATATAAAGCTTCTTAATTCTTTCTATTTTACATGCCTATGAATGAATTGTTAAACTTTCGAGAAATTAGAAATGTTGAGGAAGAAATTATTTTCCAATCATTATCCAAATTATCTTCTAAAATCGTACAATTTTTAAAAACATCTCAGAAAAATCTATATATATCATTTAAACAATTAAATATAAAATCAAATTACCCATGTATTTATTTAGATTCTAATCAATTCCGAAAAAAATTAGACTTGATTGAGCTTAGGAATAAAATCTCTTCAATTGGTCTATTTTTTGGTTTTATAAAAAAAGGAAAATTTTACTTAAGTTTAGAAGGTGCAGAATTTCTGTATCATAGGGGAAAATTTTCTGAGATCAAAAGGGTCTACGTTAACAAGAATGGAGAGAAAGCAATTTTATATGGCAACAATATTTTAAAAAATATGTTAAGTAAAAAATCCTTTAGTTTTGAAGAGAAAGATTTTTTACTAATATTTAATGAGAATGACGAAATTTTAGCTATAGCACAGGCAAAGATTGAAAAGAAAAGTATAGAATATCTCAAACCTAAAGATGTTATTGCTTTGAATTTAAGCGATAAAGGAATATATTTGCGAGAAAAACAATAAAAAAAATTAAAATTTAGTTATAATTTTTTTATATCTTAATATCAATATCAATGATATTAATCCTGATAAACTTAAAATAATACTGATATTTGATCCTGGTATTGCGGGCGCTCCACCGGAAGGTGCTTCTACAAGTTTTACCAGAAGTGTATTTTCAGATTCAATGTTTCCTACTTCATCTATTGCTTGATAACCTATAAGATAGTAGCCATAACTGTAACCAGAAAGGTCAAAAGAACCTGTATAATCATACCAAATAGAATTATTAATTCGATATCTTAATAAACTAACACCAGATCCAGTCCCATCATCGCCAAAAATAGAAAAACTCGTTGAAACATTCACTATATTAGGTGCTGTATGTGGAAAGAACATAATACTTGATGTAGGAGGCGTAAGCTCTTTTTGAACTATAATTTCATCAAAGCTTTCATGTCCTCCCGTATCATTTATATAAAATCTAATAGTTACAAATCCTTCTCCTAGCTTATCCCACTCAGATTGATTAATTGACCCTGATACGCCACTAAATATGACTTCTAACGTTCCAGGACCCAGGTAATACCAGGTAGAGTCTACATTTAGTTCTGTATAGGATATTTGAAAACTTGGAGGAGTATTGCCAAAAAAGTCATCTGTAGAAGGAGATAAGATATTCATAATAGGATTAGTTGTATCTACTAAGAAATATTGAATATTTGACTCATAATATGAACCAAAAGTATCATTACCATATATTTGAATTGTATGTAAGCCATCAATAGGAAATTCAATTGTTGTATTTCCAAAAATAGTCCCATAAACTACTCCATTCAAAGAGTATCCTAACCATTCTTTATTGAATTCGATATTAAAGTTCAATAATAAGCCTTCATCTATATTATTACCTAAATTGTAATAAGGGTCCCAAGAATATCCTACCGCATCAATATACATGTATTGATTTTGATGTAAACCCGCATTAGATGTAAAAAAGTATACACGATCAAGATTTGGGGGCGAGTTTCGATATGGATAACCTAATCCTCCATCTTGAGAGATTCCATCGATCCATAAATGCCAATCAGTTGTACAGTTCCACTCTACCTTAAAATGATACCAAGTATTAGCTGAGTAGTTTGTTATTGTGATCCAGTTAGATCCATCGTTATATTTTATATTTCCATCATCAGCAAAACTTAAATGGATCCCTTCGAAAGTAGTCCCATTGTATATACCTATTCCAAACCAATCATCAAGTCTATTAACCTTAACCCAATATTCAACTGTTCCGTTAGTCCGAGCAGTAAAAATATTGGTAATTCCAGTAAAATCATCACTCATCTCGTGTAATTCTACTATTTTATTATGCCCATTATTTGAAGGAATAACTTGTACAGTTCCACCAGCTTCATTAACAGTCCACATTTCTGGATCATTTCCATCAGCATCGTTTTCAAAGCCAAATGTTGCTGGATAGTAACCTTCCATAGGTGCTGTATATGTCGTATTTTCTGGAGTTATAAGAGTTATTGGTTCTTTTACTGAAAAATATCGGCTATATGAGTGGAATATAGCTCCATGGGTATTCATACCAAATACACTAATTTTATGTATACCAATATCTAGCATTGGAATAGTAGAATTTCCAAATATAATTCCACTCTCGTGATTATCTAAAGAATACCAAAATTTTTCTAAGTTTACATAGGCTTCAAAACTTAAAAGAAGCCCCTCTTTTAAGTTGTCTCCAATATTGTAGTTAGGATCCCATGAATAACCAATTGCATCCAAGTATGCGTAGTTGTCCTTATATCCCGCGGCCTGTGTATGGGTCGGTATAAACATTGCTATTTGATCTGCTGATTGTTGGAAATCAAGTAATCCGCTGCTTGTACCATCAATTATAACTTCAAATTGATTTTCTCCTAACCCAACATAAGGAGTTGCTCCAAAACATCGAAAATGTATTCTAATATGATGCCATGTATTATTTAAAGGATCTGCTACGTTGGGTATCGGAGTCCATGAACCATTATAAAATTGCCATTGTTGAAGAGCTCCGTAAATTCGTATATTAGTCGCAGCTTCCCCTGGATCAAGACCCCAATTAAGCCTTATTTCAGTATTTTTCATGCTTGTTCCAGCTTCTATTCTAAACCAAAATTCAATGGTACCAAATGTTTGATTCTCAAAGCCAGCATCTTCGAATTTTTGCATAATTACTGCTGATCCTGATAAATTGTCATCGGAAACATTCAAAACTCTTTGATGTCCATCTCTTTCAGTGATAACCACCCCCTTACAATCTGCTGCTGAATAAGAAGTATTAAACTTCATAGGGTTCGTTTCTCCAATTTCATCATTTTCAAATCCAAAAGTACCAGGATAATACCCATCCATAGAGCTAATATAAGTTTTATTTTCTGGAGTAAATATATCAAATGGGATAAAATTAATAGTAAAATACCTTTTAACAGAAGAATGTATTGCTCCAATAGAATCGTTTCCAAAAACTTGAATAGAGTGAGGGCCATTATTAGGAAGACTTATTGTAGTATTTCCCCAAATTGTATTATTCGCATTATTATCTAGTGAATATCCAATCCAATCGAGGGTAGTACTATCATCAAAACTTAAATGAAGTCCTTCTTTTAAGTTGTCTCCAATATTGTAGTTAGGATCCCATGAATAACCAATTGCATCCAAATATGCATAGTTATCCTTATATCCAGCAGTCTGTGTATGGGTTGGTATAAACATTGCTATTTGATCTGCCGATTGTTGGAAATCAAGTAATCCGCTGCTTATACCATCAATTATTACTTCATATTGATTTTCTCCTAACCCAACATAAGGAGTTGCTCCAAAACATCGAAAATGCATTCCAATATGATGCCATGTATTATTTAAAGGATCTGCTACATTTGGAATTGGAGTCCACGCATCTTTATAAAATTGCCATTGTTGAAGAGCTCCGTAAATTCGTATATTAGTCGCAGCTTCCCCTGGATCAAGACCCCAATTAAGCCTTATTTCAGTATTTTTCATGCTTGTTCCAGCTTCTATTCTAAACCAAAATTCAATGGTACCAAATGTTTGATTCTCAAAGCCAGCATCTTCGAATTTTTGCATAATTACTGCTGATCCTGATAAATTGTCATCGGAAACATTCAAAACTCTTTGATGTCCATCTCTTTCAGTGATAACCACCCCCTTACAATCTGCTGCTGAATAAGAAGTATTAAACTTCATAGGATTCGTTTCTCCAATTTCATCATTTTCAAATCCAAAGGTACCTGGATAATAACCATTCATAGGTTCAGTGTAAGTCTTATTTTCTGGAGAGACAATCTCAATACTTTGACTAACTCTTGGATTCTGCACTGTTGTTTGCGTCAAGGAGATATTCAAATTTAAAATCATTGGGCTGAATAATGTCATATAAAGTAATAATAATAATACTAGTACCATTTTAATATTTTTATTTGAATTTAACAATTAATTTCACCAATAAATTTATCATAAAATTTTAGATTTCAAATTTCTAAATTAGATTTCGCAATATTTTCGTATTTAGAACTTAATAAAAATATGCTTATAGGTTAAAAAGAACATTTTCAATATAAAGGGATAAGGACCAAATTTTTTACAATATAAAATTATGTGAAATTTAAGTTCACCTTAAAAAAGGGAGGATTTCACCCTAATTATCCCCTCCAACTATTGTTAGGAAAATTTTATTAGTAATTGTTTTAATTTCTTGCAATATAAATTTATAAGGACCAAAATTTTGCACGATGATAATTCAACTAGAGAATGTCTGAAATTTATCAAAAAGAAAATTCAAAGGAAAATTGAACAGAAAGAAAGAAACATTTTACCATTATAATGTTTCATTTAAATATTTAGTATCTTTCTCAGAAATTTTTTTCATCTCATCTTTTAATTCATCATGGAGTCTTATAAACTCAGATGTGAATGAGATTGGAGATTTAAGTAGTTCTGTTTTAATTGCTTCATATTCTCTCTCATCTTTAAATATCCTACGTAATTTATTCTCTAATTCTAATGGAATTTTTAAATACTTCCCTGTTACCATTAAGGGTTGTTTTTTACTCTTCATTGTTTTATAAGGAAAATTTGAAAAATATTTTTCGATCAATTCAAAAGCATCATCGTAGTCAGTAATATTTTTATTAGATATTTTCAAATTGTATTCAAACTTATTCTCAAAATCCTTAGTAAACTTAACAACCGAATCTCTTAATAATTTCGATGATTTTGATGATAAAAGCCCAACTGTTATATTTCTAGACTCATTAAGGATTAAAAGACCTCTTTCTAAATTAATATCTAATAACCCACCAATATTCATAACATCTTCACTCATAAGTTGTACAGCATTTATAAATCCAGTAAAAATAGTCTCATTTATACTTGATTCAGACCAATCATGGTAATATAATGGATGACCAGTTCTATCTTTTACAACTATTCTATAAACTGTAAAAGGTAGAATATATAATAATTTGGGTTCTCTAATAACAACGTATGAAATAATAAAAGAACCTACTGCTATAGCGAAATCGCAAATAAGAATAAAGACCGCTTCAATAAAGTAAAAAGCATAAAATAAGAAACCGAAAGGAAAAATTATCAAAATACCTACAAAAAAGATAGATGCTTCCTTCTTTATTAAAAATGGTGCATTAATCCAGGTCTTTATTCCCCAATAAAATAAATAAAACATTGAAATACCTGTAAATGAGAATCCTAAAATACCAAATAATCCAGTCCATCGTATCCTAAGATATCCAGACTGAAATTCTAAAAGAAATGCTCCTGGTTGAAATCCTAAGTAGATAAATAAGAAAGCTAAACCAACAACTATAAAAAGACCATAAGAGTAGAATTTTTCTTTTATTGTAAGATTAACTCCAATTATTATAAATAAAGCAGCAGTTATAAGAATTAGACCACTAATTAAACCAAATAATTCACTTGTTAATAAAAAACTAAGTCCATCTAAGATCATAAATATCCAAAAACCGATAAATCCTAATCTAATAAAAAACAAAGATTTTATTTTTTTTACTTTTGGAGAATAATAAGTAATAATTGAAAGAGTTATCCCAACAATTGCTAATATAAAATCTACAATTACCTCAATATTCCAATTTAGAGTCATGATAAATTTTTTCCAATATCTATTATTTTCGTTTATAATTTAAATTTTCAAAGTATCTAATATTTCAGATATAAAACTCTGTTTATTTGGATTAATAGTAATTTCAACTTCTGAATTTACAGTAGCAATAATTATTTCTTTATCTTTTAAATAATTTATTCGATAATATACATCTTCTCTTTTTTCATTTATTGTTTTGTAGATTTCGGAGCTTAAAGATGATTTATTTTCAGATAAAAATTTCAATATTTTGTAATTAATTGGATTTCTCATCACAAATATAAGTTCACCAAAATTATCTTCCATAGTAAAGGGTAAGAACACAGAATAATTTCCTACTTTAATTTTTTTTATGTAATTAAATTTAACTAGCATTTCAAGATGCCATATAAGTTGACCTGAGCTTATTTGTTCTTTATTGAGTCCCATACTCCTTATATAAGAAAAGTGTATTGCTGGATTCATTACTATAAATTTATAGATTCTTTGCCTAATTTGATTAGAAAGAACTGTTTTTCTTGAGAATTTTGAACCTTCAACCAAGATTTTTTTATTTATTAAAAGATGAATTATAGATAGTAGCCCGTTTCTAGGTATTTTCAATTGTTTTTTAGCAATGTTGTAAAGAGTCTCAATATTTAATATTTTATTCTTTGCCATAATTTGATTTGCTATCTCTATAACTTTCCTAACATTTGGGTGTTGTAGTCCAATTGACTTACTTAGGATATGTGATTTCATTTTAGAGATAACCAATATATTCGTAAATATAAGCAAAATATATAATTACTTAGTTGAGTTTTCTCTTATTTCTCTTTTTAAATCATTAAAAAGAATAAAAAACTCTGAAAATGTTCCTATTGGAGCTTTTAATATCTCTGTCTTAATTAATTTCCTAAAATTTGGTTCCTTTATTGATTTATCAAGAATTCTATAAAGATTCTTTCTTAATAAATATAGATAAAACAATTCTACAATATATGAGATCATAAGAGAAAAATTAAATTTATTTTTCAACCTGTCAATAATAGTTCTTTTTAATTTGATTTTATATATTCTTTCTTTACATTTTAAGACTGAAATTTCAATGTGATAGACTGTTTTCATCTCTACTATAATATTAGACTTCTCTTTAATTGTCATTTTAGTTGAATTATAGGATAAAATCAGAATGATAAAATTAAAATAAAATTTACTTTCCTATAAAATTAACAAGACCAAATTTCTACAAAAATGTTAAATATCTTTTTCTATAACACAATAATAGAACCCAATAGTATTATGTTTGTGAGGATATAAACGTTTTGAAAATTTCAAATCATCTCTTAAACTGATTCCAAAAACATTTTTTAATCCATCTACACCATATACATCAGATATTTTAGAGACAGTAAAATTATTCAGTTCATTTAATACACTATTAACAACCAACTCATTTTCTTCAGGAGCAATTGAACATGTACAATATAGCAATTTACCTTGACTTTTTAAAGCATTTAATCCTGACTTTAATAATTTTCTCTGAATTGCAGCCATTTGTTCTATGTTTTTCATTTTTTTGCTTTTCTTTCTTAGAGGATCTTGTTTTATTAATCCCTCTCCAGTACATGGAGCATCTAATAGAATTTTAGTTGCTTTAATTTTTAATTTAGACAAATAAGTTGCATCCATATTAAATACAATTGTATTTATAATTCCCATTCTCCGCAAATTAACTTCTAAAGCAGGAATTCTACTTTTATTCCTGTCTATCAAAATCAGTTTACCTTTATTTTCCATTAGCTGAGCAATATGTGTTGCTTTACTGCCTGGAGCAGCACACATATCAATTACTGTATCATCTGGCTTAGGATCTAATATAACTGATGATAACATTGAAGCAATATTTTGTAAATAATAATAACCATGGAGAAATTCATGTGAAGAGCCTAAATTATAAGGTTCCTTGATAATATTGAATCCATAAGGAATCCATTGGATTGGTTCTAACACAAAATCTTTCTTTTCTAATCTATCTTTTAATTTTAAAGCTGATATTTTAAGTGTATTAACACGGATCGAAGGTGTTAATTTCTCTTCATTTGCTTTAAGAAGTTGTATTGTATCATCTAATCCAAGAAATTTTATATATCGTTCTATCATATAAGGTAGATATCCATATTCTTCAGCCAACTTTCTAGCCGCTTTCGATATTTGAGTAATTGGTGAATCAACTCAATTTCAATCTATAAATACTAATAAAATATGATAAATTATATTTCTTATTAGAGAGATGGTAAATGTTATGATTGAAGTTGAGATTAAAGTTAGAATTCCTGATCCGCAAAAAATTAGGGAGAAATTTGAAGAATATAATGGAATTTATAAAATTTCACTCATTCATGAAGATACTTACTTTAATATGCCCAAGGGATTAAGAGATTTTAAAAAAACAGATGAAGCTCTAAGAGTAAGGAAATCAGTCCAATTTAATAAGAGAGATAAGTCTAAGATTAAAATCACTAGTTTTTATTTTACCTATAAAGGTAAAAAGATTGATAACGCAACAAAAACTCGAAAAGAAATTGAAATAAAGATTGAAGATATTGATAAGATGATAAGTATATTAAAAGAATTGGGGTTCCAAGAAGTTCTTACAGTGAAAAAAGAAAGAGAATTGTATGAGTTTGAATACAAATTTTACTTTTTGGAAGTTCTAATTGATTATTTGCCAATTTTAGACCAATATTTTATTGAAGTTGAGTTTTTATTAGATTCAGAAGATAATGTTAATGAAATTAAGGATATACTGTTTGATTTCTTAAGTTTGTTTAATATCAAGAAAGAAGAATCAATAAGAAAATCATACTTAGAGTTAATTTCTGAAAAGCTAACAGCTAATTTAAAGGATTAAGGAGTATATTCAAAAGAATATACTCAAAATGGAATTGGAAAAGATTTAAACCTAAATTTTGATTTTTATTTATTTATTAATCTGTCTAAAAATGCTATTTTCTTATCTAAATCGTACTTAACTTTTTGAATGTCATAATTTTCATATATTGTTTTTATAAGTTCTTTTTGAATAGATACAGAATTTTTGGAGATAGTTTGAACTAAGTCCAAAAATTCATAATATCCAATATCTATTCTCATTTTAGCTTCCATAATGTCTCACTATTTTACCATTAATTAGAAGAAGAATTAAAATGAATAAAAATAAATCGGAGTCCAATTTTTAGAATTAAAGATGAATCATTAGAAACTATGGATTAAGATATTAGTAAAAAGAATTTTTTCTTTCATGTTTTCTTTAAATCCTTATATTCTCCATCAAGTATTTGTGCTATATAGCGTCTTCCTTTAATTATCCACAATATTTTGTGACCATCTCTTGCCATTTTACCCCATTCCGATTTTTTA
>JBHLNK010000007.1:0-66058 GCA_048941625.1 Promethearchaeota archaeon | reverse complement strand
TGAGTATAATAAGAATTTATGTACTGGATGTGAAGTTTGTATAACAGTTTGTCCTTATAAAGCTATTAGTAAGAATGCTGATGATGAAATTGAAATAACCCAAGTTCTTTGCAAAGGATGCGGTGTTTGTGGAGCTACATGCACGAATCATGCAATTATTATTAGACATTTCACAGATGAGCAGATATTATCTGAGATTTATGCCTTTGGAGGTAAATAAAAATTATGAGTTTTGAACCAAAAATTTTAGGATTTTTATGTAATTGGTGCTCCTATGCGGGAGCAGATCTGGCGGGAGTTAGTAGAATGCAATATCCACCAAATATAAGAGTTATAAGAGTTATGTGTAGTGGTCGAGTAGATCCGAAATTTATTTTTGAAGCACTTCGAGTGGGAGCAGATGGGGTTATTGTTTTAGGTTGCCATTTAGGAGATTGTCATTATCTCGAAGGGAATTATGAGGCAGAGAAAAAATTCGATATGGTAAAAAGATTTTTAAAATTTATTGATTTTGATGGTAGAGTAAGATTAGATTGGGTATCTGCTTCAGAAGGAGCTCGATATGCTTCAGTAATTACAGAATTTACTGAACTTATAAAAAAATTAGGTCCATCTCCAGTCGGTGGAGATAACCCTGATAAAGAACTATTAAATAAATTGAGAGCGATTGAGGATGCTGCCGCAGGTGATCGATTGCGAGCACTTGTAGGAAGGGAAAGAAAGATTACTGAACAAGAGAATGTATATGGAGAAAAATTATCTATTGAAAAATTTAATGAAATTTTTGATTCAGCAATTATTGAAGAATATCAACGTCATAGAATTTTAGTTGCTTTAGAAAATGATTCTAAGTCAATTAAAGATTTAGCACGTGATTTAAAAATAGATCCGAGTATTATTTTAGAACATATGGTAACGTTAAAAAGCCGAGGTCAGGTTGACTTCGGAGAATTTGTTGGAATTACTCCAATGTTTTATAAAATGTAGAGGGAATAGAAAATGGATAAAATAGGAGCTGTAATGGTTGTAGGAGCAGGTATTGGTGGATCCCAAGCAGCGTTAGATTTGGGAGATTCTGGATACAAAGTGTTTTTGATTGAATCAACCACTAGTATTGGAGGAGTCATGGCACAATTAGATAAGACATTTCCAACCAATGACTGCGCTATGTGTATTGTCAGTCCAAAGCTTGTTGAGACTGGTCGTCATCAAAATATTGATCTAAGTATTAATTGTGAGATTTTGGATGTTTCTGGTGATGCGGGAAACTTTACTGTTAAAGTAAAGAAAAATTCTTTGTATATTAATCCCGATAAATGTACAGGATGCGGAGTATGCGGGCGAAATTGTCCTGTTGAGGCTATTGATATCTTTAATGAGGGCTTAGCTAAATATCATGCTACATCCGTTAAATATCCCCAAGCAGTTCCACTAGTTTACGCAATCAATAAAGATTATTGTATAGGCTGTGGAGTATGTGCTGGCGTGTGTAAAGCAAAAGCAGTTGAATACACTCGTGAAGATGAAATTGCAGATATTAACGTTGGTGCTATAATATTAGCACCTGGTTTTGATGAATTTATCCCTAAGGAGGCTAATAAGTATGGGTATGGCATCTATAAAAATGTTGTAACTTCAATTGAATTTGAAAGGATTTTAAGCGCAAGTGGTCCATATGCTGGTAGGGTTCTGAGACCTTCTGACGGAGATATTCCAGAAAAAGTTGCTTTTCTTCAATGTATAGGTTCTCGCGATTATACAGGAGAAGGTCAACCATACTGTTCTTCAGTATGTTGTATGTATACTGCTAAAGAGGCAGTAATTGCTCATGAACATCAACATAAGGTAAAACCAACCATTTTTAGTATGGATATTAGAGCTTATGGGAAAGATTTTGACAAATATATTATCAGAGCCCAGGAAGAATATGGTATTAGGTATATACGGAGTAGAATTTCTTCAGTGACAGAAGTACCAGATACAATGGATCTGAGATTACGATATGAAACTGAAGATGGAAAAGTTATAGAAGAAGATTATAATATGGTAGTCTTAGGTGTTGGTTTGAATCCTCCAAACGATGCTAAATATCTTGCTGAGAAATTTGGAATTGATTTAAATGAATTTGGTTTTGCCAAGACAGATATATTTAACCCAGTTCAAACATCTAAACCTGGGATTCTTGCTTGTGGAGCTTTTTCTCAACCAAAAGATATACCTGAAACAGTCACTCAAGCAAGTGCTGCTGCAGGGTGCGTTAATCAACTTTTATATGAAAAGAGAGGAACTTTAATTTCTGAAAAGACATTACCACCCGAAATATTTGTAGCTGGACAACCTCCACGTATAGGAGTTTTTATTTGTCATTGTGGAATTAACATTGGTGGGTATGTAGATGTCCCGGAAGTTACTAAATATGCGAGTACCCTTCCAAATGTTGTTATGGCAGATCGTAATTTATATACTTGTTCTGCTGACACCCAAGGGATTATAAAAGAAAAGATAGAAGAATATCACCTTAATCGAGTTATTGTAGCATCATGTACACCACGAACACATGAGCCATTATTCCAAGAGACAATTAGAGAAGCAGGATTAAACAGATATTTATTTCAAATGGCAAATATAAGAGATCAATGCTCTTGGGTTCACATGAACCAGCCAGAAGAAGCGACACAAAAAGCAAAAGATTTAGTTAGAATGGCAGTTAATAAAGCAAGAAGGATAGCGCCAATAGATAGAATAAAGCTAGGGGTCACAAAAAAGGCCATGGTAATTGGTGGGGGAATAAGTGGTATGACTGCTGCTTTAAATTTCGCAAGTCAAGAAATTGAGACTCATTTGGTTGAAAGAGAACCAAAATTAGGTGGTTTTGCCAATCATATTTATCACACTCTCGAGGGAGGAGATGTTCAAGCTTATTTAAAAGATATGGTTAATAAAGTAAATTCTAATAAATTTATCCATGTGTATACTGATGCTGAAATAGAAAGCTTAGATGGATATATTGGTAATTTTAAGACTTCAGTTCTTCATGGACCAAAAAAAGAACGAGCGGAATTTGAACATGGTGTTGTTATAGTAGCGACTGGAGCTAAAGAATATGAGCCAAAAGAGTTTTTATACGGTCAAAATAATAATATCGTTTTACAGTCAAAATTTGAAGAAATGCTTAACACAGATAGCGTTCTTAAGAATAAGAAATCTATTGTAATGATTCAGTGTGTTGGCTCAAGAAATGAAGAACACCCATACTGTAGTAAAATGTGCTGTGCAGAAGCAATTAAAAATGCGTTATTAGTTAAAAAATTAAATCCTTCTACAGAAGTTACAATTCTATTTCGAGATATTAGAACTTATGGATTTAAAGAAAAGTATTATAGGCAAGCAAGAGAAGAAGGGGTCATTTTCCTTCGATTTGATGAAAATTACCCACCAGGAATTGTAGCTGAGGATTCTTCATTAAATGTAAAAGTAAAAACCGCAAAAGCGGGAGATTTATCAATCCCCGCAGATTTATTAGTATTAAGTGCTGGGATTGTAGCATCTCACGAGGAAAATGAAGAACTTGCCAAAATGTTAAAAGTACCTTTAAATGATGATAATTTTTATTTAGAAGCCCACGTTAAGCTTCGTCCAGTTGATTTTGCGACTGAAGGAGTTTTTGTCGCTGGAATGGCTCATTGTCCAAAAACAATTGAAGATTCTATTTCACAAGCTAATGCCGCAGTTTCAAGAGCTTGTACAATTCTTTCAAAGGATGAAATTGAAGCAGAAGGAAAAACTGCTGTTATTGATATGTCTAGATGTATTGGTTGCGGAATGTGTGTAGATAATTGTGCTTATAATGCAATTGAATTAATAGAAGATAGACGCTTTGGATTAGTGGCATCTATAAATCAAGCATTATGTAAAGGATGCGGAGCTTGTAGTGGGAATTGTCGGTGCAGTGCCATCGACATTTTAGGTTTCACAAGCGAACAAATTTATGAAATGATTACAGGTCGTATAGGTTAATAATAAGAGGTTTAAAAATGACTGAAACAGTTGTAGAAGAAAAAAGTGTAGATAAAAAATGGGAACCAAAGATCATTGCATTTTTATGTAATTGGTGTTCTTATGCTGGAGCGGATTTAGCAGGAGTTAGCAGAATTCAATATCCTCCAAACATAAGAATTGTAAGAGTTCCTTGTTCTGGACGGGTTAATCCCTATTTTATTATTAAAAGTCTAACTGATGGTTGGGATGGCGTTGTTGTTTCTGGTTGCCATCCAGGAGATTGCCATTATATAAGTGGAAATCTTGTTGCAAGAAGGAGATTTGCCATACTAAAGGAGCTTCTTGAATTTTTTGGGATTGAACCTGGCAGAGTTAATTTTATGTGGGCCTCTGCTGCAGAAGGAGAACGTTTTGCTACTTTGATCAAAAAAGCTACTAATATTGTTAAAAAATTAGGTCCAAATATTAAATTTCAAAGGGAGTGGTGTTAAGTATGGGAATTGAAAAAGATAATGAGGAGATTACTAACTCGATAAGAGAAAATGCTAAAAAATTGTTAAGTGAAAATCAAGTTGATTTAATTATTGGATATTCTGAAGGTACTGTACCTTTAAGTTCAACACCAATCATCATTAGAAAAGAAGAAGATGTAGATAAATTAATTTGGAACAATTTATGTTACATTAATTTAGCTAGATACTTGGCTCCATTAATGCCCCAGCTTTGCGATTCAGAAGGAAATTCATTGAGAATGGGAATTGTCTCAAAAGGGTGTGTTGCTAGAGCTGTAAATCTTTTAGCTGCTGAAAAACAGGTAGATCTCAATAAAGTAAAGATGATTGGATTTAATTGTAATGGAATTATTAACAGAAGTAAAATAGACCAAGAAATTGGTGAAAAGGAGATTCTTGACGTTTCGATATCTGGAGACGATATTATTGTAAAAGGGAGAGATTGGGAGAAAAAATTCCCTTATGAACAATATATTAATGAACTGTGTAAAGTTTGTCAAGTAAAAGCTCCTTCAGCTACTGAATCTTCATGTGTTGGAGAATGTCAAGAATTAGATTCAATCCATGATGAATTTTCAGATATCACCGATTTTGAAGCTAAATCTGCTGATGAAAAATGGGCATATATTAAAGATGCCTTACAAGTGTGTACTTTATGTTATAGTTGTCGTCAAGCTTGTCCCGTCTGTTATTGCAATCTTTGTTTTGTAGATCAAAATAAACCTATCTGGTTTGGTAAAACTACTGAATATCAAGATATATTTACATTTCATTTAGTTAGGGCACAACATCTAGCAGGTAGATGTGTTGCATGTGGAGCGTGCTCATCAGTATGTCCCGTCGGTATAGATCTGAATTTTATTACTAGAAAATTAGAAAAAATCGTCAAAGAGCGATTTAATTATACCTCAGGGCTCAATTCTAAAACAATTCCTCCAATGATGGAATTTAAAATGAGTGATGCGGAAGAATTTATGTTAGAGGAAGATTAGAAAGGTGAATAAAAGAATGGAACAAAAATTGTTGAAAAAAGATCAAATTGGAAAATTATATAATGAGCTTGTAGGAGAATATAACTTTTATGCTCCTATTAATGAGAAAGGGAATATTGTTTTTGAAAAGATAGAAAATCCAGAAGATATCGTCATGGACTATTTAAATTCAAAAATTCCACCAAAATCAGTTTTATTTCCTCAAGAGGAAGTATTATTTGAATATTCCCTTGATGAAAAAGATGTTGAGATTACTGATAGAGTGGATCTAGAACAAAAAAACATAATATTTGGAATTCGTCCATGTGATGCTTACAGCTTTGAGTTGATGGCTACTTTCTTTTCATTTCATGGAGATTGGCAGGATGATATCTACTTGAAGAAAAAAGAAAATACGACTCTTATTGGAATAGGATGTAATACTCCAAGAACTACATGTTTTTGCACATCTGTTGGAGGAAATCCTTTCAATAAAGAGAATATGGATTTATTTCTAACTGATTTAGGAGAAACTTATTTAGTTGAAGGCATCAGTGATAAAGGTAAAGAGTTAATCAAAAAACTATCATGGCTTTCTGATGCTTCGAAAAATGATTTGAAAAAAGCTGAAGAACTCGCTAAACAGGCAGAAGAATTAATCAGTACTGAAATAGACGTTGATAAAGTTGTTGAAAATTTATCAACTTGTTTTGAAGATCCTGTTTGGGATGAAATTAGCGAAGCATGTATTGGTTGTGGTTCTTGCGCTTATTTATGTCCAACGTGTACGTGTTTTGATGTTATTGATGAAACAGATCAGTATAATAACCGTGGTCGAAGAGTTAGGATTTGGGATACTTGTCAATCATGTCTTTATACGATGGAAACGAGTGGTCATAATCCTCGAGATACTAAAATTCAACGTTGTCGCAATCGAATTATGCATAAATTCAGCTATTATCCCACCAATTATGATTTATTAGGATGTGTTGGTTGTGGTAGATGTATATATGTTTGCCCTGCTAATAATGATCTTCGAGTTATATTAGATAAAATAAAAAAAATTGAAAAAAAGGAGGGTGAGAAGGTAGTTGCCTAATCCTTACATACCGTATCTTACAAAAGTAAAATCAATAGTCTCTGAAAATAAAGTGAATGATATTAAGACTATTGAATTAGAATTTAAAAAAGAAGAAGAGTACAAGAGTTTTGATTATATTCCGGGACAATTTGCTGAAATTAGTTTAATTGGAAAAGGAGAATGCCCAATCGGGATTGCTTCTTCTCCTACTGAAGAAGGATCCATTAAATTTACAATTAAAAAGATGGGAACAGTAACATCTGCTTTTCACAATTGTGAAGTAGGAGATGTTGTTGGAGTCAGAGGTCCTTGTGGAAATGGTTGGCCAGTAGAAGAAATGAAAGGTAAAAATATAGTGGTAATTGGTGGTGGTTTTGCCTTTTCAACACTCCGCTCACTGATAATTTACATTCTAGATGAGAAACATCGAAAAGATTATGGGGATGTGACAGTTATATATGGAAATCGTGACCCTGGTGAAGTATTATACCAGGATATTTTAGATGAGTGGAAAAAAAGAGATGATATTAAAGTAGTTTTAACTATTGATCGTGAGGCAGAGGGTTGGAAAGAAGAAGTTGGATTTGTGGCACCTATCGTTAAAAAAGTTGCTCCAAGTTCAGATAATGCGGTTGCTGTTATCTGTGGACCCCCAATAATGATTAAAACAACGATAGCTGTAATGGAAGAGTTAAATTGGAAAGATGAACAAATCTTAAATAGTTTAGAAATGCGTATGAAGTGTGGAATTGGAAAATGCGGGCGCTGTAATATTGGTAATAAATTTGTCTGTGTTGATGGACCTGTATTTTCTCTAGCAGAACTTAAAAAAATGCCTAATGAATATTAAAGAAAAAAAATTTAATAAAAATAATAATTTTATGGTGAAAAAAATTGGCTGTAAGTGTGGTCACTAAAACATTTGAAGATTTAATTTTAGAGGTCCATAACAGAGGTCTTTGCGGAGAGTGTGGTGGTTGTGTGAGTTTTTGTTCAGCAGGTGAAATAAAAGCAATTGAAATGTCTGAATCAGGACCACCTAAATACACAAACAAAGATAAATGCCTTAAATGTGGTATATGTTATTTTGTTTGTCCTCAAACTCACGTATTAAACGAACAATTAAACAAAAAATTCAGTTATGATCCTCCTATAGGCAATGAATTAAAAATAGCCTCATGTCATGCTACTTCTGAAGAAATTAGAAATACGGCAACCGATGGTGGAGCTGTTACAGCAATTCTAAGCTATTTGATGGATAATAAATTAATTGATGGGGCAATTGTTTGTAAGAGAAGTGGTCCCTTTAATCGAAGTTCATTTTTAGCTACAAGTAAAGAAGACTTAATCGAAGCTGCAGGATCTCATTTTGATTTTTCAAGTCAAGTGGTTGGATTAGAAAAGTATAATACATTTATCCCTGCTAATATAGCTTTAAAAAAAGTTAGGAGTTCTGATTTATTGAATATAGCTGTAGTTGGAACACCATGTCAAATAAATTCAATTAGAAAAATGCAAGAGTTAAGCATTTTACCGGCTCATATTGTAAAATATACTTTAGGTTTATTTTGCTATCTTAACTTTTCCTTTAATGATGAAGATAGGAAAAAACTAGAGCAAAAATTCAACTTTTCTTTCGAGGATGTTGAGAGTATGAACGTTCGAGAAGATCTAATATTGTATTTTAAAGATGGAAGTAGTTTAAAAATCCCTTTTCCAGAATTGCATGAAATTGGACGTCCTGCTTGTTATGCATGTGATGATTTTTCAAATATTTACGCTGATATTTCTTTCGGAGGTCTTGGTTCACAAGAAAAATTAACAACAGTAATAATCAGGACAAAAGTTGGTGAAAAGATATATTCTAATGCTCTTAATAAAGGTTATATTAAAGAACCACTTGAGTTGAATAGACCAAATAATAAAATGGAAATGCTTGCTAAAGTCAAGAATTGGGCTATTAAGAAAAAAGAACGAGCAGAGAATACTTTAAAGAATAAATAAAATTAACATTTTTCTCTTATTTTTACATTGACCATGTCTAAAAGTCAATTAGTTCTGATCTTCTATAATTTTATTTATTTCTTTCATATCTAATATTTCTTGATATCTTTTTTGGTAAGGAGCTTTTCTATATTGTCTGAAATATTCCCAAACTTCACGTTTTATTTCCAATTTTTCATTCTTCATATTTTTAAAAATTCAAATTGTTTTGTATTGAATGAAAAATGAGTATAATTTTATTTAATATTTAATGAGACCATTTTTTGATACTTTTGTTTTGAATCAGAGTTCAAAAATATTGCCGGTATTATAGATTGTTGTATCTAAATCAAGTATTATTTGTCCCCCAGAAGCGATTTCTACAGCATAATTAATAGCTTCTAACACTCTATTCATCATAAATTCATAAGCGGTAAAGCAATCTTCAAGTTGATCCCTTCTTTTCTCTACAAAACACTGAGATATGGCAGGGATTAATTCTGGAAAGAAATCTTGGCTTATCATCATTTCCTCAGCATCAATATCAGTTTCTTTTGCTAAAGTAAAAGGTTTGTATACATCCATTTGAGCAAACATTACTTTACAAACAAATATCGATGCTTTGATTTCTTTCATTATAAATTTGATTCTATTAGCATCATCTAAGTATTTCTTAAACGTTATAGCATTGATAATATCCTCATTAGTAATAGTGTTGGAAATATCCATCAACTTACTAACTCTCTCTGACATTCTCTTAGACGATAGCATTAGTTTGAGATTCATGAGATTTTTTTCATAATAATCTTGATAAAAAGCAGAAAGAAATGAATGTGCCCCTAAAGACGTTTGGTTTTTAAAATCGCTTAAGTTATAATTATTTTTCTTAAATTTATCCATAAAATTTTTGATAATTAAAAATTTCAATTTTAATCTATGCAAAGCAAAAAATAGACATAACCTTGTTTTAGTATACGCCTCAACATTTCCCATTCTGAATCTATCATGGTGATCTCTTGCATACATCACAATTGGTTTTAATTTACTTACGATTACCTCAATGAAATATTCTATAATACTCTCTAATGGATTACATTCTAATACATGAAATTTTTCTATTAGCATTTTACTTGTGGGTTGAGATTGTGGTAAATCCTTAATATCATCATAATTATAATATTCCAAGAAAAGAGATGTCAAAGCTTCCATTTCTAAGACTGTTCGACAGGGTATAAAAACCTTATTTAAGTCATATAATATCGTTCCACTTTCTGGCATTATAAAAACCCTCAAAGTTTAACTATTTATTATTTAGTTATACTTAAAAATAAGCTTTATGTTTGAGGTTATAATTCCAATTTCTTATTTAAATTTATTTTATGTTTGATATAAAAAAAAAAGAAAGATTTTAGAATATATTTTTTTGCAGCCCTAATATTCCCAGCATACTGTCAAAGAGGATACAGGACCAATAGGTAATTCTGTTGGACCCGTTGGCGTTTCAACTATAATACCGCATAATACTGCAACAAGGACCCATGGTCCTTCTTCCAAAACATAAATAGGATTGTCAGTAGTTCCTGGAGAATATACTCCGGGATCTTCTAAACAATATTCAGCTGTAAGGCTCAGAAACATTAACATCGGTGTTGATACGTAATCACCTCCAGTATTTGGCATTGTGATTGGAAAAAAATTTCGATAAGTTATATCGTAATTGGTATTAGTTGTCTTATACACTCCATCACCCATGAACCACCAAACGTTAATAAACCAGACAAAAAAGACTGGACAATAAAAATAATGTTCGGTGGTGAGACGTAATCCGTCTCTAAGTATTCCTGTCATAGCATACACTTTCTCCCCTGATTCATAGATTTTTGAATAAAAAATTACATCTGCTGTAGGAATACCACCTTCTCCATCTAAATCAATCTTTGCCATGACTAAGTTAGAAGTTTCATCCAAATCTAAGTCATCCCCTATTGCAATGAAAAAGATACCATTAGTACCACATGCCATCACTGGTGAAATAACTGCGAAGAGACCTATTAAAAAAGATACAGCTATTAGTGGTTTAGTCACTTTTAATTTCTTTTTCACTTCTATTTTCACCTAAATAATTTTTATATTTAACCTCGATATTTTTTTCGCCTTGAATGGATTGCTCCTTTAAGCAAGGCGTTATTTTTCGCGTAGAAATAATGTCAAAAAATGTTGCGAAATATTACATTTATAATTAAGCTTCCAATAGTTCCATGGAAGTTCCAATAAAGTATGGATAAAATATGAGATCTGATATTTTGGAAGGTGATAATAATATCATGAAATTTTTGATTTTTTACTAGTGCAGGGGACTTAGGTCTTATTGGATTAATCTTTTTGGGTTAAGTTTTTATTTTAGTAGCGATTTTAAGAGTTATTTTTAAATAAATTGGTGTTGAATTAGTAAGTGGAAGGATAATAATAGAAGTAACATTAATAGTTTCTGATATGTTTATTCAATTCTTATACTTTTTCATTGAAATCAGACGCTGAATTTACCGTTCCGTGCTAATTTATGACTTTACCTTGCCAATAAAATTAATAAAAAATAGGGAAATAAAAAAAATCTAATAAAATTTAAGGAATTTATCCTTATACATTTAGAAGCATCTATGGATGACTTGGGGACCCATTTCTTTGTACTCCCTTCTTGTAACCCACATTCTATGGAATGTTTTCAAGGAGCTCAAAATAGAACCACCAATCCATACAGAATACATACGCTCTGGAGGTGCAATAATCTTTACATCAACTGATTCTGGGATCTGTTCTTTTATTTCCTTAGTTAATCGTTCTTTTATACCAGGAAACATTGTAGAACCACCAGAAAGAACTATGTTACTATAAAGATCTCTTCGAAGGTCTACATCACATTCAGAGATAGCACCTACAATGACATCATCTAAAGGTTCCAATTCTTTACCAATTACTGATGGATTAAAGAAACACTCAGGAGCTAAGAATCGTTCAACACCAACGTTAATTGTTTCACCATCAGGAAGCATGTAGCTTTTCTCCATCCCAGCAACTTTCTTAGAAAGCATCATTTCCTTTTCAGGATCAATTGCTACATAACAGAGTTTTTCCTTGATATCTCGAACAATTTCTTTTTCTGCTGAGGTGGTAAAAGAGTATCCTTTTTGTCTGAGAAGTCTTTGCAAATAGGTAGTAATATCTCTACCTGCAAGATCAATTCTTTGAATTGCATGGCTTAAAGCGAATCCTTCAAAGATTGGTACAACGTGAGAAACCCCATCACCAATATCAATAACACAACCGGTTGTACGACCAGAAGCATATAAAGATAAAACTGCTTGCATAGCTACGTACAAAGCTGGCGTATTGAATGTCTCAAACATTATTTCAGCCATTTTTTCTCGGTTAGGACGAGGATTTAATGGTGCTTCTGTTAAGAGAACTGGATGTTCGCTAGGGTCGATTCGAAGATCTGTGTAAAAAGTGTAATGCCAAATCTTCTCCATAGCAGTCCAATCTTCTATGATACCATGCTCAACTGGGAACATGAGTTTCAAAACACCTTTAAGCTGCATGGCTTCTTCTCCGATGTAATATTCCCGTGTATAATGCTCAACATCTGTCATTATAGACTCATATTTTGGGTAACCAATCAGAGTTGGGAAAACAGAACGAGGTTGGTCCTCTCCAGCGAATCCATTTTTCGAAATACCAGTACCATTATCCACCACAAGAGCCTTGGCATTTAAAAAGCTTTCTTCTTCTGCCATATTTTACTATCAGCCTGTCTTTTTAATTTTTATTTATTTGGATTATATTTTTAGGTGTATATTTTATATTATTTGTGGTAATTTTAATTTTTATATTTTTATCAAAAAATTGTTTTTTTAAGAACAATTAATGTGTTAAATAAAAATTTAATAAACTAATAAATTTCATATTTATAAATTTTTTTAAACAAGAAACAAAAAGTACACTATTTTTAAGGTTTTTATTTATAAAGAAAGAAATATTGAAAGTAATGGCTCCGAAAACGCTTCTAATGTAGTTTAGCATTATTGTCGCTTAATAATGTTCTTACATCAATCTGTTATAAAAATTATTGTTCAATGGTTGGAATTGTTGTAAAAAATTTATCTATTAAAAATCAATTTCGAAATAAAATTCCTTAAGAATAATTATTTCAAATTATTAATGATTATAGTAACTAGCAAAATATTGTAGTTTAATATCTAAATGAAATTAGACCCCGATTATATTATCTTAAATTTAAAAGAATTTGGTAAGAAGGAAGGATTATATCTTCTTAAAGAATATATAAATAATTCAAATGATCCCATAATTAGAAAGAGGGCATTGGAAAATCTAGGAAAGATTGATTATGGCAAGAATTTCGCATTTCTCGAGCACTTATTTCTCTCTGATGAAGATCCTTATATAAGATTATTAGCTGGCAACATCTTAAAAGAAAGTTATTCAACCAATAAAAAATTAATTCGCGTTTTGGAATACACTTTAACCAAAGGAGAAAACATTCTCCTAAAACTTTTTTCATTTGAAGTTCTGAGTTCTATTGATAGTTCAAAAACACGAAAAATTATCATAGATTATCTGAAATATTTTATTAGTACAAATTTTAAAGATAAACCGAAAAAATATCCTCATAAAATATCCGAATTAACTGGTGCTACAAGAATTCCAGAAGATATTATTGATGTTGGCATTAATTTAATTTTGGATGATTTTTACACCAAAAAATTAGGTTACCTCTCTACTCTAAAAAATGGAAGAATTTTTGCATTGATTTGTGAAAGTGCAAACTTAAACAATATCAGCGACATTATTGGTTTTGAAAATTTAACTAATTTAGAACATATTACAATACAAAGAAATAAGATTAGGAGTATTGCAGGGATAGAAAATCTCAAAAAGTTAAAGAGTCTCAATCTTTCGCACAACAGAATAGAGAAGATTGAAAATCTGGATAATATAATAGAACTAGAAGAATTAGATTTATCTAACAACAAAATTCAGATCATCGAAAATTTACAATCTCTTACTAAATTGAAAAAATTATTACTGAATGATAACTCAATTAAATTCATTGAAAATCTACAATTGTTAAAAAGTTTGGAAATTTTAGATCTTAGTCATAATCTCATCTCAGAAATAAAAAATCTAGATAATCTAGTGAATTTAAAAAGATTAAATCTTTCATCCAATAAGATTGAGCATATAAAAGGTTTAAATAATTTAACAAATTTGATGTGGTTATATTTAAATGATAATCATATTTCTCAAATAGAAGGATTGGCGTCTTTGAGGAACTTGAGAGGATTATATCTATCAAATAATTCAATAGAAGGAATAAGCTCATTAGAAAATCAAACAAATTTAAGAAAGTTAGAATTGTCAAATAATAAAATTAATAGACTAGAGGGTTTGAATACACTCGGAGAATTACAGGAATTATATCTAGATAATAACAGTATTAGTGAAGTAGAGGGCTTGGAAGGGTTGAATAAATTGATTATGCTTCATCTAGGTAGAAATAGAATCTCTAAATTTCGAAATATTTCTATTGAGAGTTTGAAAAACTTGAATTTCATTTTTTTAAATGAAAATCCTTTAAATCAAAAAAGTTTTTTAGAATATCAAAAAAGAATAAAGTTCCCATAAATGTAAATTAAAATATCTCTCTATCATGAAATAAACAGAACTATTTATTTTGATTAAGATAATCATCAATCCAGAGTTCCATAAGGATTTCATCATAATATGTTGAGTCCATAAGGAATTGTTTTTTTCTTATACCTACAGTTTTAAATCCTATTTGTTGATAAAGATGCAAAGCTCTCTCATTTGTTGAAAAACAACTGAGAATGATTTTTTCTTTGTTATTAAGTTTTTTAGATTCCCGAATTGCCATATCAATTAAATTTTTTCCAATCCCTAGATCTCGATATTTATTTTTAATGATTATACCTAAGACTCCAACATGTTGAGCTGCATCCCAATTAGAATTTAAAACCTCACATTGTCCGATTATGTTATATGGTGCTTTAAGATCTTTATTTTCTGCTACGATACATATTTCTTTTTCTTTGATAAGATTATGGAACCAAGCATCTTTTTCTAATTGAGATCTAACTGGAAAAAAGACAGGTAAATAAATACCTTCTTCAATAACTTCATTGAAATTATTCCAAACACCATCTACGTCTGATTTCATTAGATGCCTAATACTTATTTTTTCCCCTGTATTTATTTCTAAGACCTTTCTCATTATTTAAATATAAATTTTTATAATTAAATTCCTTATGGTTATATTATGGATAATAAAAATGATGGATCTGCTGAGGAATTGGATGAAGAAAAGGAGAAAACCAAGGCATATATAAAAAAACAAGAGAAGCAGAAGAAAAAAGTAGTTGCGAAAGATTTAGTAAAACTCAAACATGTTGAAGTTAAAAAGCAAGAACTAAGTCCTGAAGCGAGGGATCTTGCCCAAACTCTAAAAGAAAGCTTCCTAGAGCATGATCAGTTCGAGAGACTTTCAAACGATGAGATCACAATTCTTGAGACTTTTATGGGTAAGAGATTGTTTATAGAAAGGATTGCTATTATAGCAAACCAATCAAGAATACCCCTAGGAATACCAGGTTTTAAGAAAGTAGAATTAGAAGAGATCCTTGATAAATTAGTTTCGAAAGGATATTTAGAGTCTGAACTAGTTGGAGATAAACCCGTTTATTATCTAACTGAGCGAGGCAAATACCGCGTTCAATGATTATTAAAATAATATTTATTTTTTTCTTTAAAAAAGTACTAATCTTAATCCAAATTGTCAAAATTCCAATACATATATGATGAATCCCTAAATTTACCGAATTAATTTCTTATGAAAATAAATCTGATTATTATGTTTAAAAAGATCAAGTTTAATTGTGTTTAATTGTATCAAATGATATTTGACCTCTTCATAATCTCCAGCGTTAATTCGTA
This sequence comes from Promethearchaeota archaeon, assembly GCA_048941625.1. Lineage (GTDB taxonomy): Archaea > Asgardarchaeota > Lokiarchaeia > Sigyniarchaeales > SOKP01 > Loki-b32. The sequence goes on along the minus strand of JBHLNK010000007.1, from coordinate 50,486 downwards.
AAATATTTCTTTTACATTTTCTCCAGTTTTAGAAGAGCATTCGAAGTAATTATATATTAGTTGAGATTTAGAAAAATTAATCGCATCTTTAATTGTTACAACTCTATGATTAGCAAGATCAGATTTACCACCAACTACTAAAATAGGGATTTTTTCTCTCCATTCAGATAACTTTTCTCTAAGCTTATTTAACCAATCATCTATATTTTGAATACTTGAAAAATTTGTGATGTCGTACATAAAGATAGCTCCGAATAATCCACGTGCATAAGTAGGCAAAAGAGATTTAAATCTAGCTTCTCCAACAAAGTCCCAGATTTGAAGATTTATTTTTAATCCTTTAATGTATATATCTTTTGTACTGATATCAACACCCATTGTCTTTCCAATATTGATATCGAATTTTTCTGTCATAAATCGACGAATTAACGAGGTTTTTCCTACACTAGCATCTCCAAAAACACATATCTTAAAGGCATGATCTACAGATATTCTTAATCCCACTCATTTAAAAATTAGTCCATAATTAAAAGATAACCTATGATTATAATATATAATTATAATCTTTGATAGATAGATTTTTGAGAAATAAAGATTTTTTCAGATCTCAGATAATATATTAATTATAATCAAAAAGAACTACGAGAAATAATCTTATTAAACAAGATAAATAGTCCAAAATGAGTTAAATGTTGAGAGAACTCCATCTTTCTTTATTATTTATCATTCTAATTATAGCACATCAAATGAGTGCTTACTTATTTTATAAATATTACCAGATTAGAAAGGAAAATCTAGGATTAAACAAATTTCTCATTGCATTTGGATTACTTTATGGAGTTGGATTTAGTGGGATTGTTTTAAGATCTATTAATAGTTATTATATCGAAAATTTGTTGCTTAAAAACATTTTAAATGATATTTCCCATATTATAATTTCATTTGGTTTATTTTCATTTCTAATAGTCGTTTCTCAAAAAGAGTTTAGAGAAGTAGTAAATAGAAGAATTACTAAAATAATAGCATTATTAACCCTCATTTTTTCTACTTTTATGTTATTTCCTGTTGATATTTTATTGATTTTAATTCTAATTCTATTTTCAATTTTGATTGGAGCAACATACATGATATTATTCCATCTTAAATTAATCCAAAAGTCTACAGGCAGGGTGAAAAATAGAATAGTTCTCCTCTTTATCGGAGAAATAATAATTATTGTGGCAGTTATTTTTGGAACTGAAAAAAATCCTTACATATACAATCTGCAAGTTCAAGAGTTTATTAAATTATTTTTTAGCTTATTTATAATTATAGGGCAGATGATTGTTTTTTATGCTTTTTATGATTTTCCTGTATTTTTAGAGTTTAATTGGGAAAACAAATTAGTTAAATTATATATTATTGATAAAAATAGGAGAAGGATTTTATATAATTACAATTTTGTAACTAATACAAATGAAATTAATGAAAATCCACCCAGTAATGACGTCTTTTTCTCGAGCGGAATTATTGGAATAGAAGATATCATATCCACACTATCACAAAAATCTAAAGAAAAAATCCAAAAAATTAATCTTGAGGAACAAATTCTACTATTTGATCACGGAACTAATGGTTTAGATGCACTTCTATTTTGTATACTTGTACGTAGTGAGGCAGTCAGCATCAATTTTTTTTTAAAAATGATTAAAAGTCGTTTTCAAGAGTACTATAAAAATGTACTTTATGATCTTGATGCAGTGGAAGGAAAAGAATCAAAAATTTTTAATAGTTTCAATAAACAAATAAAAATCCTGTTATCAAGGAGGTAAGATTCATTATTTTAGTCAATCAAATTCAATTTCCTATAGGGGATATTTACCATGAAATCTTGGTAATTATGGAAATAATAATTTGCTTTCTCTCATTAGAACTAGCGCTAATTTTTTTAGTTAAAGTTGTTAGAAATAGAAATCAAGTCAAAATACTTCAAGAAAAAGCATATATTTGGTTATTTTTAGGATTTTCAATCATGTGGGTCTTCTTTATTATTGCTGATTATTATGCTGAGAATAGATTTACTCGATTAATCTTTTTAGAGTTTGGGTATTTAACTTTAGGTTGTAGTACTCTTGCTTTTATTAAAAATATTGAAAAATATAAAACTCTTTTAAAGAAATATTTATTTTCGATAATTTTCTTCTCATATTTAATCTTTTTTTCAATATTATCAAGCTTTCAAATAAATTTTGCTCAGACTTTTTCATTTTTCTTTTGGCCTATATTTCTCTTATTTTTTTTGGTTTATTCTAAGGAATTAAGTTCAATTTTTAAAAAAAATCAAAACTTAGGAGATTATAAGTATAATTTAATCAAACTTGCTTTAGGGATTCTTTTATTAATATTTGGATTTGGATTAACAACTGATTTTATAATTAATCTGATAGGATTAGAAGCAAGATTAGTAGGTGATATTTTACAATTAGTAGCATTGATTTTTTTATATCTCTTCTTTTCATCAATTCCTTCCTTCTCAGAATATGATTGGCAAGAAAAAATCAATAGCGTTTTTATTATTCATAAATCTGGAATATTAATTTATAAGAAAACATTCAAGCTTGAAGAAACTCAGTCTTATGATTCTTTAACTTCTGGAATAATAACAATGTTAAAAATGATGCTTGAAACTATTAGTAACCAAGAAACATCTTCATATATTGAGAAAAAAGGCAAATTTATCTTAATTCAGCCGGGAAAATATGTTTATGGAGTTTTAATTTCTGAAGATAAACTTAATTCTTTGCAGATTTTATTAAATAATTTTATTAATTCATTAGAAAATACTTATGCTGATATATTGAAAAACTGGGATGGACAACTAAAAGTATTTAGACCTGTAGATAAAATGGCTAGTGATATTTTTAAATAATCTTGATTTGAGATGCTGATCTCATCAGTCATCTTGTTTGTAATAGAGATATAGAATTTAAGACTAAGTGGAATAAACCCTTTAAACACTTAACTGAAAAAATTAAATATTTAACTTAATGAATTTTCAATTCCTATTAATCTTTTTTTAGAATTAATTGATTTATTGGTATATCTTGATACTCACCATTAGGGTTTTCACGTTTAATAGTAAGAGGTAATATTTTTGCCCTAAGTTCTTGTTGCGCAATTTTAATAGGATCTATCATTTCTTTGGGTTTTTCAGTTAAGATTGGGGCACCAAACGATATTTGTAGGGCTCTTGCTCCTACTATCCTTGCTTTTTCATATCTAGTTAAAAATATTGGACCAATCTTCACATATTCTCTGACTTTCTTGTATAGTTTGCGTAATTCTCGAGACTCCAAAAAACTAGACATATTCAAACCCAAGAAAAGAGTAAATTAAACTTTCAAAATGTAGGATTTCATATAACTTTTATGATTTTCACCTTTTTAAGAAAAATTTAAAAGTGTTAGTTAAAAAGACCAAAAAAAAATTATTAATGCGCAAGAGGGGAATTGAACCCCTGATTTACACGGTGTGAGCGTTTAACGTTTTAATTCCCAATGGAAGAATAAAAGTCGTCATACCGCTAGACCACTCGCGCTTTGATTAAATAACTAAAATTAGCAATATGAATTAAATTTTACTCTCCACTAAATTAAAATCTTGTTTATTAAAATATTAGTAATTCAATTTAAGAATTTAGATATTTTTTAAAGATCCTATAAAGTCTGTTAGTTTATATAATTGAGTTTTATTTAATATTCAAACGCAAAATAATCCATATCCTCTCAGGTGATTGTTGTAACTTCACAGGATGATTTTATCTCCCACCCACTAATTAAAAAAAATACTGTTTCCCGGCGAGAATATCAAGAGACAATCTTTATTAATTGCTTAAATAAGAATTCTTTAGTGGTAATACCTACAGGCTTAGGAAAAACAATTATTGCTTTAATGCTTACAGTACACAGGCTAACAGAAATAAAAGACTCAAAGGTTATAATATTAGCACCTACAAAACCTTTAGTAGAACAACATTTCAAATCTTTTAAACAACTAACAAAGATCCCTGAGGAATTACTTGTATCTTTAACAGGTTCAATTGCTCCTGAGAAAAGAAAGGAATTATGGGACAATATTAGAGTTGCTTTTATGACACCTCAAGTACTTCAAAATGATATTATCTCGGGGTTGTATTCAATAAATGATGTATCATTAATGATATTTGATGAATGCCATAGAGCAGTAGGAGATTATGCCTATTGCTTTTTAGCTAAAAAGTACACTGATCTATCAAAAAACTCTCAGATTTTGGGGCTTACGGCAAGTCCAGGGTCAACAGAAGGTAAAATTAACGAAATTAAAGAGAATTTATTTATAAATCATATTGAGATAAGAACAGAAAAAGACAGTGATGTTAAGCCATACATTCATAAAGTTGATAATGAATGGATTAAAATTAAACTCCCAAACGAATTTTTAGAGATTAGAAAGATATTAGAGGAGAAATTAAAAGAGAGTTACAAATATCTAAAGGAGATTGATTTAATTGGATCCTATGATATAATGAAGATCACAAGAAAAGATGTACTTAAATTGAATAATGTTATTAATCGTCGTATTTCAAATACACGAGAAAATGATGAAAAATTCCAAATGTTCAAAGCTAAGAAGTTGGCATCTAATGCAATCAGATTATCACATATGATTGAATTGATAGAAACTCAGGGAATTAGTGCTCTTAATGATTATTTGTTAAAAAATGAAGAGAAGATTAAAAAAAATACAGCAAATAAATCCTTAAAGGAATTGTTTTCTGACAAAGATTTTAAGAGGATCAAAAATCTTGCTTTAGAACTTAAGACTAAAGGTATAGTTCATCCAAAAATTGAAGAATTGAGAGAGATATTAACAAATCAAATAGAAGAGAATCCTCAATCCAGAATTTTAGTTTTTTGCCACTTTCGTGATACAGTTAACAATATCGTGAATTTCTTTCATGAAGATGATATTATAAAAATGCATAAATTTGTAGGGCAAGCAACGAGAGGATCTGATAAAGGATTGACTCAAAAAGAACAAATAGAATTACTTAGAGATTTTAAGGACGGGTTTTATAATACTCTAGTGGGTACTAGTGTGGCTGAAGAAGGATTAGATATTGAAGAATGTGATTTAGTAATTTTTTATGATGTTGTCCCGAGTGCAATACGGTCAATTCAACGACGGGGTCGTACAGGGAGGAAAAAAGAGGGAAAAATTTATATCCTCATGGCCGAAGATACTCGAGATGAAGGTTATTATTGGGCAGAAAAAAAAAAAGAAAAAAATATGAAGTTAAGTTTAGAAAAAATAAAACAATCAGAAAATAAATCGATATCTGGACAATCAAACCTTCTAAATTTTATATCTTCTGAGAGTAACAATAATGATAAAGTTAAAAATGGTCACAACTCTAATCTAAGTTCAATTAAGAAGATTGAGGTTGCTAATAACATTGAAATCATATGCGATAATAGGGAGACCGCATCTTCAGTAGTAAGAAATTTGTCCTTAATGGGTATAAAAATTAATTTACAGCAATTATCTACTGGTGATTACATAATTTCAGAAAGGGTGGGGATTGAGAGAAAATCAGCAACGGATTTTCAAGATTCCATTATTGATGGAAGATTATTCAACGAGTTAAGCGAATTAGGAAAAAATTTTTCAAGACCTATTTTAATCTTAGAAGGAGATCCTTTTCAAGATTCAAACATTAGTGAAAACGCACTTTTTGGGGCAATAACCTCAATAATACTTAATTTAGGTATTTCAATCTATAAAACAGAAAATTCTCTTGAGACTGCAAAATTTTTATATCAATTGGCAAAAAAAGAACAATTGGCTAATAAGTCATCCTTAAAGTTAAGATTTGATAAAGCACCTATTGAAATGAATCATCTGTTAGAGTTTGTTGTTGCAGGAATTCCTGGAGTGAATGCACTTCGTGCAAAAAATATATTAAAGGAATTAAGAACTTTACAAAATATTTTCTCAGCAGATATAACTGATTTAACAAAAATTGAAAATATTGGAAAAAAGATTGCTCAACAAATTTATAAAATTAGCAGATATAAATATAAAAATGACAGCTAATAGGCAAATACTTAAATCTCTAATTTATTATAACAATAAAAAAGGTTTTTAATATTTTCAATAATAATTTATAATATTATTAAATTTTATTGTGAGTATAAAATACTACTTTTATTGAAAATTGAGCGAAGTTAAATATGATAAAATTTAAGGTAGTGGTTGCAGGAGCAAAAAATGTAGGAAAGACGAGTTTGATTCGGAGATATGCTACTGGTAAGTTTGAAAAATCAACTTTATCGACAATTGGTGTTGATTTTGAGACTAAAAAAGTGGTTGTTGATGATACTGAGATCCTTTTAAACATTTGGGATTTTGCTGGAGAGAAAAAGTTCCGTTTATTATTTCCCTCTTATGTATCAGGTGCTTCAGGGGCATTAATGTTATATGATATTACAAACAAAGAATCCTTGAATGATCTTTATGATTGGATAAATGTAATATCATCAGTTCCCAATTCTCCGAAGACTAGAATTTTATTAGAGGCAAAAATTGATTTACCTCGGAAAGTAAAAAAGGAAGATGCTCTTAAATTATTTAAGAAATACAAATTTCAAGGAGAAATGCTCGGAACTTCCTCAAAAACAGGTGAAAACGTTGAAAAGGCATTTGAAATGTTAGGACGTGAAATACTCAAAAATTCTCTTAAAAAGTGTGCCAATTGTGGAAAACACTATCCCTTAGAGTTAAAATTTTGTCAATATTGTGGTTCAAAGACTAATTAGGCCTCTGTTTTTTAATAACAAATAAAAAAATTTGAAATACAGTTAAAATATTAATGATAAGGATATTTTATAAACTTTTAAATCAAATTACTTAGAAGAATGGATAATTAGAAAGAAAAATTTATTTAAAGTAAAAAATAAAAACAAATATATTACCGACAATGAAGGTTATACAATTTGAGTTATGAAATTGACCAAGATATTCAAGAGATAATAAAAAGGCTTAGAAATGATAAGATTTCTTTTGAAAATAAGACAATTTTGGTAACTGGAGGAGCTGGGTTTTTAGGATCATGGGTTTGTGATGTTCTTGTAAAACAAGGAGCATATTGCATTTGCCTAGATAATTTGACTTCTGGTAAACCAGAAAATGTTCTACATTTAATGGATAAAGAAAATTTTCGATTTATTAATCATGATATTTCTTATCCTATTTACTTTGGATTTTCACACCATGCATTGGGGGTGTGTATTGGTGATATCAAAAAAATTGATATTGTTATGCATATGGCTAGCAGAGCATCACCATTTGAATTTCAAAAGGAACCAATTTCAATTCTAAGAAGTAATACATTAGGTACTTTAAATTCACTAGGGATTGCAAAATTTCATAATTCGATTTTCTTTTATACAAGTACATCTGAAGTCTATGGAAATCCTCCAAAAGAGGTACTGCCAACTTCTGAAAGTTATTTTGGAAATGTAAACCCTGTTGGCCCTAGAAGTTGTTACGATGAATCTAAGAGAGCTGGTGAAGCATTTATTAAAGCTTATGAACTTCAGCATAAAATGCGAACTAAAATTGTGAGAATTTTCAATACATCTGGTCCAAGAATACGACATGGTCCTGAATTCGGAAGAGTGGTTCCTAATTTTATTCATCAAGCATTAAATGATGAAGATATAACTGTATTCGGAGATGGTTCTCAAACTAGATCCTTTATTTATGTAGTAGATGAGATTGAAGGAATTCTAAAGATGGTATACTTGGATGGGGCTATTGGAGAAGTAATTAACTTAGGTAATAACAAGGAGTACACTATAATAGAATTAGCTCGTATTATAAAAGAATTAACTAATTCTAATTCAAAAATTGTTTTTAAACCATTACCAGTTGATGATCCTGTATATAGGTGTCCAGATATAACAAAAGCAAAAAGAATTTTAAACTGGGAGCCTACAACTCCTTTAGAAGAAAGCTTGAAAAAAACAATTGCTTGGTTTAAAAGTAATGAAAAAGCTAGCTAAAGATAATAATATTCAGAATTCAATTGTCTCAAATAAACATTTTGAGAATTTAGTTAAAATTAGCCTGATTATAGGGATTCTTGTCGTCTCAGGATTCATTATCTATTTCATCTTAAGCCCTGAACCAGGAAAGGTTACTTTTGGAATTTTAAATGAAAATCAAGAAGCAGGCGATTTTCAAACGGAAGCGAGTGTAAATGAAACGATTACATTTTATTTGAGTGTTGAAAATAGGTTAAATAAGGATTTTACATTCAGATTTAAAATAAAAAAAGGTAGCAATGAAACTATATTGAGCTCATCTGGTTCAAACGGAACGCTATATCTTACATATGGAAATTTTACTCTAGAACCTAATGAAATGCAGATCTATGGAGAATATAATATATCCTTTGAAGAGACAGGAGTAGATGTGAAGATCATTGCCGAATTGTGGAAAATATATAATGAAGTTGAGGAGTATTTTAACATAATTTATCTTAAATTAAACATTACAAACTAATTTGCTCCCCCGATTATATTTACAGACTTTATTCGTACATAAGGAGCCTGAAAAGAACCATAAACTTTATATTCTTTTGAAACCGCATCTATGTCTTGAAATAAATCCAGAAGATTAATACCTAACATTGTTTCATTCAAAGCTTCCTTTATTTCTCCATTTAAAATCAAATTCCCATGTAAAATTAAACCTGAAAAATCTCCAGTTGATATATTAGGTGAATCTCCTGTATAATTTAAGAGGATACCTTTTTTAATGTCTTTAATTATTTCATCTAATCCCATACTTCCTGAATTCATAATAAAGTTAGTGATTCCAATTGAAGGGATTGATATATATGAATTACGAGCAGCATTCCCTGTACTTTCTATTCCTTCCTTTCCTGAAGTATAGCTATTATGCAATAATCCGTTTTTGAGAAAAAAGCCATTATCAAAGATCTTCTTGTTTCTGCATGGGACACCTTCATCATCAAAAATTTGAGAGCCAGCAGCACCATCAATTAAACCATTATCTTCGATATTTAAGTAATTTGAGCCAATTTTCTTCCCTCTTTTATCTAATAAGAAACTTCTTTTATATTGGAAAGTTTCAGCATTAATTGCTACTGCGACTGGTTTTAATATTAAACTTATTGTTCCTTTAGGAGTTAAAACTATGGGAACATTCATATTTTCTATCTTTATCCTGTTTAGATTTTGTTTAGCATCTTTTAAAGCGATATTTGCAACATTAATTGGATCTATCTTGTTCAGATTTCTCTCAATTTGTCTTTCATAACCAGAAGAAGTCTCTTTAGTCGAATCATCTTTAACAATGATATTAGATGAGATAAGACAACTAGTTTCTTTTTTTGAAACACTTAATCCATTTGAATTAAAAATATGAACTTTTGAGTAACCTGATGCGAAATTACCAGATTGTGAAATTGCTTTGTCATCTTCATCACAGACCTTTATTAAATCATTCACATACTCTATAGAATCCTCAATTTGTAAATATTTTATATCCTTATCATATAAATTTTTAATCGTAGGGTAACTCTTATAAGTCGTTGGAAAATTCTTAAAATCAGGGTCAGCTGTTCCAACTATCATCATTTTAATAGCTTTCTTACTTAGATTTTCAAAGGTACTTTTATCTAATTTATTGGTATATGCAAATCCTAAGGACCCATTTTTATGAATGACTCTGATTGAAGCTCCATTATCTTCTCCAGTTTCGCTATTTTTTATTGAATTCTCTTCAATTTCAATGTTAATATATTCACTTTTCTCAAAGTAAATCTCAGCACATTTCACTGCTGAATTAGTTTTATCAATGAATCTTAAACAATATTCTGCCAGACAATAAATCTCAGAATCTTCCAATTAATTTAGGCCTCCTACTGTTACATCATTTATTCTTATATAAGGCGCTCCATCACATACTCTTACCTGTTGTCCCCCTTTTCCACACATTCCAACAGAAAAGTTAAATGTTGATTCATTTCCAATTGCTGAAATTTTATTCAAAGCTTCCAGTATCATCCCACTAAGAGATACGTCTCTCATTATTTCTTTTTTTTCTCCATTCTCTATTTTATATGAAAATCTACATTTAAATTGAAAATTACCTGTTGTAGGTTCGGTATATCCATACTGAAAATCTTCACATAAAATACCATTTCTAGTATCCTCAATTATTTCATCTAAGTTCCATTTTCGTGGCTCTAAGTAGGTAAAACCCATCCTTACTTGGGGTCTTTCAGAACTCATTGAAGCCCTTCCATGCCCATTTGGGGCGACATTCATCCGTGATGATGTTTCTAAATTATGTAGAAAACTTTTGAGAATCCCATTTTCAATAATTATAGTTTTTTGAGAAGGAATACCTTCATCATCGACATAATAACTACCAAATAGCTCATAAGGTAAATTAAATTTCTTTCCTTGTCCCATGATTGGATAATCAACTATAGTTACTTCTTCCGATGCAACTTGTTTACCCATCATCTCTTTTAATATACTTTCGTCATTTAATACTAAATCAGCTTCACATGCATGCCCAAATGCCTCATGTATTAATGTTCCCGTTAATTTAGAATCCGTTATTACTGTAAATTTACCTCCTACCGGAGATTTAGCATTTAATAAAGCCACTGCTTCTTCAGCAGTTTTTCTGCTTATATTCCTCGCATCATCCGTCTCAGCAATTTCATATCCACCGATCCCAGCAACCGAATTTACAGAACTTTGAATTGTACTGTTTTTTTTTGTAAATACCAAGCAAAATAGTCTTAAAAATGATAAATCTTGTAAAATAATACTCCCAAATGAATTTAGGTAAAGATTTTGTGAATATCCATCTAAATATATAGTATGAGTATTTTTCACATATTGAGAATAATCTGAAGCAATTTTTTCATGATTTTTAACAAGCTTGATTTTCTCTTCGATATCAATGTCTTGAAATAACTTTTTCCTGCTACTTTTATAATTCTTCTTTAATGGATCATTTTGAGTAACTTTAAATTTAATTTTGGTTAAAGCTTCAGAAAGTCTTGATAATTTAATTGCTTTTTCCAATCCACTCCTAATAGATTCCTTTTTCAAATCTTTTAGGACAGAAAATCCCCACCCTCCATTTTTAAATGCCCTAATTCCACAATTGATTATTTCAAAAGTAGAAATTTCCTTACTCTTTTGGTCGGTAAAATCTAAACTCGTACCGTTATTTACTTCAGCCCTAATATCCCAATATTCAACTTTATCTCTTGAAATCTGATTTAATTGGTTTATTAAATGATCGTCTATTTGTTTTAAATCATCTGAAATTTCCATCTTACTTTTAGGAATGTAATAAAATATCAATTAATCAATGATATCAGTGCTAATATCACGTTATCATCAAAAAAAGAGAAGAATAGCTTAAATACCTTTCTTTTTTATCTCTAATTAATTAAGAATTAGAATGCAGCTTCTATTTAGACTATATTTTCTCCTTTAATTTCTTAACAATTGAAACAGCTTCATGAAGTGAACAATTTTTAGAAAACCTTGTTGCATTTTTAAAAGTAAATGAATGATTACATCTCCAGCATTTCTTCGATTTTATAAATTTTTTAGTATAATACCACATTCCACAATTGTAACACCGAAAAAAATAATAGTTTTGATTATTTTGCATATTATTTTAACTGAAAATATTACTAAATATATTTCATATTAGCAATAGAATTTTCTAATTTTTGAATTGAAATATTTTAAGATTAATAGCCAAAATGAAATAAGATATATTTCAAAATGAATCATTATTTTAATTATAAATATAAGAAAAAGAGAAGAGATATGGATCATAAATTTATACATCCTATTGAAACACGCTATAGAACGGAGATTGCAAATATTTTTACTGAAGAGCATAAATTAGAAAATTGGTTAAGTGTCGAGGCGGCTTTGGCTCAAGTTCATGCTGAACAAGGAAATATCCCAAAAAACGCTGCTGATGAAATAACAAAAAAGGCAAATTTAAAATACGTTAAATTAGAAAGAGTTAAAGAAATAGATGAGAAGATCCATCATGATTTAATGGCTATGGTAAAAGCGTTATCTGAGCAATGTGAAGGTGATGCTGGCAAGTATGTCCATCTAGGTGCTACAAGTTATGATATTGAGGATACTGCTACTGCATTGCAATTAAAAGAAGCATTAAATCATACATACAATACGCTATTCAAATTATTGGATGTATTAATCACAATTACTGAAAAGAAAAAAAATGTAATTTGCATAGGAAGAACTCATGGACAACATGCAATACCTACAACGTTTGGCATGAAGTTTGGCGTATGGGCTTATGAAGTAAATAGACATTTGGAGAGAGTAACTGAAATTAGGAATCGTATATCTTTTGGGAAAATGTCAGGTGCGGTAGGGACAATGGCAAGTTTCAGCGATAATGGTATTGAAGTTCAGAAAGCTGTTATGAATAAACTAGATTTAAGTCCTGTTCTTATAGCAAATCAAGTAATTCAGAGAGATAGGCATGCTGAAGTCATATTTATAACAGCTTTAATAGGGCAAACACTAGCAAAAGTTGCGAGGGAAATACGAATACTACAAAGAAACGAAATTGCAGAAATTTTCGAACCATTTAAAGCAGATCAAGTTGGAAGCTCTACAATGCCTCATAAGAGAAACCCTCATAAGTCAGAACGTATATGTAGTTTATCACGAATTTTAAAATCTAATGTTATTGTGGCATTGGATAATATAATATTAGAAAATGAAAGAGATATAACAAATTCTGCTTCTGAAAGAATAATATTTGCTGAAAATTTTATCTTATTGGATTTCATGATTGAACAATTGAATCAAATTCTAAAAGGTTTAGAATTTAACGATAAAAAAATTGAAGAAAATCTAAACCTTACAAGGGGTGCTTGTCTTACTGAAAAAGTAATGGTTGATCTAGTTAAAAAAGGGATAGGAAGACAAGAAGCCCATGAATTGTTGAGAAAGACCTCAATAAAGGCTAGAAATGAAAATCTATTTATGAAAGATATCCTCTTTGAAAACGATCAAATAAAAGCTAGTTTCACAATGGAAGAATTGGATAATCTTTTTGACCCACATAAATATATTGGTAAAGCAGTAGAACAAGTTGAAGATCTAGTAAAATATCTAAAGGATAAATATAAATTATAATATTTGTTAAAATGAAGGAAAATATCAATCTCTATAAAAAATTAGGAGTATCATCCAAGAAGGAAGATGTTCATAAAGCTATTGAAAATATAAATAAAGGTCTATTTCCAGGGGCATTCTGTAAAATAACTGAGGATATTGCTGGAGATAAAGATTATTGCTCAGTATTTCATGAAGATGGAGCAGGAACAAAAACTAGCTTAGCTTATATGTATTATAAAGAAACGGGAGATATAGATGTTTTTAAGGGAATAGTTCATGATGCAATCACGATGAATATTGATGATATTTTATGTGTCGGAGCAACTGGAGATATTTTTTTATCTAATACTATAACTAGAAATGCGAATATAATATCTGGAGAAGTTATTTCAACTATTATTAAAGAATATGAGTCATATAGTAAAAGAATATTAAAATATGGACTAAAAGTAATCACATGTGGTGGCGAAACTGAAGATATTGGAGATTTAGTAAAAACATTATCTATATTTGCATCCGTATTTACAAGGATGAAAAGGAAAGATGTAATTAATACTGATAAAATCAAAACTTCGGATGTGATAATTGGATTAGCCAGTTCTGGAAAAGCATCCTATGAAGATCAATATAATAGTGGAATTGGGAGTAATGGGCTAACTTTAGCTCGTCATGGTGTACTCTCACATGAATATTATAAAAAATATCCTGAATGTTTTGATCAAAATCTTGAGGAGAAGTATGTATTTTTTGGAAAATATAAGTTAACAGACCAAATTAACGGTTTAAATTTATCAGTAGGACAAGCCTTATTATCGCCAACGAGAACATATTGTCCAGTTATTATAGATGTTTTAAAGGAACACCGGAATGAAATCCATGCTATTATCCATAATACTGGAGGTGGCCAAAGTAAAGTTTTAAACTTTGGAAATGGTATTAAATACATAAAAAATAATCTATTTAAAATTCCTAAAATATTTGAGTTAATTCAAATGTCATCTGAAACTCAATGGAAAGAAATGTATGGTGTTTTCAATATGGGACATAGAATGGAAATAATATGTAATGAATCTATTGCCCCTGAGATTATGAAAATCTCAAAAAAATACAATATCGATTCTAAAATTATAGGAATGTGTGAAGATTCACCAGAAAGAAATAAAAACACCTTAGAAATTAAATCAGAGTTTGGTTCTTTTACTTATAATTAGAGGTTCTTATTAATGGTAAAAGAATTAGATGTTATTTGCATTGGGGCAGCTCTAATTGATATGGTCGCTAAAGTTGAGAGGTATCCTCTTGATGATGATGAAGTATTTGTTTCAGAATTAAAATTGTTTTCTGGAGGTGCTGCGGCAAATACTGCATTTATATGTGGAAAGTTAGGATTAAAAGTTTCATTTATCGGAAAATTGGGATCTAATGACGAATTTGGAAAAAAATTAATTCGAGATTTTAAAAGTGTTTCTGTAGATACTTCATTAATAAAATATTCAAAGCGACTTCATACGGGTTCATCTTTTATAGCTTTAAATCCTAATGGAGAGCGAAGAATTTATGCATATAGTGGAGCTGCAAATGAACTTTCAAACGAAGATATTATACAGAACGAGATCATTAAATCTAAAGTTATCTATTTGAGTAGTTTAAAAAATTTAGAACCATTAAAAAAAGCATCTAAAATCGCAAGAAATAATAAAATTTTTGTTATATTAAATCCAGGGATGTTAATAATTGAGCAAGGTTTCAATAATTTAAAAGAAATTTTCAGTAATACTGATATTTTAATAATCTCAAAAAGGGAATTTCTAAGCCTTTATAATCTAAGTGAAAAAGATTTGAATTCTCAATTGATAATGGAGAAATCTCAATTTTTTTTTAACTTAGGAATTCAAATAGTCATAGTTACTCTTGGAAAAGATGGCGCATTTGTTTTAAATCGTCAAATGTCAGAAATTATTAGACCGATCGAAATCGATCAAGTTATTGACACTACAGGAGCAGGCGATGCTTTTTCTGCTGGTTTCATTTATGGTTTTATTAATAATATTAGTTTGAATTTGAGAGAGATTATCTCTGATGTAAAGGTAGGAAATTATCTAGCGGGAAAGTGTATACAAAAGTTGGGTGCGAGAAATGGTATTCCTGACATTATTAAACTACCAATAGAATAATAGAGGTCTTTAATCAAAAAATTTATAATTTTTTGAACTAATAATTTTTTATTCAAGATTATTATGTGATAATGAATGGTGAAATTAGGTCGAAGTAGTAAAAAACAGATCGCTCTTAAGAGGATTCGCTTTTTTTTATATGAAGTGGTTTGGGTTTTTATCATTATATTCATTTGTTTACTAATACCAATATTCCTAGTTCCTTTATTTATTGAAGAAGGTTCAGTTCTTTATGGAGTAGTTTTTTATTCATTGAGAGCAATATTGGTATTTATCGGCATTCCATTAGTGTTAATTCTATTCAATTTAATATTTGAACCCCAAAAAAGGGGTTTAATATTACAAGAAGATATCTCACCTGCTAGAGGACATTTAAAGCTCTACAAAATAACGAAAAAGAACTATAAATATCAGCTCCTATATGGTCTATTGATTTTCTTCTTATTATTTCTACCTATTGATTTCATTGGGTATCTTTTTATCCCCGAGATGCTTGAATATCAAGCGGTAGCTCTTGGTACTAAAACTACAAATTCTTATTTGCTAACAGATAATTATTTCCTATTTTTAATTTCAGTTATTATAATCCAGTTGTCTGTAGCGGTTACTGAAGAAACAATTTCCAGAGGATTAATAACAAATCGAGGTAGTGAACACTTTTTTAAAATGTCAGCAGTGATTATATCTGCCCTTTATTGGGGTTTAGGGCATTTTGCTTATTTCTTAGATCCGATAAGTGGGCTTTATCCTTATTGGTTTCCCATAATTTGGTTTGTTCAGGCATTTATAATAGGAATTATTCTATCCCTATTAATAATTAGGAGAAGATGGATAATTCCAGCAATTATAGCTCATGCATTAAACAATATTGTTTCTGCCCACGCCGTGTGGAATTATTGGCAAGGAAACAATTTTATAATTACAGGTTTTTATATTTATTACCCTTTGCTGATTATTGGATGCATGTTTTTTGTATGGAACTATTCCCTCATCAAAGGAAGTGTCTCAATTGGATTTAAAATGTTAAGAAATTATTTCAAACTTGATAAGGAAATCGAACTAACTAAAGGGGATGCGTATTTCCGCGGCTTTTTTGATGTCTTAATGGGAATTCTAATTTTTATTATGGGTTTTATGATTATGATCTGAAGGAGTGTCCACTGAATGAAAATTGGAATAATTTCTGATACTCATATTACGAAAGATTATAATTCGGGAAAAGTTACAGCGTTATTAAATCAACTTAAACTTGTGTTCAAAGATGTTGATGCCATCGTTCATGCTGGAGACATTTGTGAAAAATTTTTTCTGGATGATATTAAAAAGATAGCACCAGTACATGCGGTAAAAGGAAATCTTGACAATATCAATGGATTAAAGAATTTTATTAATCTTGAAATAGGACGGTATAATATCGGAGTGATTCATATCTTACCAGCAAATCTAGAAGAGTTTACTAAGGAACATAATCTAAATATACTTATTTTTGGCCATACACATCAACCACTTATAAAAGGCACAGAATATGTGCTTCTCATAAATCCAGGTTCTCCCACAGAACCAAAAGCTCCTCCTGAGAAAAAGGGTTTCTTAAAGCCCATAGCAAGACCAAGTGTAATAACCTTAAACATTGATGAGAATGATATTTTATCAACTTATATTCTTAATCTTAAATTTTAAGGTTTGTTAAAGAAATTTAAACTTTTAAGTATTATAATAAAATTTCAAAGATGTTATTTTAGATTCTGTAGAAAGTAATACCTCAATTTTCTAGACTTTAAATAATTTTAAATATAAAATAACTCATATTAAATATACAAGGAAATTTAAAGTATACAATTTATTAAAAAAAATATTATAGAATAGTTTCTTAATTTTTATTTAAACTATTATTTAAAATCTTTTTACAGAGAGTGTTTAGAGTTGGTAAGTAGACTTGAACTTGTACTAAAGGAATTAAATGAAAATGGCAACTTTCGAGCATCACTTTTTGCAACATCAACTGGTTTGGTCTTAGCTTCCCAAAAAGAGGAAAACATAGATGAACGTGTAGTAGCGGCAATGGGATCACTTTTAAGTGATTCAGCATATAAAGCTGCTGAAGAGTTAAAATTATCTGATATTCAGAGTATGAAAATTAAATATAAAGAGGATTTCATCATGATGAGAAATATAATTATGCCAGACAACAAAAATCAATTTCTGTTAGCTATTTTATCAAAAGCCCCTGAAAGTGACGATGTAGAAAGATATTTTGATCAACTCCTAGATTGGGCTGTAGAAAATTCACAAAATGATTTAGAAAAACTATCAAGTTTATAATCCTTTTTCACCTAATTTTTTAGTTTCTTATTTGGTTTTTTTAAAATATAAGAAGTAAATTCAAAAATCATTATATAAACTTAATTTAAATATGAAAGCAGCTTATTTTTTAAATCATGGCTCTTTAGATAATCTCCAAATTGGAGAGGTTAATGAATTAAAGTTTGGACCGACTGAAGTATTAATTAAAACTCAATTTGCTAGTTTGAATCATTTGGACTTATTTGTGATTGAAGGTTGGCCCGGTTTACACCTAAAATTACCTCATGTAATAGGAGCTGATGGAAGTGGGATTGTTAAAGAAGTTGGATCGGAAGTATCTACTGTTAAAATAGGGGATAGAGTCACTATAAATCCAGGAATTTCATGTGGGAAATGTGAAATGTGTTTGAGTGGTAAACAAGTTCTTTGCAAAGATTTTTCTATCAAGGGTGAACATCATTGGGGCACATTTGCTGAATTCTTTAAAGTGCCAGAGACCAATGTTATTAAGGTACCAACATCTTTCTCGTTAGATAAAGCAGCAGCAACTCCTTTAACGTTCTTAACAGCTTATAGAATGTTAACTACCTTAGGTAAAGTAAAACCTGGTGATTTTATATTCATTCACGGGGCAGGAGGGGGTGTTTCTTCAGCAGCAATTCAAATTGCTAATCTTTTTGGAGCGAATGTGATTACAACAACCAGCACACCAGAAAAAATCGAAAAAGCAAAACAGATTGGAGCAGATTATGTTATTAATTATAAAGAAGAGAAAGATTATACCAAATTTATCTATAAGGAAATTACTAGAGAGCAAGGAGTTGATCTTGTCATTGATAATGTTGGAAGTGCAACATTCAACACAAGTATTCGATTGTTAAAGCCCGGAGGCCGATTAATAACATGTGGAGCCACATCAGGATCTCAATCTAATGTAAATATAGCAAATATATTTTGGAAGCATTTAAAAATATTAGGATCAACTATGAGTAATCAATTAGAGTTTCGAACCGTTATGCAATTGATCTTTGAAGGAAAATTAAAACCTATTATCGATAAAGTATTTCCTTTTGAAAAAGTGATGGAAGCAGAGAGATATCTAAGCGAAGCAAAACAATTTGGCAAGGTTTTATTACAAATTAATTGAATTATAGAAATTCAATAACTCAATAGCAATTTTATCTTCATAGCCAAAATAAAAATGATCAGCACCTTCTATTATTTTATATTTCTTTGGTTCCATGTAATAGTGGAAGTGAGCCATGAAATTAGAATAGTCTGCAATATTATCTTGGTTTCCTTGAATGAATAATTTGGGTTTGTTAGATTGTGATAATTCTTTATATTTAGAGCCCATGAAATCCCATGGAAAGGAGATTGCAATATAGCAAAGAATCTTATTAGAATAATTTATTGCTGAACATCCAATTCCAGCACCATAAGAATAGCCACAAATCACCAAATTTTCATGGCCTTTCTCATTTATCAAAAAGTCAATACATTTCTTAACATCATTCAATTCACCTTCCCCATTAGAATGAGTTCCTGTTGATCTTCCAACACCTCTAAAATTAAACCTTAAACAATTAATATCAATTTGGATTAATTTATTAAAGATTGTAGAGACCACATTATTATGCATATTCCCACCATATTGAGGATGGGGATGGCAAATCAAAATTACTGGATTTTTAGTATTGGTTTTTGACTGAAAATAGTTTGCTTCAAGTTGTATGTCATTATTAATAATATAGAATGATTCCATTCCTACCATAATTTTAATTATGGAGCCGACTATAATAATTATACTATATGAAACGGTATGAAGAATGAGCTATAACAAAATTGTAATTGAACAGAAAATAATGGAGTTTTTACGAGAAGATTGTATGTTTATCGATATTAGTTCAAAAGTGATTCCTGAGGATATTGAAACTTCAGCAAAAATCATTGCTAAGAGCTCTGGATTTGTTTCAGGATTAGAAGAGTTAGAGATTTTATATAAGAATTTGAAAGTCAATACTCTGTTCAAAATAAAAGATGGAGACCAAATTAACAAAGGAGATATAATAGTGGAATTAAAAGGAAATATAAGAGATATACTTCTTGGAGAACGAATAGGATTGAATTTAATGACTCACATGAGTTCTATAACAACAACCGCTCGAAAATTTGTTCAATTGATTGAAGACTCTGGAAAATCTGTTAAAATAGCGTGTACACGTAAAACTACTCCAGGATTACGTATTTTTGAAAAAAAGGCTGCTGAAATTGGAGGAGCGGATGTACATAGATTTTCTCTTGATGATATGGTACTTTTAAAAGATACTCATCTGAGATATTACAAAGGTGATATACTTAGTTTGTTAAATAATGCTAAAGCTAATACAAGTTTTTCAAAGAAAATTGAAATTGAAATTGAAAAAGTGGAAGATATTTTAATAGCAGCGAAAAATGGAGCAGATATTGTAATGTTAGATAATATGAGTCCCGATCAGGTTGAGGATGCTATAAATTTGTTAAAAAGTAATAATTTGAGAGAAAAGATTCTGGTTGAAATCTCAGGAGGAATTACTCAAGAAAATATAGTAGATTATTTACTTTCAGAACCGGATATAATAAGTACAGGGCACTTAACCCAGTTTCCTTCACAAAAAATGGATTTTTCGCTTCGTTTTGATTGATTTTGATTTCTAATCGATTACAATTTCACGGATTGAACATATAATATCTTTTACTTTTGATAATTCTTGATAAAGGTCTTTGATGATATCAATTTCACCTACCAAGAGAATAATTTCAATTTTTCTTTCAGCAATACGCCAATCTGTTATTGTTTTTATAATTTGATGATATCGAGAATACATCTCTGTAATTTGATCTATAGTTATATCTTTAAATGGGTACACTAAGCTTAGAGTCATTATCTTATATCCTTCTAAATCCTGAAATTTTTCATACTTTTCAATAAAACTTACTATTGAATCTCTCAATGCTTCACTTTTTGAAGGAAAACCACTTAGGTTTCGTACTTTTTCAAATCTTTCTAATAAATCATCACTAATCTGTAAAGATATTATAGGCATTTTTAATCATTATTTTTTTTTATTTATAAAAATTTAGTAATAAAATTAATACTCTGAGATAAGGATGCTTTAGATGATAGTTCGATAATTAAAGAGCTTTTATAATTATAACTTTCTATAATCTCAAAAATATGTTTAAAATCAATAATTCCTGTCCCTAATGGAGGATGTTTATCTGATTTTTTATCGTATGAATCAACAATATGAATATTTCTAATTTTATCATGAAATTTTTCCCATAATTGGTCTACATTTCCATTACTCATAAAATAATGACTTGTATCATAAGTAAGAAAGAGATCATGTCTATTTATGACATTATAAACATTCACAATATTTTCATAATCAGTCATAATATTAGCATTTGAAGGCATATTTTCTAGGCAAATATCTAAATCATATCTTTTTGACGAATCTAATATAATATTTATAGCGTTCTTTAACTGGTTTTTATTAAATACTCTTATTGATTTTAGCATAAAATTAGCATATCCTGGATGTAGAGTGACCATACTACTATTTAATTCATGACAAAGTTGAAGAGTTTCTAAATATGTTTCAATTGAAGCTTTAGAAATATGATTGTTATGAGAACATAAATTTACATCAATAAATGGCCCATGAACTTGCTTTTTTACTGAATAAGAATTAGCTAAGTCAATTAACTTATGGCTATTTTCTTTATATAGTATGTCAGTAGGTTCAATTACTAATTCTACAACCTTTAAGCCATTTTCCTCACTGAAATCAAGGCTCCCCTTAATTGCTTCGAGTTGTGAATCAACCAAATTTTTATTTTTGTCAATAAGATCTATTTCAGCAAGATAGCCTAAAGAACTAATACCTAATTCCATAAATTTCACATGATTATCTAAAGTATTTATTTATTTCTTCCTCGAGGAAAGTTTGCAAAAAGACTTTCAAATAATTTTTGAAATCTTTCAAGATGCTTATTAGATACAATATTTGGTTCTCCAATTTGTAAAGCTCCCCAGTAAATCTTTGCCAGTTTTTCCACTAACTCAGCAAATTTAATAGCATGATCTAGTGATTTTCCACAAACAATCACACCATGATTTGCTAATAAAGCTGCATTTTTTATACCTAATGCTTTGAGAGCCACATCACCAATCTCAATGGTATGAGCTTCTCCAAATTCAGATACATCAACAGAGCCTCCAAGAAAAATATACATTTCCTCCATTATAATTGGAATTTTCTTTCTTGTGATTGAAAGCATTGTAGCGAAGGGTGAATGAGTGTGAATTATGGCTTGAACTTTTGGTCTTGATTTGTAGATTGCTATGTGCATTTTTGCTTCAGTGGAAGGTAATTTTCCAGCACTTAAAGCAGCTCCTTCAAAATTAAGATGTACAACTTCATTAGGTTTAAGTGTTTCATATTGATTAAATGAAGGAGTAATAAATAATTCCTCCTTCTTTGCGTTTCTCATACTTACATTACCCTCACCAGTTTCTACTAATCCTTTTTTAAAAATTGCCTTTGCACCTCTAACAACTTCATTCCGGAGTTGTTCTTCTTTAATGATTACCATATATTTAATAATTAAATTTCCGTTAAAAATATATTTTGAGTATTAGGTCTTTTATTTATGTAGAAAAATTTCTATTATTTCTGTTATCCATTAATTCTTGAAACACTTCTTTTTTAAATATTATTTAATGAGATCAAAATTGATAGACTGATTTTTATTAGTCATTTTACTATTCAGGTTAAACTAAATAATGGGCCGCATTATATTCCATTGTGATCTTGATTGCTTTTTTGCCGCAGTAGAAGAAAGAGATAATCCAAAATTCAGAGGTAAACCAGTTATAATAGGAGCTGACCCAAAAGATGGAAAAGGAAGAGGAGTTGTGGCTACTTGTAATTATGAAGCTAGAAGATATGGTCTACATTCAGCCATGCCCATCTCTCAAGCCTATAAAAGATGTTCTCATGGTATTTATTTAAGACCTAATGGTAATAAATATCAAAAAGTATCAAAAGATGTAATGGCTATCCTTAATAACTATAGTAATGCCTTTCAGAAGGTTGGAACTGATGAAGCTTATTTAGAGATAACTCAATTAACCGAAGATTATAAGGAAGCAGAAAAAATAGCGAAACAAATTCAACAGGAAATACTTGATGTCATTGGAATTACCATCTCTATAGGAATTGCTCCAACAAAATCTTTAGCTAAAATAGCTTCAGATGAAAATAAACCTAATGGAATCACAATTGTAAGACCCAATGAAATATCTCAATTTTTAAAAGAAATGGATATTACTCGCATACCAGGAATTGGTAAGAAGTCTAAGATTTTTTATTATAAAAAAGGGATAAAAAAAATTGGTGATATTATTAACGCTTCGTGTTCTATGATGATTGATATGTTTGGAAAACATGGAAAATGGATCTGGAAAATAGTGAATGGTCTAGATACTCGTAAAGTAAAGGAATTTAACGAAGAAAGGAAATCCATTAGCGCTGAAAGAACTTTCTACACAGATACTAATGTTTTTAATGAGATTTTAATGAAACTAGAAGACATTAATGAAAAAATACATATGACTATAGAAAAACATCGAATTTCATATAAAACTATTACGTTAAAAATAAGGTTTGAAGGTTTCCAAACATTTACTCGTTCAAGAACATTAAATTTTCATATTCAGGACAAGAAATATGTATTAAAAGTAATTTTAGAACTGTTTAAGGAATTCTTAGATAGTAATAAAAAAGTTAGACTGGTTGGTATTAAACTGTCTAATTTGATTGAAAATCAAAAAGTTCATCAAACCGACCTATTACAATATGTTATCGCCTAATTAAAATTTATTCTTTGTACAGATTTAGGATTTTATTATGTAGAACACCATTTGAAGCAAAAATACCTGGAGCAGTCCATAAACATTTATTATTTTTAAATTTTATATTTTCACCATTTAAATCTGTAACTTTACCTCCTGCTTCTCTAACAATCAAATAACCAGGCATAAAATCCCATGAAAATGAAAAGCGATTATCCAAAGGTTTTATATATAGATCTGCACTACCTTCAGATACCATACAGAATTTAGCCATACTATCAATCTGAATAAAATTTTTTATACCAATTTTTTTAGCAAAATTTAACACCCATGGTTTATCATAATGCAATGAATGGCATAAACGAATTTCTTTTAATTCTTCAATTTTGCTAACCTTTACTGGTTTAAACTCATTTCCCTCTATTGAAACTTGAGTTCCTTGACTTTCTTCAGCTGAGAAAATAGCTAATTTCCCTTGGTTATAATTTGGTACTGCAATGGCGCTGATCTTGGGTATTGATTCTAACATAAAACCAATACCTATAGCATAGGATAACTTTTCTTGATATCCAGCAGTTCCGTCAATAGGATCTATTGTCCATTGTCTATCTGAAGGTTCCCCTCGAAATTTAATTAATTCCTTCAAATCTTGACAATCTTCTAAATTTAATTCGTCAAAACAAAGTCTTATCAAATCTAACTCCTCTTGATTAATATAATCACCGTTTTCTTCTTCCGCGATTATTTCATCATTGGGGAAATATTTCTTAAGATTTGATATTATATATATCTGAGATGCGTAATCTGCCAATGTAACGGGTGATTGATCTAATTTTAAAAAAGACTTAAATCCTTTTTTTTTAAACCATTCTGTAATCTCTGATGCTTTCTGAACTAATTGTATTGCTATTTCCTTTTCTTTTAAAAATCTTGGCATAGCTATTTATTAAAAAATTTTTATTAAAATTTCAAACTTATAGTTTCTATGTTTTTGCTAATCATTAAATTTATTGGATTATCGCTTTGATTTCTTCAATATAATTATTTAATGATTTAGATTGGTTTTCAACAAAATCTATTTGTACAGACTTTTTTATTAATTCCGACTCAAAATTAAATTCACTTAATAACCATAGTAATTTATATAATTCAATCTTTTTCTTAAAATCGTTATCTAACTTATAAGATTTAGAATAAGAATTATAAAAAGCGGAGTTAAATGAAGGATTATTTAAAGGTTTTAAAATCCAATAATCAATTTTTACAAAGTCTTGAGCACGGGTTCCAACACACCAATTATCAAAATCAACTATCCCCTTGATATTTATAGCACCTAGTTCCTCTTTAACAATAATGTTTTGGCTCTTTAAATCGTTATGTATAAGAGTAAATTCAGTTATATCTTCAAACAAGGAAGAGTGTTCTTTGTAATAATCCTGAACCTCATTAGAGAAACCTAACTTATTTTTATATGATTCTTTGATTTTATCTTCAAACTCAAGTGAGATATATTCTGAATAACTCAATTTCTCTTTTTTTCCTATATTAAAAATATTGTAAAAGAATGAATCAAATTTAGCCGTATGTAGCTTTGCTAATTTCTCACCTAAATTACTAAATAAATCTGCAAACTTTTTAGATTGCAGGTTTTTACCTTCACTGATGTATCGATTGATTAATTGAAACAGAGGTTTACCTCGAATATACTCCTGTACTGAAAAAACATAAGGTATAATTTCCTTCGTCTCATCATAATAGAATAAATTGCATACAGGTATTATAGGCGGATTTTCTTTATCGAAAAAATATGAACCTTTTTTTGAAGCAAGTATCTCTTTTACATTCTGCCTTAAGTTAATATCATTTGGGCTCAAAGTTTTATCTAAAAAAGGATAGAGAAGTTTTTCCTTGATTAAGTTATCAAATAGTAAATATTGGTCTGTACGGAATCTAAAGACTAATTGATTTTTTTCAAAATTTACTCTATAAAGAGTATTTATATCTGTAGTATAGGGCCCTTTTATTTTTTTTACCTTGCCTTGATTTACTAAAATTTCGATTTGTGAAAAAGTTTTTATAATTTCATCAAATTGGTAAAGATCTTGTTTACCAAGAAAATATAATTTATAAATTTGCTTATGGTTCATTAAGGAATTCACAGTAGCTTCAATTCGCCCAACACTAATCGGATCAATTTGATTTTGTAATTCTTTATAAATTGAACTAATATTGCTGCTAGTTCTTGATACTAAATCTTTATATATATGCAAGAAAGAATATTTTAACCCAATATCCTCATTTACTTCATTTGTCCTTATTTCATATAAATTTTTCCTGCTACCATTGATTTGTTCCTGTAATTGCAGAACTTCTAGAATATTATCTTGTATAGCATTAGAATATAACTTTGAGCATAAATTCACCAAATTGCTGAGATTAGAGAGAATAGCACTATATTTTCTCATTTTCAATGGTATAAGTTGAAGAAAAGCCTGAAAATTTTGTTCTAATCCACAAATAACTGTAAAATCGCTGCCCAAATTCTCAATATATGATTTACAGTTTTTAATATTATAAAATGAGTCGTTTAAACCTTTTAAATTACTGAATTTCATCAATTGATTTATCATATCAGGAGAAATTTCATTTCCAGCAAAAATTTTGGGATTATTAATTATATATATCTGATTTTTAGAGGTTAAAGAGCCTAAGATGTTTTCAAAATAGGCGTTTAACTGTTCTTCTGACTTTCTTTCAGAGGTTGGAGGGCTAATTATAAAATTTAGTAATTCAAATTTTTTTCTTAGATCTTCAATCTGGTTTATGATATCATCAGCTTTTTCTCCATATATTCCAATAAGAAGAGGAATTTTGCTTTCTGTTATATCTGATGCTAATTCTATGAGTTTTATTTTTTCTACCAAAGAAAATATATCCTTTTGAGTAAAGTTCCCAAAAAGAAGAATCGAACTTGCTTCATTTGTTAGAATATGACGGATAAGAAGAGAATTAAGATCTTTGAGTATTTCAAAATCATGGTTATAGAAAGAGATAGCATTACAAATTGTTCCATTTATTGGTGATATTCTAATCTCCTCTTCAATAATTCTTCGTTACATAGAGTTCTAATTTTAATCTTTTAATTTGAAAAATCTAGGACTTACCTGCTTCCAATTTTATTTTACAATTGAAATAGACATTAAATTTTATAATTCGCTTAATAATAATCACTTATCAAATTTAAATAAATTTTATTTATGTTTAAAGAAGGGGTTAAAATTTTCTGTAAAATTAATGGTGTTAATATTCCATTAGTATCTACCGGAACATCTCCATTTATTGGGGCGGGGCAGTTTGGTATTGATGCATTTGAATGGCGCAGGAGATTTCTAAACAATCCAAATGCAATTTTGGAAATTTTAGAAGCTAGTTATGCGAATGGATCTCGAGGAATTGAGGTGATTCCGAGTGGTAGAATTTTAGAGGCTGCTCAGATAATGATTGACATGCATAATGACTACGTAATAACAGGATCTACTTATCCTGGAACAAATCCTAAAATAGACTCTTTAATTGATGTTGGTGCTAAAATGATATTTGTGCATGGTATGATTTCTGATGAGAGAGGAATTGAATTATTAGAAATTATTGAAGAAATTTCTGCAGCAGGAATTATTCCTGGTATTGCAACCCATAAGCCAGTATCAACAATTAGGTATTGTATTGAAAATTCACTAAATGTACAAGCTTTTTTAATACCTTTTAATGCAACTGGATTTTTAATGGAAAATAAGGAAGAATTAGAAAAGATCGTTGATAATACACAAAATGTCTATTTTATTGGGATGAAAACCTTAGCTGCTGGTAAGATTTCACCTAATAAAGCATTTGAATATATCAGTAAGCATAATATTTGTGCTGTTACAATTGGAATGGTCAATAAAAAAGAAGCAGAACAATCCACTGCTATTTCATTGGAATTTTTGAATAATAATTATATATATCAGCAAAAATAAATGATTATTTATTAAATCTTTTTGGAATCTTTAAAAATTTCAAAGATATCCATTTCATAATCTATAGTATCTTCAGGTAATGAATTTGGTTCTTTCAACAGTTTTGCTAAGAAATATATCTTTGCTCCTCTCTCAAGGTATTCCAAAACTGTATAGGCACCTTCTAGGTGACTACCACAACATAAATTTCCATGATTTGCCAATAAAACTGCATTTCTTTCTTCTAAAGCACTTAAAACACCCTCTGCTAAATCTTCCGTTCCCGCTTCTCCATATTTTGCACATTTAACTTCACCACCAATATATGGAACAAATTCTTCAAAAACAGCAGGAATGGATAAATCTAAAGTACTAAGGATTGTAGAGTAAATGCTGTGAGCATGAATAATTGCGTTTACATCTTCTCTCTCTTTGTATATGCTTAAATGCATTTTTTTTTCAACAGACGGGTTTCTTTTACCATTGATAACTTTACCATCCATATCAATAGTTAATATATCATCTGGAGCCATTTCATCATATCGAACATTACTAGGGGTGATTAATACACACTCTTCACCATCATTATTAACTCTTATGCTAACGTTCCCAGCAGAACCGATCACGTGTTTTTCTTCCAATAATTTTTTACATAAATTAACAATTTCTTGTTTTAAAATAAAAAACTTATCAATTTCCTGAGATTTATCAACGTTTTGATTTTTTAAAACTTCAGGATTCATAATGTGCTGAGGTTTTTTCCCATTTAACCATAGAATTATATCGATCAATAAAATTTCAGATTGACGCGTGATTATTTCTTCTGTATCTCCACCTATATGAGGGGTCACAATCGCATTCTTAAGTTTAATAAATTCATTATCTTCATCAATAGGTTCAAGAGGAAAAACATCGAGAGCTGCTCCAGCTAATCTTTCTTCTTCTAAAGCTTTATATAAAGCATTATAATCGATTATACTTCCTTTTGATGTATTGATTAAATAAGCACTTTTTTTCATCATCCCGATTCTTTCTTGATTTATCAGATTTTCATTTTCATCAGTAGCAACTGCGTGTATAGTGATAAAATCAGAATATTTGATTAATTCATCAATTTCGACTCTTTTACCATACTGCTCTACAATTTCTTCAAGTATATAAGGATCATATATTAGAAATTCAACTCCAAAAGGAATAAGTCTATCAGCAACCCTACTGCCAATCTGTCCTAAACCTATTATTCCAATCTTTTTTCCTTTTAATTCAATTCCTTGAAATTTGTTTAAATAATCTACGTAATCTTCGAATTCAATTATTTCAAAATCATCAGAGTGTATGATTCTATCAGCTTTATGCAAATTTCTGGCTAGCATTAGCATTAAACCAATTGTTAATTCCGCTACTGCGTCAACATTTCTAAGTGGAGTGTAAAGAACTGGAATTTTATTTTTGCTAGCGGCTACTAAATTAATATTAAATGGATCTCCTCTGCATGATACAAGGAGTTTGAGGTTAGTCTTTTCAAATAATTCCTCTTTCTTTAAATCATCTGCTTCAGTTATAAAAACATCGTAATCTTTAAGTTTTTCAACAAGTTCTTTCACATCAAAATATATTATTCCTGTTTCTCTCCATGGTTCATAGGTTATATCCATATATTTTTTCAATTCATTTAAACATAATTCAGTAAGTTTAGCTGTTATCAAAGCCTTCATTATATTTTCTCTTTTTAATATTTTTATTTGCTAAATTTGAACAATATATTTAAAATAAACCATAAATAAAAAAAGATTAGCTAAAACATTAAACTCTTCAGTTTCATTAAACTTCTCATATTTCCTTCTACAATTTTTATTTTACCATCAGAATATGCTTTAACAGCGCCTAATTTCTTGTTGAATAAGTCAAACATTATATCTTCTCCGACAAATTCAATTTTTACCGGTGATGTATCATCTCCCGTATTATTTTTAATTTCAATTCCTTGATCTTTATTAATAAGAATTAAAACTTTTCTTTTCGAATCTAGAAACTCCATTTGAATAGGCTCTTCATATTTAGCTAATTTCTTTCTCACCTTTTCATTTTGGATATAACGTTCTCTTATTTCTTTCAAGCATTCTTCAATTTTCTTGAATTCTGTCAATTTTTTCACCTTTTTCTTGATAATATTAAAATTAATTGTAATTCAAAATTGCTACTAATATGAAAATGTTAAAAAGTAATAAACTAATGGTATAATGACTCTGAAATCAATTTTATCAATAAAATGAATTTTTGATAGATACAAACAATTTTTTATTGATCCGAATTCATATACTATTAAGCATTCAAATGAAAGTTAAATAAATTGGAAAGTAAGCTGATATATTTTGAAAATAAATGATTTATTTTTTGAATTTTCAAATGAAGGTCGATTTAAGGTTTTTCAAAGTTTATATAAAGGAAGTAAAAAGCATAGTCAGTTAGAAAGAGAATTAAAGATTCGGGGATCTGAAATTTCACGTCATATAAAAAGGCTTGTTAAAAAAAATTTGGTTGTAAAAACAATAGATAATAATTATACTACTACTAACATTGGAAATATTTTTCTAGATGTACTAGAACTTTTTGAAGTATCATTAAAATTTGAAACTTTTTTCAATACACATGAGATCTCTTTTATTCCAATTGATTTTATTTTAAGGTTAGGACATTTAAAATCTCTAAAAATAAATTCAGGAACTATGCAAAATATAGAATTATGGTCAGAACTGATTAAAACTACAGAGAATTATATTTTTGCGATATCTGAACAATTTCAAGATTCAATTTTGCCTGCTGTGGAAAGAAAAATTAATAATATGGATATTGAGATAAGGGCTCTTGTAAATGAAAACGTGTTAAACTCTAAAGGTTATGAACGATTACAAGATCGTCATGCTTTTTATCAAAAAATCAATATTGCACAAAATATACGATTGCTAAAAGAAGTTTTATTTTCTTTACTAGTTACTGATAAAGGAGCTATATTATTTTTAAGTAAACAAGGAAAAGTAGACTATAGTGAATGTTTGTTTGATAATAGTAATATATTCTTAAAGTGGTCAGAAGACTTATTTGAATGGTATTGGAGAAAAGGGATTGAGATTGAACATCTTATATAAATTCAACTAATAATTAAAAATTTATAATTTGCTTAGTTGATTTTTTAAATTCTTCCATTCCCTATAGATCTTCTTATATTTTTGCGATACTTGAGGGTTGACTGTAAAGCTATCAAATTTAAGTAGATTATCAATAATTGTCTTATAATCTTGATATACTTTCAACCCTAATAAAACATTAATTGCACATCCAATAAAAGCAGAATCTTTATGTTTAGGTACATTAAGATCATAATCAAGAACGTTTACAAGAAGGTTACAAAATTCATGAGATTTAGCCATACCCCCTGAACAAAATACTTTTACTTTTGATTTTGTAAAATGAAGTAAAGCTCTAAAATTTTCAAGAATACCGAAACAGATACCTTCCATTGTACTTTGGGCAAAATTTTCAATTTTAGGTAATTCTTCCCCAATCATACTAGGTGGAGTAAAAACAAACACTCCTCTCTTAATTGAAGTTTGATCTTTTATAGCCATGAGCTCTGGACCTAAAAAAGCATAAGTTGATCCTGCTCCAGGTAAGTTTTTGTTCATATATCTATTCATGATGTTATCAGCTTCTTTATCAGACTCTTCTATGAAAGCATTTTTAAACCAATCATATACTCTACCAGTACCTCCTGTATTAGCTTCCATCAACCATTTATTTTCAATTATATGACAATTAGTCCAAAAATTTAGGTTTGGATCTACAATAGGTTTATCAACTACTAAATGAACTGGACTGGTCGTTCCAAGAGTAATTCCGATGTTGCCATCTTCAATTACACCCATACCTAATAAATTAGCATGTGTATCACCACATCCTTTAAATATAGGTATATGTGTATTATCTAGTTCGAATTTTTTTAATAGATCTGAGTTTAGCTCCCCAATATATGTACTAGGAGCAACAATTTCAGGAAGATTTTCTGAGTTAATATCAAAAGCGTCAATTACTTCTTTACTCCAGTTTTTCTTGTTAATATCAAACAATAATGATTCACCAAGTGAAGTATAATCAGAATAAAACTCTCCTGTCAATTTATAGACAATCCAGTCGTCTAGCATTAATATTTTGTTAATCTCTTTATATTGATCTATTCTCTCTTCTTTAAACCAAAGTAGACGCGCTAATACGAACATTAAGAAGGGACTATGCGCGGTAATATTGAATAATTCTTCTTCCGAAAATTTTTCTTCAATAAGATAAGCCGAATCAATACCTCTCATGTCAGTATTTGGACCTCCATAAATTTCGTTTCCTTTTTTATCTAAGAAAACTGTCGCCATTCTTTGACCACATGAGGATATTCCAATAATATTATGTGGTTTATTTTCTTTTATTACAGTTTTTATACCTGTTTTAACAAGATTCCAGAGATTATCCATATCAAATCTCTTAGCAAAACCATCTATATCTTCATCTAAAATATCAAAATTTTGAATTGAAGTAGATTCTAATTCTAGTTTATCAGAAATGATACCAACTTTAACTTTTTTAGAAGATATATCAATTGAGAGGATTTTATCAGAATTTCCCATATAGAACTAACTCGCTATTAAATCTTTAAATGTAAAATTTCCTAATAAAATACATTAGGTGATTAAATTAAAGAAGTTATTTATTTAAGATACTTTCTAAATATTTCACCACGAGGTTGTTCCTCTTCAAAAAGTATTGCTTGAAAGGAGTATATTTTAGTACTTTTATCTTTCCATGCATCAGTATCTAACCATGCTTTTGTACAAGTATGAGAAAGAAAAGTTTCTACGTCCCAATTCCTTCCGTGATCAACTGGTACCTGAGGAAGGAGCAATCCTCTTCTCACTCCTTTCTCAGCTATAAGCCCATCTCTTCCAATCACAATTTTACTGAGATATTCTTTCGGATTATTAACTTCAATTAATTTGGGCGGAGTTAGTATTGATAATTCTATAACAATATTATCCATTTCTTCAATAGAAACAGAAGGAAACCTAGGATCTTCTATAGCAGAACTAATTGAAACTCTATGGATTACTTCGAATAAGGAATAAGTAGGTTCTATATAGCCTATACACCCCCTTAAGGGATTACCGGTAACATTATATTTATTTAATGTAACAAATGCACCATAATGATCTGAGAATTTTTCTTTAATTAAATCTGGAATAAGAATACGTCGATTATTCTTTAAGTAAAATTCTATATTTTCTCGCGCAAATTTGATCAAAAGTTTACCTTCTTCTAAGCTAAATTCATTTTCGTCAGACATATTATAAACAGTTTAATCATCTATTTTTATTATATTATTATAATGTTTTGATTTTTATATATTACAGAAACCGTTTAATAATTTTACCATTTGGAACTGAATTTTCAAGATTAATTTCAAGTCCTCTTAAAAAAACTTTCCAAATTTTAACAGTGGTTTTATAACCTTCAAAAGGAGTGAATTTTGCTTTGGTTTTAAAGTTCCTAGGGTCAATTAAAAATTCAGGGACTTTATCAATTATAATCAAATCAGCATTGTAGCCTTTTTTAATAAAACCCTTTTTTTTAAGGTTAAAAATTTTTGCAGGATTTTCAGAAGCTATTTGTACAAATTTCTCTAATGACAGCTTATAATTAAACACCTTATCAAGAATTAGTAATGGATAAGTCTCAAAACCAGGAAACCCAGATGGAGCTTCAGAAAAATTTTGTCTTTTTTCTTGGATTGTATGAGGAGCATGATCCGTTCCAATTAATTTTATATGTCCTTCTTTCAATTGGTCAAAAAGAAAACTAGAATTTTTTTCATCTCTTAACGGAGGTTGAACTTTGCCAATATTTTTATTTTTTAGTTGGATTTTATCAGATAACAAAAGATGATGTGGAGTAACTTCAAAACTAATCTTAAAATTGTGATTAAAATCCTGTATTTTTTTGATTACTGAATAACTCTCAATACAGCTAATATGACAAAAATGTATTATAGGATATTGCTTGGGGGTTAATTGATCATTCAGGATATACAGTTGATAAGAATCAATAATTAATTTGACATATTTTTCTTCTGCTTTAGTATTATCATAAAGATTATGATATTTCAAAACACTTTCAGAATTTTCATAAAATTGTTGTCTAATTTGATCTTTTTCGATTTGTGATAGTGGAAATGAAGCATGTATAAAAATTGGAATTTGATATTTTGATGAAATATCAAGAATCTTTATAATGTTACTTGAATTTGTCCAATCAATACCACTAATAGGACTAAGAGGGTATATCTTAAAACCAATTATTCCTAATTCTATGATCTTTTTAATGATATTCTCGTCAATTTCTTTTGGTACGCCTGCTATGAATCCAACATCAACATAAATATTGTTTTCTGCCTTTTGCATCCATACTTTTATCTGATCAATTGTTATTGCAGGAGGTTTTGTGTTAGGCATATTAAAAACAGTGGTAATTCCTGAAAAAGCAGCTGCTTTAGTTCCAGTTAAAAAAGTTTCCTTATTGCTTTGCTCCATATCTCTAAGATGAGCATGTATGTCAATTATTCCAGGAAGGATTAACTTATTTTTACAATCAATCTCTCTATTATCTAAATTTTTTTTAGCTAATTTTATCAATTGCTTTTCTTTTGGATTAAAAATGACATTTTTAATGAGTTCTTTATCAAAATGTATGATTCCATTTCTTATTAATCCCTCAGAGAAAATTTTAGCGTTTTTTAGTATCATTATATAAATTAATTTATATTTTCTTGTTGATCTCTTAGGAAATTGATATATAAAATCTTATTTTCAACATCCTTAATTTTAAAAAGAGATATCATATTTATGCTTTTCATGTCTTTGAGTTTTTTTATAATTTTTTTTAAAAAACTTGAAATTTTAAATAGAGGAAAGATAAAAAACGTCTCTTCTAAAAATCTTAGGTTATCTATATTTAAATTCAAATCTTTAAATTCCTTCCTCGGATCTACTTCAATGAATGAAAAATTATCATTTATAATTGAGGAAATATAATCTATAAAAAAGTTGTCAGATCTAAATTTCCTTACAAATATTCCTGGAGTTGATTGAAACCATCTGTCATAATTATGAAAATTTGATTTATTTAAGCGATTCAATGCTTTTTCTAATAGTAAAGTTTGAGACCTTTCATCAGGTCCTAGATACTTTAGTTTATTCCCTTCAAATTTAATTAAGATCTGCTTATTTCTAAGAAATATAAATAAATTATTCTCCTTTCTTATGGAATAAGATAAACAAAAAGCTTCTTTAATACAATTTGAGAGCCTGTAAATATCATTTGGTGTGTTTCCTTGATCAATATTGCTTTTAGAATATGGCGAGAGGTTTTCTATTAATAAAAGTAAATTAACCAAATTAATCAAATAATATAATCATTATATTCTAAAATTTTCCTAACTTTTTCATGAAATCCGCTGCGGCTTTTCCACCTGGAAATCCAGGACCTTTAGGACCTCCGGGCATCCCAGGCATACCTTTCCCTTTCTTCTGCATCTGAAGGAAATTCTTCATGAATTTCTTCATTTGATTATATTGATCTAACATCTTATTTATAATTGAATATTCTACACCAGATCCAATAGAGATTCTTCTTTTCCTAGTCTTTTTGATTATTTTCGGGTTTTCTTTTTCTTGCTGAGTCATAGAACTAAGTACTACCTCCCATTTAGCAAGATTTGCTTCAGCATCTTCTTTTAAAGCATCTGGAATATTTCCTCCACCCATCATTGCTAAAATCTGTCTAAATTTACCAACTTTTTTAATACTCTTCAATTGTAAATATAAGTCTTCAAGTGTAAATTTACCATGAACCATTCTTTTTACCATTTCTGGTTCCATATCAACTTCAGCTTCTTGTACTTTTTGAACGAGTGAATCAATGTCTGCAATTCCAAGAAGAGTTCCCACGAATTTTGATGATTCAAAAACCTCCAATTCATCTATTTTTTCTCCTACACCTATAAACCTGATACCTACATTGGCAGCTGCGCAAGCAGATAATGCTCCACCACCTTTAGCCGTTCCATCTAACTTAGTAACAATTATGCTTCCTAAATTTGTGGTTTCGGCGAAAGCTTTTGCTTGATTATATGCCTGTTGACCTAAAGATCCATCTATTACTAATATTATTTCATTCGGTTTTAGTTTTTGTTCAAGAAGAGCCATTTCTTCCATTAAATCTTTCTCTTCCTTATGTCTTCCAGCTGTATCAGCAATAATTATGTCATTTCCATCATTCAATGCTCTTTTAGTTTCTTGAATTGCAATCTTAATCGCATTTTTCTCATTAGGATTGCCATAACATTGTACTCCTACTTGTTTTGATAATTGTTCTAATTGTTCATAAGCTCCAGGGCGCCAAGTATCAGTTGTTAAAGTGGCGACTTTATATCCTTTGCTTTTATAATATTTAGCTAATTTTGCGATAGTAGTTGTCTTACCTGAGCCTTGAATCCCTACTAACAAAATTACATTTTTCTTTCCAGATTTAATTCTGATTGGTGGAGGTTTTCCTCCTAGGATTTTGATAAGTTCATCGTGTATTAACTTAATTACGAAATCTTTACGTCTTGCTTTTTGAAGTTTGGTATTCATTGCCTCCTTTCTTATATTTTCAGTCATTTGAAACACTAATTCAACTTTCACATCTGAACTTAATAGAGCTCTTTGTAACTCTTGAATTAGAGCATTGATTGCATCTTTATCAACTGCAGGAAGTCTTCTTAATTTTCTAATTGCAGCATCCAGTGATCTTCCGAGATTTTCTAAAACCATTTATTCCCAGCTATGAATTTTTTTTATAGTAAATGAAATAGTACGTAAAAACTAATATTTTTTTTTGAAAAAATATAATATATATTAAATTAAAAGAAATGTCAAAATTAAAAATATTTGGATAAAAATATACAAACTAAGGTGTTAATCGAATTGTCTATTAGAAGAACAGAGATTCAAAAATTAAAAGTTGGACAATATATCATGGTTGAGGAAGAACCATGTATTATAAAAAGTACAGAACGATCTAAAAGTGGAAAACATGGTCATGCGAAAGTCAGGGTTGTTTGTGTCGGTATGTTCGATAATAATAAACGATCACTAACTATTCCGAGCGGTCATATGGTCGAAGTTCCAGAAATAACAAAAGGAAATGCACAAATTAATTTTATAGAGGATAATTCAATAAATATTATGAATTTGGAGACTTATGAATCAATTGATGTAGATTGGCCTCAAGATGAGGATTTGAAGAGTAAATTAAAAGAAATTCAATCTAACCCACAGAAAATTTCAACAACTCAAGTGGAATATTGGCAGTTAGCGGGTAAAACACTGATAAATAGAGTTTTCAGTAGTTAAACAGGTTTTTTCTACCATTCAAATCATTAATAATTAATTTTAACTTATCCATTATTTTTTTAAAGCTAAAAATAGTATAGAGATTTTTTAAAAAGATCTGAAGATCATGGAGAAAAAACCGATTGCTTTAGCTTGTAGGTTGGACTCAGAAAGAGCAATTAAACTTACGAGAAGAATTTTTGAATATTTAGTTCAAAAAGGAGAGATAGTGTATTTAGAGACTAGAATTGCTCCAAAAATTTTTCCACATAATGGCATGGATCTAGGTGAAATGACGGCAGAGAACATTAAATTTATAGTAATTGTGGGAGGAGATGGCTCAATTTTAAGAGTTGTTAATAGTTTATCTCAGCAAAACCCTCCACCAATTTTGGGGGTAAACGTGGGATCAATTGGCTTCTTAGATGAATCAAATGGGAGAAATATTTTCAGAGATTTATCAAAAGTTATGAATAATGACTTCAAAATAGAGACTTGTTCAAAACTTACAGCATTTATTGTAAAAAATTCTGGAGAGATCAAATTAACTAACGCCTTAAATGAAATTCTTATAATTTCTTCTAAAAGTTCTAAAGTATTGCAAGTTTCTATTAGAATAGATGGTATTTTCTTGAATCGAAGTTATTTAGATGGGATTATTGTTTCTACCCCTACTGGTTCTACAGCCTACAATTTAAGTGCAGGAGGCGCTATTATTAACCCTAATATGGAAACTATTCAAATCACACCGCTAAATAGTTTCGCCGGTACTGGTCTAAAACCTATAGTTGTCCCTATTGATTCTGAAATCGAAATTCAGCTTTTAAGGCCCCGTTTAGATGCAAAAATTGTAATAGATGGTCAGCAGATTATCAAAAGAATTGCACCCAATACTAAAGTTAGAATACGTAAAGCAGAATCTCAGACTAGATTTATTAGGTTTCAAGGAAGTTATTATAATCGTTTACGTAAAAAAATAATAGGTACCGTGAGAAGAGTACCTATTGATGACTCTCCTGAAGAATAAAATTTGAATTTTAATTGGGAAAAGTATTTCTTATAAATTTTTAACTCAGAACAATAATATGAAAAAAAAATTCTTGATCCATATTCTTGACACTAATATTTTTCTTACAGGAATTGATGTTAATTTACTAGAGGGAATTATTTATACAACATCAGCTATAATTGAAGAAGTAAAAGATTACCGATATATTGAAAAAAACAGAAATATTATTAATAAAATTCATGCGGCAATTGAGGGTAAAAAATTGAAAATTAAACACCCTGACATGAAATATATAATTAAGGTCAGTGAAATATCAAAAAAAACAGGAGATTTCAGAGCTTTATCTAGTGTGGATAAAGAATTAGTTGCTTTGGGTTTAGAATTAATAAAAGAATCTAATGAATCAGTAAGATTATATTCTAATGATTACTCAATAGAAAATGTTTGTTCAGAGCTGAATATCCCTTTTTCTCCTTTATATAAAGTTGGGATTGAATCGAAAATAACATGGCAAATATACTGCCCACATTGTCAAACTGTCTATAAATCTGAAGATCTGAATAGTGTGTGTGAAATCTGCGGTTCAAAATTAAAAAGGAGACCAAAAGAGTAATATATTATATTAGTGGTAATTATATAATTTGCATCATAAATATATATCGAAGAAATAGAAAATAGGAAACAAATCTAATATGGGCGTAAAAATAAATGAATTAGTAAATGAAGTAAAAAGAACCATAACTTTTGAAAATCTATTTAAAAAAACTATAGCAATTGATGCTTTTAATACCATCTATCAATTTTTAGCAATCATAAGACAGAGAGATGGAACTCCTTTGAAGGATTTTCAAGGTAATATCACATCTCACCTCTCGGGGCTTTTTTATAGATCAATAAATTTTCTGGAGCATAATATTAAGCCTATTTATGTTTTTGATGGCACTCCTTCTTTATTAAAATTAGAAACTATAAAGGAGAGAAAAAAAATCAAAGATGATTATAAAGAGAAAATGATTAAGGCTCAAGATGATGAAGATTTTAAAGAAGCTAAAAAATATGCACAATTAACTTCAAAATTAGACTCTGGGATGATTGAAGAGAGTAAGAAGTTAATTGATTATATGGGAATTCCTATTATCCAAGCTAGTTCTGAAGGTGAAGCTCAATCAGCATTTTTAGTAGAGAAAGGCGATGCTTGGGCATGTGCTTCTCAAGATTATGATACTTTATTATTTGGTGGTGAACGGTTACTAAGGAACTTCGCAATAAGTAGAAGTAAAAAAGTAAAAGATACAACAGTAACCTTAGATATTGAATATGTATCATTTGATAAATTTTTGAAAAATCTCAGTATTACAAGAGAACAATTAATTGATATGGGAATACTAATTGGTACAGATTTTTTTCCTGGAATTAAAGGAATTGGTCAAAAAATAGCATTAGACTTGATTAAGAAATATAATAACCTTGAAAATATAGTAAAAAATCAGGTTAATGTAGGTGGAAAGGAAATAATTCTGGATTTAGAAGAAATAAATGAGATAAGAAATATTTTTCTAAATCCAGACGTGGATAAAGACTATTACTTGCCAAAACCAAAAAAAATCGATTATGAAAAAATCGAAGAATTGCTTATAGAACAACATAATTTTTCTAGACAAAGGGTAGATAATGCCTTAGAAAGGTTGAGGAAAATTGATTCATCAAAAATACAAGTGTCCTTAGATGAATTTATCAAATAAATTTTATTATACAAAAAAAGAAAAATTTTTACGAAAATAATTATTCTAAAAAATAATAAATCTTAGTCGATTAATTATGTCATCGAAAGAAAATGATGAGGAGAAAGATAGCACTACTCCCAGTGTTACTCTACGAGTGCAAAAAGCTAAAAAAAGAGATATTGGAAGAAATATCATACGAATTGATCCCAAAACAATGGAAACACTTAAGATTCAGACTGGTGATGTAATATCTGTTTTTGGTAAAAAAGAGAGTGCTGGAATAGCATGGCCAAGTTATCCACAGGATAATGGTTTAGGGATTGTGCGCGTTGATTCTAGATTACAAAAAAATACAGGCACAAGAATTGATGATACTCTTGAAATTCGAAAAGTAAAAGCTGAGGTAGCTCAAAATGTTGTTTTAGCGCCATCCAACTTCCCGATTAAAAATAATCCTCGTTTTGAAAGTTTTGTAAAAAGAAAGTTAAATAACTATCCCATAACCTTAGATGATTTTATTTTTATTTCAATTGGTATTAGTAGAGAAATCACCTTTAAAGTTATAAGCATGAGACCTCAAGGAATTTGTGTTATTAAACAAGATACAGTACTCAATTTAAGTGATAGGATTACTGAAGAGGTTGAAAGAGGACTCACTTATATAACTTATGAAGATGTTGGCGGATTAGATAAAGAAATCCAAAGAGTAAGAGAGATGGTAGAATTACCATTAAGACATCCTTCATTATTTAAACGATTAGGAATTGACCCTCCAAAAGGAGTTCTCTTAAGAGGTCCCCCTGGATGTGGAAAAACTTTATTAGCCAAAGCTGTAGCCAATGAAAGTGAAGCTCACTTCATTTCAATTAATGGGCCAGAAATTATGAGTAAATTTTATGGTGAATCTGAAAAAAAATTAAGAAAAATTTTTATTGAAGCTGAGGAAAAAAGCCCCGCAATCATTTTCATAGATGAAATAGATGCTATAGCTCCTAAGAGAGAAACTGTCACTGGAGAGGTTGAACGTAGAGTAGTTGCTCAACTATTAGCGTTGATGGATGGACTACATGGCAGAGGAAAGGTAATTGTGATAGGAGCTACTAATAGACCAAATAGTCTTGATCCTGCATTAAGAAGACCTGGAAGATTTGATCGTGAAATTGAAATAAAAGTTCCTAATGAAAAAGGGCGAAGAGAGGTTTTTCAAATACATACTCGAAATATGCCTCTTGATAAAAAGATTTCCTTAAAAGAATTTTCTCAAATAACTCATGGTTTTGTAGGTGCGGATATATCAGCAGTTTGTAGAGAAGCCGCAATGTCATCATTAAGAAGATATTTGCCAAAAATTGATTTAGAATCAGAAATAATCGATCCTGAGTTATTAGAACAGATAGAAGTCACAAAG
Source organism: Promethearchaeota archaeon (assembly GCA_048941625.1). Classification (GTDB taxonomy): domain Archaea; phylum Asgardarchaeota; class Lokiarchaeia; order Sigyniarchaeales; family SOKP01; genus Loki-b32. The sequence goes on along the minus strand of JBHLNK010000007.1, from coordinate 9,241 downwards.
GAAGATTTTGAAGAAGCTCTTAAAGAAATTTTACCTTCTGGTATAAGAGAAGTTTTTGTTGAAGTACCTAATATACCTTGGGATCAAGTTGGTGGACTGGACGAATTGAAGCAATTATTAATAGAAGCTGTAGATTGGCCAATATCACATCCAACTATATTTACTCGTATGGGAATAACCCCTCCAAAAGGAATTCTGCTTTATGGACCGCCAGGATGCGGTAAAACCCTACTAGCTAGAGCTGTAGCTACAGAAAGTAAAGCAAATTTCATTTCAATAAAAGGCCCAGAATTATTATCAAAATGGGTAGGAGAATCGGAAAAAGCAATTAGAGAAGTTTTTAGAAAAGCTAAAATGGCATCTCCTTGTATAATCTTTTTTGATGAGTTTGATTCAATCGCACCAAGTAGAGGAAGACACACATCTGATTCTGGCGTTACTGAGAAAGTACTTTCCCAATTCTTAACAGAATTAGATGGATTAGAAGTAATGAAAGATATTGTTGTGATTGCAGCCACAAATCGTCCTGATATTTTAGATCCTGCTTTAATACGACCAGGACGGATTGATCGAATACTTTTAGTACCAGCTCCCGATGATAAAGGGAGACTTGAAATTTTGAAAATTTTCACTAATGAAATGCCATTAGCAAGTAATATCAACCTAGAAGAGTTAAATAATATGATAGAAGGATTTTCTGGAGCAGACATTGAAACATGGTGCCGTGAAGCGGCGATGCTTGCCCTAAGGGAGAATATTAGGGCAAGAAAAGTATCATTGGAACATTTCAAGGAAGCAAGAAAGATGGTCAATCCAACACTAAATAAAGAAGTAATTGAATGGTATGAAAAATTTGGAGAAAAACTGAAAAGCAGAAGAATTGAAGACTCAAAAGAAGATAGACTATTTGTGTAAATAACAGAAAATTAATTAGAGATAATATATACAAAATATTAAAGATCTATTTCTTAATTTTATTAACAGGTGAAATATTATCGAATCTCATCGCTGGAATCAAAAACCCATTATAAATTCTATAATTGATATATTAGTTAAAAATAAAGGAGAAATTTTAGATAAACGGCTTGAAGAGTTGCTTAAAAAGGAATTTCCATTTGTAAATCCATTGAATTTAGAAGAAATCTTTATGAAACTAGAGAGTATGAACATAATCAATGTGTTTAGGGTATCAAAAAATAAAAAGATGATAGTTCTTAACAAAAACAGTACTTCTATAAGAGAAGGATTAACAACGGACTTACTATAGTTTTTTACTTTGCCAATCTAAACATAATTGCGCTAAAGTAATTTCTTCGAGTTCTGATTTAAATTTTCTCTGCCTTACATCAATAAATACAGGATAATTAATAGCATTTCCCATCAAAAGCATTTCTCCTACGCCTAAACTAGAAATCATACTAGCATATTCCTTAGTAATTGATTCTGAACTATCCATTAGATGCTTTAGGTCATAAGGATTTTTAATATTTAGCACCAATTTAGAATTACATTGTGATAAAGCTGTAGTACTCAATTTCTTCGGTCTCTGACTAATTAAGCATAAACAAGCCATAAATTTTCTCCCTTCTCTCGCAATCATCTCAATAATTGGTTTTGAAATCGCATTAGCATGAGCCGCTTCGGGACAAAATTGATGAGCTTCTTCTACAATTAATAAAAAAGGTGGAATTGCGTTTGTTCTTCGAAGATCAAAAAGTCTATTACAAATATAATCGACAACAATTTGTTTTTTTCTAATACTAACTTGTTTTTGAAAGTTAAATATTGTTATTTCTTGTTTTTTAATTATTTTTTCAATTATTGGATTCTCTTGAGACCCAAAAAGTGTTAATCTATCTAATTCTGATAACCAGCCTATTAAAGCCTGTTTTGTACTGCGATTACCATCAGATTCATTTTCAATCTTCTCCATAATATCTTTTATTGTATAGTTATATCTCTTATCTTTATCTTTTTTAAGTTGTTTTGTATATTTTGAAAGTTCTCTTACTTGAACGTGCGAAATTTGTTCTTGATATTTTTTAAAGGAATAAACAGACAAATTAGGGATTCCTATTTGAAAATAGGAAATATCCTGGATCCTTATTTTATCTTTAAGCTCTGGAATATCTTTTAAATAGGTGTATTCTCCATGAACATCAAGTAATATAATTGCGGGAGTCCCATAATCTTTATTTCTAGATAATAACTCTTCAATAAGAATGGAAGTCAGGTAACTTTTTCCTCCTCCTGAGATAGATAAAATAGCAAAATGTTTATTCAATAACCGATTCATGCTAACAAATGCATCTGCGTTAGTTACTTTTACCTTTCCTATATTTAAACCATGTTTAGTATCAAAGCCGAGGAATTTATTAAGTGAATCTGTCTCTACAATATAAACTCCTTTCCCCGGGCTTGCAGGATAAGTCATTCTCTGAACTCTTTCAATTTCTTGCTCAGAATTATCTTTAAACTTTATTAACCCTAAACAATGTACTATGGCAACTGCAAATTCAAAATCTTCACTCGGGAAAAGACCTTTTAAAATATTTGGATTATCATTATTATTATACGCTTTAATAGTTAAAGCATCAGTGAAATATTCATTTAACAATACTATTTCTTCTATAACCCCGATCAAAAATCCTTCTTTTGATTTTGTATAGACAAATAATCCTTTTTGAACAAAAATTTTATCTTGTCCTTTATTTATAACAAAAGGGAACTTAGATACATTAGGTAATTGTAAATAATTGAAAACGGTTCCAACTTTAGTAGCCATTTTCTCAAATTGGCATTATTAGATCAATTAAAAGTTTGGTTTGAATTTATTAGAGAAAACTATAATATAAAAAAAATAAAAGAGCTAAAGATTTCTAATTTAATCAAAAAAGTTTAATGAAAATCTTCGAGAATTATTATTTTTTCTTTTCCTTCTCCAATCCACCAAGTAATTTTAATATAAGATAATATCCATTGCGCCAAAAGTAAATGAGTCCTAATGTTATTCCAACCAACATAAAAAGTCCTATTCCTATAAATAGTACTAGAGGACCAGTACTTCCTAATAGAGTCATAATTATTGATGGGTCTCCAGTGCCACTAGTGAAAATGTCCCAGAAAATTGCAAAAATCGCCCCCCCGATAATACCAATTAAACTGATTAACAATCCCCACGCTGCAATTTTAACGTTTGTGCGATTTTGATATTGTTCTTCAAGCTCTCTCTTTTTATATATAAAATTGATCAAGGACCTTGAAGTCTTTTTGAATAACCCAAAAAAGAAGACAAGCAAAAAAAACAAACCCGCTAAAAGCCCTCCAACGATAGCTATCTGCCATCCTAGATTGAGTGCTAGAAATTGCTCCAATTTACCAGTTGGACCGATAAAAAAATCCGCAATAGTCCAGACAACACCTCCTAGTGAAACTACAGTAGCAATAACTATTGTAATAAAAAACACTAAAGCTATAATTCTCTGACTTTTTTTAAACTCGGTTGCTAAACTTGAAGATTCATTTTCCATTTCATTCACTTTATTATTTTTATTCTCTGTAAGCAGTTATAATTATAGAAAAAATAACACTTTAAATATATAAAATTGTTTATTTTGGATTAATTTCTCTCTTTATTCAAAATCTTTATTCAAATGCATATTATCAAAAGTTTTGTAGAAATTATTATTATCAAATAACTTATATAGTTCTGTTGAGAGCTTATAATATTTTTGATATGATTTATATCTGTCATTATTAGGTAGCCATTTTTTATCAATTTTACATAAATTCTCGGCTGCTTTTGAAATATCGGGAAAAATTCCTGCTCCTGAAGCAGCTAGTATGGCAGCACCCAAGGAAGTTGACTCTTCAATAACATTTCTAACACAGGGTATTCCTAAAACATCACTATAAATCTGATTCCAAAAATCAGAGCGAGATCCTCCCCCAGTTAACATTAACTCTTTTGTTTCTATCTGTAATTCCCTAAATACTTCGATATTCCTCCTAATTTCAAAAGCAACACCTTCAAGAACTGCCCGATAGAGATCCTTGCGTTCATGACCTAACGCTAAACCAAAGATAACACCTTTAGCATGAGGATTCCAATAGGGTGCTCCAGCCCCAACAAAGTGGGGAATTAAAAGTAAACCATTTGCTCCAAGTGGCGATTCATGAGCCTTAGCAGTTATTGTATCGTATGGGTCTTGTCCTTCTTGAACTTGAGCGCATTCAGCATGTCCCAATTGATCTCTAAACCATCTTAAAACAGCTCCACTTGTAAATATACTAGCTTCTTGTACCCATGACCCAGGAATTGCATGACAGCTACATAATACTCTTTTCATAGGATCAAAATTAGGTTTTGATAGATATGCTAAAATAAAACTTCCTGTACCTGTTGTACATTTAACTTCTCCAGGAGATACTACTCCAACACCTAATGCAGCTGATTGTTGATCTCCCGCCCCGGTTACAACTAAAGTTTTTTTATCAAAAAGTGTTTCATCAGTTTCAATTTCTCCAACCTCTACACCGCTCGGTATTGTTTCTGGCATTTTATCTAGATCTATTTCCATTTCAGATGAAATTTCTTCTGAATATTTTAAGTTGTTAATATCAAATAACATTGTTCTAGAAGCATTTGAAAAATCTGTACAGAACTTCCCTGTTAGTTTGTGAATGATAAAATCTGAGACTAGTAAAAATTTATGGGTTTTTTGATAGATTTCTGGTTTTTCATCTTTAAACCATAGAATTTTTGTAGCAGAAAAATAAGGGTCGATAGTTAACCCCGTTGTATTATAAATTTTATCAACTCCGATTTTGGATTTTATAAAATCAACCTGATCGATTGTTCTCCTATCTTGCCAAACTAACGCATTATGAAGTGGGTTTCCCTCTCTATCTACAGGTACAATTGTTTCTCTTTGGTTTGTAACAGAAAGACTCACAATGTCTGTTTTATCAATACCGCTCTTTTTTATAGCATTTTCTATTGTAATTTTAATGGATTTCCACCAAACATTTGCGTCTTGCTCAACAAATGAAGGAGAGGGATAGAAACTTTCCCATTCCTGATAATCACTAGCGATTATAGAACCAGACAAATCAAAAATAAATGTTCTACAACCAGTTGTTCCTAAGTCTAAAGCCGCTACAAACATAATTATTCTTATCTCAAAATTCTGAAATTTATTAATAAGATATATATCAAAGTATTTTATAAAACCCTTTTTACACGTTTTATAAATGAATTATTTTTATTTATTTCTTTTATATCCACACTTTGGACAAACTAATTTTCCAAATCCAATACCATAATCTTTAATTTCTGTCAACATACCATTACAAATTGGGCATTTTGCTTCAAATGTGGGGAACCATTGGCCTTTAATGTTTGGCATTTGTTTAAGGATATTATTAAATTTCAGTTTTTCTATATATTTCTTATTTACTGGGAGTAATTGTTGCTCTTCAGCTATAGATTTCCCTTTTGGAGCCAGGATCATTAGAAATTTCATTTTTTTTGGATTGTTTAAAAGAGATAAGGTTCGTAATATTGCTTTATCCTTATATTGAACAAATAGTGTACTTAATTCTGGAGGAGCTAAAGCAACTAAAATTGCTTTTGAATCTTTCATTTCCTTTTTTATTTTTTGAAATAAGAACTGGAAAATTCTTCTGTCATTATCCATTCCCCATAATAGGTTCCACGATTTAATATCATAATCTTCATTATTTGGTCCAACAATTCTTTTTATACTTTCAATCCAAGAATAGTGTTTGAAGTTATACAAATTTGATAGCATATCATCAAAAAATTCGGGTTGGATTACTGGATACTTACTGAAGATTTCTTTTAAAGAAAGTAATTTTACTTCAGTTAATAAATTTGAATCAAGTGAGTCCCAAGGCGTTAGTGTAAAAACTTTAAATAAATTCATCTTGTTCATATTTTTCTATTCTACAATATAATACCAATAGATTCGATGTTTAAAAATTAATTTTATATTTTAAATAAACAATTTTTAAAAATTAGATTCAATATAATAACTCGATGACCTCAATTTGGGATACTAAAGCTGACGCCGTTAAAAAGGGAGACAAATTAAGAGATGTTTCTCCATTAGTTGATAAAACAAAAGTGGATGAGGAAGGATTCACACACTATGTATTTAGTAAAAAAATGTTTGCAAATCCTTGGTATAAAATACCTGATAATGATAAGGATTTATTTGAAAAATATTTGGATGGAGGGTCAAGAAATTATCCATCTGATGGAAAAATTCCTTGCGATATTGTAGCTACGGAAGCTAGAAGAGTCCTGAATCATATTTATTCATGTTCAGAAGATTCAACAAGTCCTTACTTTCAAAGTGCTAAAAAAGCACTAAAGGAAGGGAAGAAAGCAATGGTAAGGGGCACGCTGAAATTGTACTTAGGGAAATATACCACTAGGGATTGGCGTAGAAAACGTTTTACAGATGATATTGATTTTTGGTGTTTTGAGGTTGGAGTTTTGGATCATGCTTTAAAAGAGTCTGGCTGGGTTAAAAATAAAGAAACGGGAGAATTTGAGAAATCTGTTGAATGGACTAATCCAGATACCGGAGAAGTAAGGCATGAAGCGCTTTGTGCGGCAAATAATTTAAATCAGTTACTTGATTTTGGAGCGGGGAGTTATCTTGAAGGAACAGGGTTAAGGGAAATTTTCAATAAGAAAATAAAAAGAGGACATGATGTTGATATTAGCGATATGATGAATGTCATATTAAATTTTGAGAATATAAAAGATAAAAATGAAAAAGAGTGGAATGAATTGTGGGAGTCTTTCGAAGCAGCAACTAATACTAGGAATTCGAGAATAACTTCAAATCTCATTAGTCTATGTAGATACTCATTAGGGACAGCAGATTATTTGGAAAGAGTTAGTTATGTTATAAGTAGTTATCATGAAAGAATACTTGATATAAATGAGTATCCTGATAAAAATCTTGAAAAAATTTGTAGGATGTCTATTCACTGGATAAAATTTTTAAAAGAAAAAGGTCCCAGTGCCACAAGAAATATGATACATGATTTTTTATTAGAACAAAAAAATGAAAAGAAAAATCAAGCTAAGAATCTGCGGATATTCACAGAAAAGATTTTGAATTTGCTTAATTCAAAGTATGAATATCTAAAAATTAGATTTGAAATTGATTTGTAATTATTTAATACTATTCAATAATTACTTTTTGATCAAGATCCTGTAATTCTTCTGTAAAAGATTCAGTTTTTTTTGATAGGCGCTTATTAGTAATATCATTAAGAAACCAGAACCCTAACATTGCTATAAAGGATAAAATCCCCGCAAAATACCATACCCAGTTTGGTCCAAGATTTTCCCATATATTAGCGGCGAGTAGTACACCAAATAGACTTGGAATTGCCCAATGGAACCCATATACTGCCAAATACCTTCCACGTTTGTCTTCAGGCGCAAAAGCTGCAGCTGCAGTTTGTCCTACTGGCATTGCAATCATTTCACCTACAGTTAGAATTGCCATAGCAATAAAAAACATATAAGTCTCAGAAATAAAACCATACATCCCAAAACCAATCATATAGAAAAATGTACCCAATGCTATCACCTTCATTGGTGAAAATTTTGAAAATATTTTAGTTATCCAGAATTGAAACACTACAACCATGAGTGCATTCAAGCTTAATAACCAACCAAAACTAGGAAAGCCATAAATTGGAAATCCATGAACTTCCCATAAGAAAGCTGAAAGAGTAGTATTTAGTTGCATATATACAAGCACAGTTAGAGTGGAGACAGAAAGAAATAAAATATACACACCATCTTTTAAAACATCTTTATAACCCACAAATGATTTCATAACAGTTTCTTCTGGTTCATTTTCCAAACGTTGAGGTTTTGTTTCAGGAATGACAATAAAGACAATGAAAGCTGTTATTAGGCTGCTAATTGCATCCAATATGAATAATAACATGAAGGAGAAAACTGCAATAAATGAACTTAAGATTGGGCCAATAGTTGCTGAAAGGTTAACTGCTACTCTTAACATACCAAATCCTTCTGGTTGCTTTTCACCTGGAAGTAAATCTGCAACCATTGCCTGTCGAGCAGGACCCCCAAAATTTCCAATTGTACCTAAAACTGCAGCAATTAGATAAAAAAGATATAATTCATTGACTAAACCCATAAATATACTTCCCATCCCACTCGCTACCAACCCAATAAGAGTAATAACTCGACGTCCATATTTATCAGCTAAAGCCCCTCCAACCATACCTCCAAAAATGTGTCCTGCTGAAAAAATCGAAAAAAGAAGTCCTACTTCTGTTATACCGACTCCGAAATGATCGATTACATATACCGAAAAAACAGGAAATAGTATAAAACCTCCTAAACGGTCTATAAATGTGGCTAATATTAATACCCAAAAGGTAGTGGGAAATCTTCTTGATGTTGGTTTGGAATTTGAATTCATAAATAAATTATTTATTGGAAAATTGGTTTATAATAAGGATAAACATAATTTTACTTTAATAACTTTAAAATAATGATGATATTTATAGTTTAGATTGTTGAACTACTGTTGAACTTATATTTAAACCTCAAGTCACTAAATATTTTTAATAAAAAAATTCGTGAAAGATGCGTTTCACGATCATAAAAATTAAATTTTAATCCTGAAATTATCAATAAATATCTTAATATTAAAAAAAAAATAGTTTCTCATTCCAGTGTAGGAACATTATATTCAATTACTTCCTCTTCCACAATTATCTCCTCTTTTAGAATAAGTTCTTTAGTAATCCTATGAATTAACCAAAAACCCACTGATGAAATCAGAGATAAAATTCCGGCTAAATACCATACCCAATTTGGACCAAACTGTAGCCAAATTAATCCGGCAGCTAAGACACCAAATAAGTTAGGTATCATCCATTGAAAACCATACACTGCCATATATCTGCCACGTTTATCTTCAGGAGCAAAAGATGCAGCTGTACTTTGCCCAAGAGGATAAACAATCATTTCGCCTACAGTGATAATAGCCATAGCGACAAAGAAAAGGTAAGGTTCTGAAATAAAACCATACATTCCAAAACCTATCATAAGAAAAATTGTCCCAAAAGCCATCATCTTCATAGGAGCATACTTTGAAACCTTTTTTGTAATCCAAAATTGAAAGAATACTACCATAATCGCATTCATACTTAA
>JBHLNK010000006.1:0-66345 GCA_048941625.1 Promethearchaeota archaeon | reverse complement strand
AATACTTCTTCAATTAGATAAAGTTTTTTTTTACCAATATAATAAATTTTATTAATCCTTTTTATAACTATTAAAATTAAGAATAATTGTAAGAATATTAAAAATCATAATTTTGATGCTTTATGTCAGATAATCGTAGTAAAAGTGTCGCAATTAAAGACTTCTTTAAAAGCAACGTTTTAGTTAACGAACTTGAAGAAGTTCTAAGATTCAAGCCTGACACTTTAATTGGTATTGATAAAATTAGTTCGGAACATCTGATTGATGCAGGTATAAAGAATATTGATGATTTAGCTAATCTTTCAGTTTCAAATCTCCCTGAGATAAAAGAAATCCTACCTAATATGTTACTAAAATGGGTCAAGATAGCTCAAGTTATTCAAAGAAATGTGCAGGAGCAATTACGACGTCATAAGAAGATTTTGATGATAGGACTTGATGCAGCAGGAAAAACTTCCATTTTAGCTGTTATTCAAGACAAATTTTCCATTATAAAATCGCTTTTACCGACTAGAGGTGTAAAAAGGGAAAAATTAGACTTTTTTGGATACCCTGTAATTAGTTGGGACCTTGGAGGGCAAGTGCAATATAGAGAGAAACTTTATTTCAATAGACCAGAGTTATTCTTCACTGAAGCAGATATTATGATTTATGTTGTTGATTCCCAAGATCCAGATAGAATCCCTGAATCAGCTAATTATTTTAGGGAAGTCTTGAAGATTTTCCGAGAGTTAAAAGAAGAGCCTAAAATATTAATTGTATTAAGTAAGAGTGATCAAGACATTCGCAAAACACTTCAATGGCAACAAAATGTTACTAGTATAAAGAATAAATTTAATAGTATTGCTGATGAGTTCGAAGAATTTACAGCTGATTATTGTGATACAACAGTTTTTACAAGAGAAACAATAATGCAAATGTTTAGTATAGCATTAAAGAAAGTATCAGACACCTCTGAAATAATCGAACATATCCTTGAAGAATTTACGACACAAGTTGAGGCAAAAGCTGCAAGTTTAGTCTCAATGGATGGGTTGATTTTTGGAAATTATACAAAATCTGATACTGATGAAATGTTGGTAAATAATACCGCTCTCTTACTGCAAACATTGTCTAATTTCTATAATTCGATTGGTTTAATAAGGGAAAAATCTATAAGATTAGATTTACCTCTTAATGGATTTACTATCCAAGGAGAAAAGTTATTTGAATATTCGGAATTACAAATTCCTGTATATTTATGGATTCTTTCTCAAAATCCGGAATTGTTAAAAGGTAAAATCGATTACTTTAAAGAACAACTACTTCCATTGATTAATCTCTTTTTATAACACTCTACTCTAATTCTTTATTTGCTTTAAGTAAATACTCATTACATTTATCTAGCATCTGTATTGCATTATTTAAATGATCTACTATTGATTCAAATCCCTTTTCTTTTGCAATATTAAGCCACTTTAAAAAGCTTTCTTTATGTGAGTCATTATGATCAGCCCAATGTTTACAAAGCTTAGCCAATTTTAAAATATCCTTATCTTTTTTATCCATATTTTTTCACTTCAGAATATAAATTTCTATTATTACTTAAAATAACTGTCAAAAAAATAAAATTTTGACTTAATATATAAAAAAAGAAAAATAAAGAAAATTAATTAAATTAGGTTCGACATAACCTTTTCAAAAGTGTTGGATCTACAATTTCTTTAGGTTCCCAACCTCTTTCTTTAAGGTATTCTTGGATTTCATCTTTCATATTGATAGGAATATCGGCCTCAACACGAATAAACTTTTCAAGATCATTAGGAAATTGGACACCTTTGTATTTTCGTTCAAGATCGATCCAGTGTGAAAGCTTTATCATCCGACCTTTCGAGTTATCTGCAGGCCTTAAACATAACTTGGCAACAAGACAGATGGCTTGCTCAATACTTTCTGCAGTAGTTAAAAGATGTTCAGGACCTGGACCAACTAAATGATCAGCACTTCCATCTCGAGCATTAAAAACTTTCCAAACTTCCTCATCATCAGCACGTCCGATATACATTCTTCTATATTCTGCGGCGTGAGGTCCACATACAGCCGGAACTCCTACTCCATTAGCCATACTTGCTATACTAGCAGCTTTTTGGGACATTGCACCCCAAGCTACACCGACTGCACCAACTCTATTTAAGATATAATCAGCGATTTCTTCAAAATTGCCACGTAAAGGTCTTCGAGCAAAGATATTAGCAACCTTTATTGCGGCTCCTGTAATATGAGGATTGCTTACACAACTCCCTACATTTACTAAACCACCTCGATCAAAATCTCCAGGAAATCTATCATATAAAGTCTTCCCTTCTTCATCCTTAACAAGTCCAATATCCATTGCTCCACATCCAGAAACTACAACAATATAATTTCTTGTTAAAAATTCATCAGCCATTTTATATAATTCCTGAATCTCATGAGCATAACTAGCACATCCAATTATAGCAACGATTCCAGGGATTTCTCCTAAAACAATTGGAGCACCCACATTTCTAATTTCAGTATCCATAATTGGCCCACGTCCAGCTCGACAGTTGTAAGTTTCATTTCTAATATACTCTCTCCCTGCATACTGTAGTAAAGTTAAAGGTGATACACCTTTCATACAATCTCCTTCACATCGTCCACAACCTAAACAATCATCAAATACACTCCCTAATAAAGAAAAGTCGCCATCTTTTACCAATTTTACACCCTCTACTAAAGGTAGATCATTTGGACAATTTCGTTGGCAATTTCCACAGCCATTACAATTCATTGCCATATCAATACAACCTTGCTCATCAGGAACTCCACTCTTTGCTTTTCGAATTGGTTTAACTTTTATGGCTGTTTGTGCAGCAACTTCTCCAGCTTTAATAGGATCTAATATTAGAACACCTGGTTCTTTTCCACTTACTAAATCTTCTATAATTTCATCTACTGGATCTGCGGTTCTATCTGGTAAACCACTCATATTTTTTTCATTTGTTGCAATAAATGGTGCACCAATTAATTGAGCTTGTTCAAATGATCTTAAATTTACACATTGTTCATCGACCATTACGACATCAGGGATTCCTGACCGTATAACATGAAGCTGTCTTGACATTGAACCTACAATCTTGGCTCCATCATAATATCTTGTTAAATCATGAGCAGTACAACAAATCGCACCCACGTCAACTTTATCATCTATTCCTTTTTCTCGAATGAAATCAACTAGTTCAACTCCTGGGGCAACATTATGACCAATCATTAAAACTACTGCTTTACTCGTATCAAGTGTCCCCATACCTAACTCGACAATAGGAACATTAGGATCTCCCATTGGAAATCCATATGCTGCTATTTGAACTGCATCGGAAATTTCCATACCTACTGAATCCGCTAATCCTGCTAAAAAGCTTTTTGATTCATAATCTAAATATGAACTTTCTTGGCCAGTGTGACCTGAAGCAAGTAAGTGAGTAATTGTATAATGAACCCATTCCATAGCTGTCTCTAAATCTTCTAAAGTTTCAGGTTTCATGCCTACTACTAATCGTGTGTGTGGCATTTCTACAGCAATATTATTTCCAAAATTAATTGGGACGTTTCCGTACTTCTCTTTAAGCCAATGTAGTAGATGATCACCATGAGCAGAATGACAAGCAGCACCTATACAACAAGCAATTTCTACGATTCGACTCTGTTGTGTCTCCATATTGATTCCACATGCCCCTGTTCTACCTTTGGAAAGATTACATTTTCCATAGGTACATAGGCAGCACATATCACAAATAGGCATATAAAATGGTTTGTATCTCTCCATTAACTTGAAAAACCAATTACGTAAAGTTGGAATGTGAGGCATCGGGTGTGGTCCCATTGGTTCCCATTCCGTTTCGTCTCCAAATGAAACTTTACCAGTAGTCAATTCGAATCCTTTGATCGTTCCAAGAGCTCCTTTATATTCATCAATTTTTATCTTAGCTCCTCTTTTCTCCATACTAATTCACTTTATTAAATTTAATCTTGATATTTTTTGTTTTGTAATTTAAATATTTTTAATTATATTTGTTACAATTAAACACTGAAAATAAAAGCTATTGATTAACTTTTAAAATCTATATGAACATCTTGTTTATGGTTCATTAGTGTGATATTTCACACTATCATATAAAGCTGAAGAAATTGTTGCTTTTTTTAATTAATTGTATTTTTTATCTATGTTTAATAATTTTATTAGATTATAATTAGATATTAAGGGGATAAATGTTGCCTTAAATTATGAATGATTTCACTAATGCAAAGAGCTACAGATTTAAATCTTATTTTTATTGTTTAATTTCTTATATTTTTGCCTTTTTTGTTTCTTTAATAATTGGATTTTTATTTAGGTATTTTCACCCTCTTTTAATGATATTTTTCGCTGATTTAGCAGCAACGATAACAATATTTATAATAAGCTCCCTAGTTAAAAATACAAGCTTTTATGACCCCTATTGGAGTGTAGCGCCCTTAATAATATCATTATATTATTTGATTTTTCCTTCAGTAAGTAATTATGCCAGTCTACGTAGTACAATCGTATCCATACTAATTCTGATATGGTCGATTCGGCTGACGTTTAACTGGCTTAGACAGTGGAAGGGTTTAAAACACGAGGATTGGCGGTATGTTAGTTATAGACAAAAAATGGGTAAAAGTTTTTGGTTAATCAATCTTATAGGATTACAATTAATGCCTACAATTTTAGTTTATCTAGGCTCAATATCATTATATCCAATTCTCTCATTAAGAACACAATCTTTTTGGTACCTTGATGTCGTAGCGCTTTTCATTACTTCTATAGCTATTATTTTTGAAACTTTGGCTGATCAACAATTGTATAATTTTACAAAGAATCGTTTAAGTTCTCAAGAATTTATAACTACAGGTTTATGGCGTTATTCCAGGCATCCAAATTATTTTGGAGAAATATTATTTTGGTGGGGTTTATATCTTTTTGCTATTGCAACAGATTTTTCATTCTATTGGGCAATAATCGGTCCAATATCGATTACTATTCTCTTTAATGTAGTAAGCATACCAATAATGGAAAGTAGAAATTTGAAAAGAAAACCGAATTATATATTTTATAAAGAAAAAGTATCGCGATTAGTTCCTTGGTTTCCAAAAAAGTGAAATTAAATAAGAACAAATTTAAAGGGTAGACAAGAACTCAGAGACAGTTTCTTCGGAATCTACAACCGCATCTTCTAACTGTTCTCCAAGAAGACTAAATTTAAATACACAGTTTTTCCCACCTAATAAAACACATTCAATTTCTTGAACATCTACATCAATTTTTAGAGTTTCAAATATCCCAGCAAAGATTCCTTGATAGAGTAAGCATAAGTTTTTCGCCATAATATTATCGGTTTCTTCAGAAGCTAAAGATTCTGTTACCTTAATTAAAATGTGATCTTTTTTGAAATGTGCTGATAATTCACCAAATCCCCAGAGTTCTAAGGCTTCAAGATTCCCAAGAATGACTTCTTTTTTTGTTAGCAGTGTTTCTGAACTCCAGTCTTTATTATAAAAGAACTTATCCATATATGATCTCCCTAGAGTTTTTCCTACCCAGACTAATATGTCATCAGCATTAGTTCCTGCAAACTCCGAGAATTCAATTAAATCAATTGGTCTTAACATCAATAAACGCAAATCTTTCTTTTGATCACCAAAAAACAAATGACCTAATTTCTCTTCAATCATCACTTGTAATTCTTTTTTAAGTCGTTTTGACATAATTTTCCCCTAAATCTATTTTATCAAACAAATTAATTAGGTTTTTTATATAATAGAATTTTAAACAGCTAGATATTTAAATTTAATGAAAAAACTCTGAATATATTTAGTTTAGGATTTTCTTATAGAAAAGAGCTGTAAATGCTTGCCATTTATGAAGAAATTAAATCAAAAACTTTTTCAATTAAATTATCGATATTGAAATTGGTTTTAACAGAAGTAAATAAAAATTCCCATTGCCTATTATTTATATTTTCAAAATTATAAAATTTATAAAGCTCAGTCTTTAAGTTTTGAAGTTGTAATTCATTTTTTTCTTTTGATGTTTTAACTAAATCAATTTTATTTCCTAAAATAAGTAATGGAATTCCCTTTAATTCTTCGTTATTAATTACATTCCAGAACTCGTTTTTAGCTTCATCAAATCTTCGTTGGTTGGAAATATCAATCATATAAATGACAAGGTTAGAATCCTGAAGACCTAATAACCATTTTGATCTAAAAGCTTTTTGACCAGGCATATCCCATAAAGCTAGCAAGCCTTTTTCTTTTACTGGGAGATATTCGATATTAAATTTGCGAGTAGGTGTAAAATAATTCTCATTAAACTCACCTGTTTTTAATCTTCTAACTAAGCTTGATTTCCCTGTTTCATCCACTCCAAAAATAAATATTTTGAAAAAAGTTTCTTTTTGATAATAATATTCAATTTCAGCAGTTTTTTCAATAACCTCATCTCCAAATCTTCGAATATCAATAAACATTGAAATTAGAAAATTTTCAATCTCCATTTCATCATCAAAAGAATATTCCTCACCATTATTAAGCAGTTCATTTAATAATTCCTTAAAAATTTCCATGTAATCATAAGGATTATCATCTTCTTCAAAGACTAAACCAATAATAAGTTTTTCGTTAACACAGACAGAATAGATATTTAACTCACCAATGATTTGAGCAATGGGTTCATCAATCTTAAATTGAAATGAATCTTTCTGACTGGTTAGTTCCTCTTTGTCATGCTCTTTAATTATCTTATTAACAATTAATTTTTGATTAATATCAATTACTTCATTAGGATAACAATAAATATTAAGATCTTCTAAATCACAATATTTCTTTCCTGTAAATAAAAAGATGTTATGTAACAACTTAAAGCATAAAATTCCTAATTCTTATAAGGTTAAAAATAAAATTAACTTAAAAAACGTTTGGGATCTGGCTGTTTTTATATCTTTTTAAAGTTTTCGGTTTATTTTATATGAACTAATAAATTGCTGTAATAATTTTTAAGAAAACTACGAATATAGTTATTGAAATTGATATATTTATTATTCTTCTTTATTGTTTTCATTTTTAGTATCCAAGCTTTCCTCTTCTACTTTTTCAGTTTTTTCTTCCTTTGGTAATTCATTAAGTTCTGACACTGATTCTTCAGTAGTTTTTCCATTTTTCTTTTCAACTAATTCTTTTTCTGGTTTTGCATCAACTAGTGTCTCGCATATTGGGCATTTACTCCATCCAGGCCTTAAACTATAACCGCATTTAACACATTCCTTCATAGTCTCATCCACCTTCCATTCAGGAATGTCTAAACCTCCTTGTCGTTTCCTAGCTAATTCGGTAAGCTCTTCTTCCGTCCAAACTTCCATTCCAGGGGGTAACCCTGATCCTCTCTCTTCAGAGAATTTAGCTAATTCTTCTTCTGACCAAGTTGGCATTTCAGGCTGAGCTTCCATCCTTTTTTGTGCTTCTTCTGCTAATTCTTCAGCTGTCCACGCTTTTAATTGTTGACCTCCTGGAGTTCTGATTGCTCCAGATTGCTGGCTTGCCCCTTGTGTAGGTGCTTGGGGTGCTTGAGTCGGGACATTACAACATTCAGCTGAAAATCTTAAAAGAGCTTCAAAACACCTTGAAAATTTGTTTGGATCCTTACCTTCATCTACCACTATTACTAATGAGGTCTTATCAGAAGGTAAAGGTATTGCTATACTATATATTGCAATATCTGAATTAATACGTTCTGATTCAAGACCTGATGTAATTCTTTCCATTGCATTTTTCAATTCATCATGTTTCATTAAGTAATCACAAATAGGGTCACCATGTCGTTGATAACCTTCATGATATTTTGCAAGATGATTTCTTGTCATAGTAGAATCAAAAGAATTAATAATAGCTGTGACATAAGAATAAACTGTAGATTTAGGTTCTTTTACAGAATCATCAAGTTTAAAACCTCCTAAGTCGAGATTCCCCATTACAGGAGCAAATAACGGTTTGTCATTTTTCATTTTCCCAAAAATAGTAGGTCTTGAAATAACACATTTTATCTCACCATAATATGCAATAGCATTTTCTAAAAATTCTAGTTTCTTATCAAATAATATACGAGGGACACTTCGAACTAAAACGTCAACCCAAGGCATTTCTTTTACGGGTATTATCGCTAAACAAGTTTTCTCGATCAATTCCTTTAACTTTTTAACATAATTTTTTAACTCTTTCTTAATATCATCATATTCTTCATTTTCCAATTCCTCATTTGCTCGTTTCTCGAGTTCTTTGAATTTCTCCTCATTTGCTTTTACATTTCCTCCAAACGATTTAATTTCTCCAACAATATTTTCTTTTAAAATACTTGTTGCTTTTTCAATGAAATCTTTCTGAAAATTTGATAGTTCTTGTTCTTTGCTAGAAATTAAGTAGTCAGCTGGATCAAACTCTAATTTATTTACAAATACTTGAAAAAGCTTTTTTAAAACAGTGTCTGACAATTACTTTCCCTTTTTTTCTATTGATAATTTTGAATAAAAGATATTTATATTTATAACAACGGTATGTAAATAAAAATTTATTTGAATTACGGTTAATATAAAAAAATAAAGCAAGAAACGTATCTATGGTTTGAAAATTAATAATATTATCAAATAATTATGAATACTTCTAATAATATTACAATATGCTTTATTTCTACGATTCCAGAGCCGGTTAGAAAATATTTAGAACAAAATTTGAAAAAATTAAAGAATATTAAGATTATCTTTCGAAAAGGAATTACTGATGAAGAACTATTAAATATTGTTCCGTTAGCAGATCTTTTGATCGGATGGCGTCCTTCAAAAAGAATTTTAACGAGAGCAACAAAGTTAAAGTACTTTATAAACCCTGGAGCTGGAGTCCATCATCTTTTAACTCTTTTTCGAGAATTAAATGAAATTAGAGAGGTCATTTTGATCAATGGCCATGGAAATTCTTATTTCGTTGCTCAACATACAGTTGCTTTATTACTAACTTTGATGAATAAAATTATCCCTCATCATCTATGGATGCAACAAGGTCGATGGAGAACCGGTGATGATAATGATGCTTCCATTCCATTAAGATTCAGAAATGTTGGTTTACTAGGGTATGGCGCTATTAATCAAAAAGTTCACAGATTTTTAAGTGGTTTTGACGTTGAATTTTCTATTTTAAGGAATCATTGGGAAAAACAAAAATTACCTTTACCTACACCTGCTAAAAAGTATGAATTATCTCAACTCAACCAGTTTCTCAAAAATATTGACATTCTAATAATTGCAGTCCCAGTTACCTCACAAACAAATGGTTTAATTACCGAAAAAGAGTTGAACTTATTAGGATCAAACGGATTAGTCATAAATGTAAGTAGAGGTGAAATAATTGATGAAGAAAGTCTATTTAATGCATTACAAAAGAAGATAATACAAGGTGCCGCAATTGATGTATGGTATAATTACTCTCCTAAAAGTAGTGAAAATGGTAAAAAGTACCCATTTAATTTTCCTTTTTATAAATTAAAAAATATTGTACTTTCTCCTCACAGAGGTTATTCCCCATTTGCTGATTTGTTAAGATGGAATGAAGTAATTGAAAACATTACTAGAATAGCTGAAAGGCGCCAAGATCTTATTAATGTTGTAAATTTGAAGGAGGAATATTAAAAATATAATAGTGTTATTTTTAACACATAAGAAGAAATTACTTAAAACCGTATTGGAATATAAATTTGTTCAAATAATTCCTTAATCAAATTAAGGTTTTTTTAATGATTATTTTAATAAATGAATTTTGTTTATTTTTTTAATTCAATATTCTTCTTTTTTTTATTTTCAATTTGAAGCAATATAAAATATTTTTAACCACATTTATATATGAAAATGAAATCCAAAACCGCTTTTAAATTTGAGGAGTATAGAAACATTTTAAAAATTAATGCATTAATATACTATTTGGAACAGTTAAGAGATGACAAATCAGTCGTTCTTAGAATATGTTAATGGGTTAAATGAAAATACTTATATATTAATGTGTAATAAAATAACTTATAAAAAAATTTGTGGATTAAGGCGTTAGATTTTAATAAAACTTATTGGTGATACACCGATTTTACAATATGGTGTATCTATGTAAGATAATGGTGGGTTAAATGAAAATTGTTACTGTAAATATTCCTGAAACATATCTGGATAGTATAGAAAAGTTAGTGGGGGAAAATGGGCTATATCCATCTAGATCAGAACTAATTAGAGTAGCCGTTAGAGATTTTCTTTTAAGAGAATTAAAAATGGCTGATAGTATGGCTAGATATAATGAGTCTAAGATTGAGGATCTTGACGATGAAAATTTTGTTAGAGTCCCAATTGAACGTCTAAATGAAAAGGATGAGCCAGTACGCGAGTTTAAGACATACAAAATAATTAGACGGCTAGAACATTAGACAAAATCATATTCAAAGCTATATAAGCCTAATATTTTTGGTTAGAATACATTTTTTCCTTTTTTTTTTATTTTTACAAAATCTAACATTCTGATATCTCCCTAGTTGAGTAAAACATAAATATAATTAAAACAATATTTAAAGAATCCAAGCTAAAAAACAGAAGAGGTAATTTTTATTTCTGATAATAGGAAAATCCAAGATCATTATGAACCTCAATTTATGGAGTGGGGAATTATTAATAAAGAAAATTTTGAAACTAAAACCACTTATGATGTTCCAATTAAGAGATGGGATCCTTTATCAACAGTTAGTATTCATACTGAAGGTTTTGGTTTAACAAAAAAGAAAAGGTATTACGGACATTATTCTTATATTAGTCCCATCAGAGGAGAAAGACCTTCAGGATTTAAAGCAATAGAAGATGAAAAGCAATTATATGATTGTTCAAAGAAAATAGTTGGAAAGTTTAAGGATGTGTTTTCATCTGTAATTGAAGGAAAAATAGTCTGTGATGATTGGGGAATGCCTTTAGGAAATGGATTTACTATAATTATTACGCAGGATGAAAATAGGCTTGATAATCCTTTTTCAGAGACACCACATCGGATTGATAGGTT
This sequence comes from Promethearchaeota archaeon, assembly GCA_048941625.1. GTDB lineage: Archaea > Asgardarchaeota > Lokiarchaeia > Sigyniarchaeales > SOKP01 > Loki-b32. Next base: position 55,197 of record JBHLNK010000006.1, on the reverse strand, counting down.
ACCTAACATAACCAAAGCAATAACTTTAATAAATAAATATCCATCAATGGCGAGAGTTATTGATCCAGATATAGAAAAAGATATTTCAGAGAATTTACCTCCTCATTTGAAATTATCAAAAGGAATTAATTTAGTAACTATTTCCCGAGATTTTTATCCTTCTTTGTGTTTTAATTTGATTCCAGAGAATGTATTATCGGGAATTTTTCTTTCTATGAAAGCAGCTATTCTTTACTGTATTGAAGAGGCTATAAACAAGGACTATTATGATATCCCTGTTATGCCATTTTTTAATATAGGAACTAAAGTAGGGGGTTCCCAACCCAGAATTCATAGTCAGGTTTATATTGATTTAAATATGGATGGTCATGGGAGTAGATTAGAAGGATATCTCGAAGCATTCAAAGAAATGGGGAATAATTGTCACTTATGTCAAACTACTCATGGAGGAACAGATAGAATAATATTAGAAACAGATTTCTGGACTTTCTATAATACTGGTAGTCCAGTAAGAAATTACCATATACGATTTCATCCAAACGAACATTTAAGGAGATTTTCTCAGTTAAAAATTAATCAGATCGAAGATTTAGCAAAATGTTTAAAAATGATTTTTCAGAGTTTAGACGATTTAAAAATTGATATAAATCGCAATATATTATTTAATTGTTGCCCTTATGGCTATGATGCAGATTTTCATATGTTTGCTGATATTATTCCTCATGAAATAATAGGAGGTGCTGAAATGGCTGATGATATGCGCGTAGCTAGGAAATTACCCCACATCGCAGCAAAAGAAATAAGATCTGCCTTAGAAAAATATATTGAATAGATATTATAGGTTCTAAAGACATAACCTTTATAATTCAAATTAAATTAGATTTATATCTACTAAAATCGTTATATATTTGATAATTTCCTTGAGGATAAAATAGTGAGAGATTGGTCTGCGATAATCTTAGCTGGTGGAATAGGTAAACGCTTGATGCCTTTGACTTCATTATTTCCAAAACCACTTGTGAAAGTCACAAATGTTCCAATGGTCGATTATGCTATAGCACACTTAATATATGCTGATATTAAGCATATAATACTCGCTTTAGCATATATGGGTAAGGAAATGAAAGATTACATTAATAAAACTTGGACTGCGGATAAGTTGGGAGATGTAGAATTAGAATGTGAAATTCAAGACAGTAAGGGTACGGCAGACGCGTATAGATTATTAACGGATAACATAGACTCAGATAAAATTGTTGTTTCAATGGCTGACATAGTTACCAATCTACCTATGAAGCGTTTTATGGAATTTCATTCTGAAAAAGGAGGTTTAGCTACAATATCTATGAAAACTGTAGAAAGTCATATTTCTCAGTATGGTGTTGTTTTATTAGATAAAAAAAGAAAAATTTATCTTTTCTTAGAAAAACCAGCACCAATGGAATTATATTTAAGTAGTATGTCTCAAAAGGAAGATCTCTTCCTTCATACTAATGTGGCAAATACAGGTATATACTGTTTTAGAAATGAAATTGGGGATATTTTACATGAAACAGGATTAATGGATTTTGGAGGCGAAGTCTTTCCATATCTCTTAGAAAACAAATATGATTTATATGGATTTGTCGAAAATTATTATTGGATGGATGCGGGAAATGCTACTACTTATTTGTGGGCAAATTGGGATTTGTTGCGAAAGTATGCATGGCCGATTTTGCCTAATGGGGTTGAATATGATGGAGTTTATGTAATGGGCATAATAAACTCGGGGCAAAATATCACTATTGAAAAGCCAACATGCTTCGGTGAGTATGTAAAACTAGCAAATCGAGTTAAAATTAAAGAATTAACTACGATAGGAAGTAATGTGAGTATCGGAGAGGATACTGTAATTGAGAAAAGTGTTATTTGGGATGAAATTAAAATAGGTTCTGGTTGTATAATAAAAGAGAGTATTATCTGCAATAACTGTGAAATTGGAGATAATGTTATCTTAGAAAAAGCAACAATCGCACCAAATTGTAAAATCTGTGATAATTCCCAACTAAGGGATAAAACCTTAGAATTAGGACAAAATATTTAATCAAACCATATTTTTAAAAAAATAAATTTAAAAAAAAGTAAACTAAGATTTCAATTTACTTAATATTTTGCTTTTTCTCGTCTTTTCCTTTTTTTTAGTGTTCTCTATATCAATTTTAGTGAGTTTATTTTTTAAATCTTCTTATAAAGTACCAAGTTTATTAGCTGTTGCAGAAATATCTTCCATGGAAGCTGTTTGTTGTTCTGCGGATGCACTAATGCTTTCCATCGAACTGAATGTCGAACTTATTTTATTAACTACATCAATGATATCTTTGCTTGTTTCAAGAACAGATGATTTTGATTCTTCTGCTAACTTTCTCACTTCATCTGCCACTACAGCAAACCCACGTCCATGTTCTCCAGCACGTCCCGCTTCAATACTGGCATTTAAAGCTAGTAAATTTGTTTGATCAGCGATGCTAGTAACACTTTTCGAGAATTATTACACATATTTATTACAAAACTAGAAATAGTAAAATAATATTAAAACCCTTAAATTAAAAGATATTTCTCAAAATTAAAAGAACATTTACTTTTTAGCAAAGGGTTCAAGGTCTATTGCTTCAAATATATCATCTACAGATTCAATTGTTCCTAAAAAGCGCCACTCTCCTTCTTCAACATTTTGACCAGAACCATATCTTGAAGCCATAGAATAAAGCTTATTAAAATTTTCATAATGTAGAGCAACTCTATTTTCTGCATAATCTCGAGCAGACCAAGTAGTTATTAAAAATTGCCAATCGCTACTTTCTAAAAGTAGGAGTTCTCGCGCCATCTGATTTAGGATTTTAATTAAATTAGGATCACGAGAATTTTTATATTTTGCTATAATTTCTTCACTTTTTGCTTCACATTCGTATATTCTCTCCCACGTCCATGTTGTCCACTCATTTAACCATACCCAATGAGATGAAGCTTGGCCCCAAGAGCCTTCAATTACGGAAACTACTTTATTTGGAGGATTAGCTTCAAGATATAGCCTAGTGTTCGTCAATTCTACTTCTGGATCATCCTCTACCCATCTTAGCACTCTAGCTAGCCACCAATTACCTTCAAACCACCAGTGTCCAAATAATTCAGCATCATATGGGGCAACTATGATTCCATTCCTATTGAATTTACTTTTAAAATCTCGCAAAATATCTTTAATAAGATTTAGATAATGTCCTGCATTTTCATCTAGTTTACCAGGTACATCATCTGGCCAATATAACATTTTTTTTCCTAAATCTAATTTAGCTTCTGTAACTTTCCAATAACGTAGGCCACCAGGATAGTGTTTCTTATGGAAATCAAGATATTCTGCACACCCTGGATAACCATGTTCACCACTCCATACGACAATTCCAGTTTTTTCATCTCTAGTAAAAAATCCGACTGGCCCGGGAGTCTTGGGATCAGTAGAAACTAAATATGCTTCATATTGCGATTTTTCAAAAGAAGTTGGGATTTCTTTATATTGTGATTCAAATTGCTTCCATAATTCTGCGAGAAGGGGGAATCGAGCAGCATAAACTCCCTGAGATTTTCCTCCTAAAAGTAAAGTAGTATCAATGAAAAAGTATTTTAAACCATTTTTCGCAAGAAAATATTCTATCCCCGGTCGAACATACTCTTCATTTGTTATTGGATTTTTCCATCGATATCCTGGCCTATAAGCACATTCAGGTAACCATACACCTGTAGGTGTACGGCCAAAATGACGTTTATAGTTATCAACAGCAGTCTTAAATTGAGCATCAATAGAAGAATCTTTTGAAAGGAGTGGTGCATATCCATGAGTAGCCCCACAGGTAATAATATCTATAAGTCCCATATCCTGTAGATTTTTGAAAGCTCCTACAATGTCTTTATTATATCTATTGAAAAAATTATCACGTACACGGTCATAAAACTCTTGCCACCATTTTGTTAATCTAATTCTCCCTTCTTCATACTTATTTTTTGTAAAATCTTCATAATCGAATAGAGCAGCATTAGTCTTTTCTTCTAAATATCCTGAAAATCCTTCTACAAATTTTGGATTACGAAGCATCTCACAAAGCACTGGTGTAAGACCAATAGTTAGTTTTGGATGATAATCATCATCAATAAGCTTATATAGTTCTATTAGAAGAGGAATATAAGTTTCAGCTGCTGCTTCATTAACCCAATCCATACCATGAGGCCAAACACCATGTCCTAATACCCAAGGAAGATGACTATGGAGTACAAGTGAGAATGAACCCAAGATTTCCTTCATAACTTTTACATACTCTTTTGAAATTTATTATTCTAAAATAATATTTAGTATATAATTTAACTTTTCTTAAATAATAAAGAGAACCGTGTAATATTCAAAAATCGTTAAAGTTATATATTCTTATTTAGCTTTTTATCATATATAATTTCCAATAGAATTATTAATGAGATTTTGGAAAAGTAATTTTTCATGATACATAATCCAATCAAAAATCTTGCTGAGTTGAAAAAAGATGGTAGAATAATAGGTAAAGCAAATTACGTGTTTACTCCAGAAATTTCAAGCTCAATAGGATCAATTCATGGTAGTTTATTTAAGTCTGGAGAATCTATCGTAATGGCAAGAGATTACCACAACGACAGTCGGATGTTAAAACGTGCTTACGCGTCAGGAGTGATGTCAACAGGTGTTAATCTTTTAAACCTCTCAGATAGCACTTTTCCATTACTTCAATTTACAATTCGAAGATTTGGAGCTAGTGGGGGATTTTACTTTTCTGGAGGACATTTATTTAGTGAAGATGTAGGAATACGTTTTTTAGATGCCGGAGGAGTTGAATTAAGTCAGTCAGAACTTCAAAAAATAATTGAATCTTATAATAATTATCCTGAACAAGTAAGAAGAGTCGATCCAAATGAAATAGGACAAATAACAGCAATTCCGCAAACTGCAGACATCTATATTAAATCACTTCAACAATTTGTTGACAAAAAAAGGATTAAAAAAGCTAATTTAAAGTTAGTTGTTGACTGTTCTTATGGTCCTGCAGGAAGAATTACTCCCCTTTTGATTAATGATATTGGCGTTGAAGTTATTGCTTTAAATACTCACTATCGTGAAAGATCTTCAAGTCCAGTTCCGAGTATTAATACTATACGAAATACAGCAGATATTGTTAAGGCATCCAATAGTCATTTAGGTGTATGTTTTGATGTTGATGGTTCAAGAATTTTGATAATTGATGAAAACGGCTTAGAAATAAGTTATGAAGATTTATTAATGCTTTTTGTAACTTTCGATAAAAGAATTCAAAAATCTAAAGGTAATACAATCATTACAACACCATCAATCTCTCCAGTTATTAAAAAATTTGTTGAAGATGGAGGATATCCTATAAAGGAAGTAGAGAATTATCCAGGGGAAATCTCAAGACAAATAAGAGAGGAACGTGCTTGTTTTGCTGCCGCAGATACATTGAAATTCTATTTCTCAGAGTATGCTCCATTTTCGGATGGAAATTTCATTCTTCTTAAGATTCTCGATATTATGACGCTTCAAAATGATTTACTAAGTTCTTTAACAAGAGGATTTCCAAAAGGAATAAAAATTAACAAAACTATTCCAGTTTCACCGAATATAATTAATAATATCCATAATCGGTTGAGAGAAATGGCAGATGATAATGGATACAAATATCATGATATCATTAATGAATTGAAGATAATTGGTGATGGTACCTATACTGTAATTAAAGTAGCACTTTATAGGAATGCTATTTTATTATCTTCAGAATCAGAAAATAAGGAAGAAGCTCAAAAAATGATTTTTGAATTAGAAGAAATTATATCAAAACTCTAGTATATTATTTTCTCTATAATATGGGTTTAAGATTTAAAATAAATATAATTAATAATATAATAATATAATACTTACAAAAAAAGTAAATAAAAAGTTGATATTATCATGGCATTTGACATTAGCACTACTATAATTCTGATAACCCTAACAATAATTTATACGATTTTTTTAGTGTTTGATTTATTTGGTAGAAATGAAAAATATGGATACCTAGCCTATATTGTAGCTTTAGCACCAGTCAATTTCTTTTGGGCAATTGGAGGGGACCCAGTATTTATGTATATACTACTTTTCTTACTTTGGATTGCAGCAATATTAAGAGATACTGTTGGAGTTTATCGCAAAAAGGAAAAAGAAATAAATGAGATATTATTATATTTTGCTCTGGGAGTTTTAATACAATTAATCATTAGCGCTATTATACCTCAATCTATTCCTGCTTTACAAGCGGATCCTGTAGAATTATTTTGGTTTTTCTGGTTACCTAATATTCATTCTGCTGTAGTTGATGCATCATTAGCTTTAGGGTTTAAACTTCTTGCCACATTCTTAATTATGTTAATTATAGTTCCGTTAATTCTAGACATAAAAGATGAGGAAGTTCCATTACCAATTGTTATAGTTTTCGTTGCGTTATTCATAGTACCCTTTCTATATTTAGATTACGTATGGATTGGTGGTACTGGTACCCCTGTTGGACTATTAACGTTCCTATTTGCAGTAATTTTATTCATTATATTACTTTTAATTACGCGAAGTGGTCAAGAATCGAAGTAAAATAATTTAAATTTTTTTATCCTCTATTAACTTTTTATTATAATTTTTATATTTAGTTAAATATCAGATTTATTGGGAATTCATATAAAAAACATATACTTTAGGTATCATAATGGCAAAAAAAAAGGCTGAATCAGATAGTACCAACAATTCAGAATCATCTAAAAAAGAGATTTCGTACAATTTAGAAGATTTACCTGGTGTTGGTGATGCAACTGTTAAAAAGTTAAAAGAAGCAGGTATTATCTCGATTAGAAATCTTGCTATGTATCCTTTGAATAAGTTAATGGATGAAGCAGGCATTGGGGAGAAAACAGCAGAAAAGATCATTAAAGCTGCTCAAGATATTGAGAAAATGGGTTTTAAATCAGCCGATAAAATTTGGGAGAAAAGAAAAACCTTAAAAAGATTAACTACGGGAAGCAGAAACTTAGATGAGTTACTACTTGGTGGTATTGAACCCGGATCTGTTACAGAATTATTTGGGGAATATAGAACTGGAAAAACTCAGCTTGCTCATCAATTATGTGTAAATGTTCAATTACCTTATGAAGAAGGAGGATTAGAAGGTACTGCGTTATATATTGATACCGAAGGAACTTTTCGACCAGAAAGATTAATCCAAATGGCTATCGCTAAAGATCTTGATCATAATCAAGTGCTTAAAAAAATTACAATTGGAAGGGCTTACAATAGTGATCATCAAATTTTATTAGTCAAAGAAGCCCCAAAAATTATAACAGAAAAAAATATTAAACTTATTGTAGTAGATTCACTTATTGGCCACTTTCGTAGTGAATATGTAGGGAGGGGCACTTTAGCTTCACGTCAACAAGCTATAAATACACATATCCACGATCTTTTAAGATTGACAGAAACTTATGATGAGTTAGCAGTTATTTACACAAACCAAGTGTCTGCAAAACCAGATGTTTTTTATGGAAATCCATTAATTCACACTGGGGGTCATATTGTTGCCCATGGGGCAACTATACGTATTTTTTTACGTAAAGGAAAAGGAGAACAACGGGTTGCAAAGGTAGTAGATGCACCACATATCCCTGAAAACGATACTGTATTTTCTATAACAGAAGATGGTATAGTAGACTAATAATTCAATCTTCAATTATTACATCTAAATCAATTCCTTTTCTAATTGATTCTGAAATAATGCAGTACTGTTCAAAGAATTTCTTACATTGGTTTATTCTTTTTTTGATAATAGGATCATTAGTTTTAACAATTAGCTTTGTGTCGATTTTTTTAATTCTCCAGAAACCCTCGTTATTTCTGGCAATTGTAACTGTTGCTATTCCATCTAAATTTGATAAAAAAAGATTTTTTTTTTGGATACAAAATGCAAAACTAGCGGCTAAACAACCTAAAACAGATAATGCTAACAACTTTGTTGGAGAAGGTCCTATTTTATCGGTTTCTTTTTGGTGATTTTCATCAATATACAAGTTATGCATATTAATTTTTCCCAAATCACATTTGAATATCATTACTTCTTCTTGTTTTAACCCAACTTTAGATTTTAATTCAATAGACATATAAATCCTTTTTTTTGGAATTTTTAATTATAACAAAAATTAATTTTATAAGTTTTTGAGAGTTCGAAAAGAGGAAATTAAAAATTAAAATTAACATTTACCTCTATTCCAGATCTAACTGATTGTGTTACTATACAATATTGTTCAAAAAAGCTCACTCCATCTTTCACTGGTTTTAAACACTGTTTTGCTCTTTTAAGAGTCTCAGGGTCTTTTATTTTAGGGACAATATTCACATCAATTTTTTGCACTCTTAAGAAACCCTTTTCATTTCTAGAAATTGTAACCTCCGCTTCTGATTCAAAATCATCTACAGTAAAATTTTTTTTTTTCAAGCAGAAAATAAAACTGGCACTCAAACACCCTAATACACCTAGCGCTAACATCCTAGAAGGATTAGGACCTAGCATATCCACTTCCTCGTGATGTTCTTCGTCAATGTAGCAATCTTTAACCTTCATATCACCTAAATTGCATTTAAAAATCATTTGAGATTCTGATTGACCTAATTTTATTCCTACTTTTGTCTTTATCTCATTTGAAATAATTATCACCATATTAAATTATTTGTAATTTTCTATTTTGTTGAGGAAATATCTCTGAATAATGAAAATAATTTCTCTTTTATAGATTCATCCTTTCTTACTTGTCTAATTAGTTGATTTAGTTCACTCAACTGAACCTGATAATTCTTTAAATCTTCTTTAATTTCTGATTTAATTATTGAAAATTTAATTTTCTCATCAGTATTGCACGCCTTTTTAACAAATTTTAAACACTGATTAATCCTATCATAAATTAAATTATCATCAAATTGTTTATCAACTACAATATTAACCTGTTTAATAAGCCAATTTTCATCTTTAGTTAGAGATAATTCTAATTGAACTTTAGGAAAATCCAATTCTTCCCTATTAATTCTTAGACAATTAACTAAACTGGCATTTAAGCAATTAATAAAAGTTTTATCTTGAACAATTTGTGGTGGTTCTGATAAATTAACAACATTTTCCTCTCCTAATTCTTCAAGGATACAACTGAAGAGATTAGTATCATTTAAATCACAGTTAAAAGTTTTAATATTATTTTGATTCATCTTAATGCTACAATAAATTAATTGAAATATTTTTTGTATAGTAAATTCAATTTCTTTGAAAAATTTTATTCCTATTAATTAAAAGGTGTTGTTTATTTCAGTATTCTCGATTCTTTTCAGGACATAATGACGATGCAAATGAAAATACAAACCAATAAAATAAATAAAAACTAGAAAGCTATATGGTAAAGCAAACCAAAATAGAAAAATTATCATCATAACAAAAAGCAGAATTTCGATTGTTAAACAAATCTTATTTTTATAATATTTTTCATCAAAAAATGATGCTGGAATTTTATATTTCGCTAAATATAAAGGCATATTTTCAAATTCTTCTTTTGTAATTAAAAGTTTGAAACCAATTTGTTTTTTTTGGAAGTAGAAGAAATTGGTCCCCCAGTCAATTGTATCAATAGTGATATGAAGAAAGTAATTAAACCCACTTATAATTAGTGCTGGCCAACCTATAACATATCCAGAAATAATTAATATTACACTTGGAATTATAGAATGAGTAATTAAAAGCCTATGATTATGATCTTTTGCATATTTAGAAAAAAATACATCAAAATCACATATAAATGAGAAGAGAACGATTAAAGAGAAATCAAAAAGGTTGAATTTAAAAAAAAAATTCAAAATTGAAGCAAAAATAATCCCTACAGCAAAATGTGAATTGATATGCATAAAACATCTATAAAAGTCTAGTAAATAATATATTTCTTTTTTTTCACTCTTTTTAAAACTTCAATCTTTGTTTCAAAACCTGCAGGACCTTTTTTTTCTATTAAAAATGAAGCAGAAGAAGAAGCTAAATAAGCAGCATCTTTAATTGAGTTCCAAGATTTATCAGAATGAATGAATTCATAAAGAAATATTGATAGATATACATCACCAGCACCTGTCTCATCAACGACTTTCTTAGGTTTGAATGCAGGGATTTTCAAGATTTTTTCTCCTTTCTTGAAAAGCATCGAACCCTTATCACCCAAAGTCATAATATAAATACCATAGTTGTTATATTTATTGAAATATTTCATTACTTTCTCATAATCTTTCGTTTCTCCAGCAAGTAATTGCATTTCTTCTTCGGATCCTTTCAAAATCAGTTTATCTCCGATTATATCAATAATTTTTTTCATATTATCAATAATACTTTCCTCATAAATATAAGCAACCTTCCCTTGATCATCTATCTTTCTGATAAATCCCTGTAAATCTATCCCAATATGACTATCAGGAAATTTTTTTAATAGTTGTAAAACATAATCATAGGATATTTCATTGCAGAGAGGAACAAGTACAAAGCTATCGGGAGGATTATTTAGGTAATCTAAAGGAATATCTTTAAATTTCAGGCTAGGACTTCTTGATTTTAAGGTTAAATTCCTGGCATGGTCAAAATAGTCTAAGATAAAATTAGTGTTTTTTACTAGTGAATACTTGATTCCTTTTAAGTCAATATTGGCACATTTAATGAGATCTAGTAATGACTCATCGAAATTTAATGTACCAATGTGAGAAATTATTCCAATATTAACATCTTTAGTATAGGTACTTAGAGCTAATGAACAATATGTCACACTCCCTCCTAGACTAGGTTTATGCTTTAATTTAAATCTTATTGTATGATCAATAGCAAAATGACCCGCAAAAAGAAAGGTAGCATGATCTTTATTAGGGTTATTCATTTAGGATGCTTGAAGTTGTTCGATAATTTTATTTTTCTCTTCTATTGTGATTTTTAATTTGTTGATTGTATTCTGTAATTCTTCTACTAAGTCTGACATTGGCCCTTTTGGAGTTAATGGTTGACTCGTTTGTTGTACTTTAAGTTCTGCGATTAAATGATCTTTTTCTCTCAACTGGTTCTCAAGATCACTTATTTTCTTTTCAGCTTTATTTACTAGGGGCATTAAATCTTCTGCTTTCTGCTTTCTTTTTAAGGAGTCTTGTATTTGAGAAATTTCATTTTTAAGATTTTCATTTTCAACTTTTAATCTTTTTAATTCCTCAGGTTCTAATTGAAAACCTCCATTTTTAAAAGCTTGTTCAAGTTCGCCTTTCTCTTTTGTTAAATTATCAACAATTTTCTTATATTTATTTAGATCGGTTTGAAGATCTTGGCATAATATTTCAAGAGTGTGTGAAGAAGGTTCTGATGATTGAGGTTTAATCACTGTTGGTTTCGGCTGTTCTACTGGAACAACATAATCTATTGGTAGTTTTTTCATTTTTTCAATTAACTGTTGATTTAAGACTGAATTTTCTTCTATCAATTCATTAATTTGGTTTTTAAGATCACCAATTTCCTGATCTTTTTTAGATAAATCTGATTTTAAACCTTCAATAAGGCCGAGATTCGTTTCAGAATCTTTTTTTTGAATTTCTTGTGAAGCTTGAGTTAATTTATTTCTTAGTTCGGTTATTTCATTGCTCTTTCCTCTTAATTCTACTTCTTTTTCAACTAAATTCTTCTCTAGGTTTAGAATTTTATTGTTAAGTTCAATATTGTTTTGTTGGAGATTACTTGTACCCACACTGCCTCTTGTTTCAATTTGTTTCTTCAATTGTTCATTTTCTTCTATTGTATTTCTTACTAATTGTTCAGTTTTAGTTATTAATTCGATATTCGATTCAATTTTGCTTCTTAACATCTTATTTTCATTTTCTAATTCTTTAATCTTCTCTAAAGTTTCACCAATTACACTAGGTTTTTCACCATTACTTTCCATTTTTTTCTTCCATAAACTTATAAAATCCTCAACTTTTTCATTTTCTTCCGGCATTTTAATTCAAAACTTATTTAATATTATTCATATTAATTTAGATGTATCTATCGCATTGTTACTCCTGAAAAATACCCTACACAATACCCACCTATAGTCCCGGTCCTTTCAGAACTAGTATAATATTTCAACATTTTACCCTTAGTTGCATTAAGCTTTTTACTAATTAACATCAAAGTAGTTATTGTTTGTGGACCACATACTGTAGTTTTTAAAGCATTCTGAAGTGTTTTTTCTGGATTTAATTTTTCAAATTCATCTATTACAGCAAAATCAAATTCTTTAAATTTACTTAACTCTTTTGAATTAAGTACCTGCTTATGGGACATATCTGAAGATGCAACAATAACAACATCTTTATTGATCGAACCAATCGCTTTAGCAATATCATTTGATATATCATTCATTGTCATAAAGTTTCTGGTTCCAGCAATTTTTATCGTTACTATTTTCACTTCTTTTTCAAGAGAACAATATTTTATAAAGGGTAGCTGAATTTCAATATTATGTTCTTGTTCAGAAGATCCTATAAAGAGAGAGTTGTCTTCTTGTATTATTTCGCTCTCATTAAGAATAGCATTTGATAATTCCTCATCAATTTTCAAGTTTCCTAGTGGAGTCTCCCATTCTCCTTTTGCCATCAATGCGATTTTGCTATGTCCTAAATGGTCGGTGCCCAAAATTATAACAGAATCTGGAATTTTTTCCTTAAATAAATTTAAATAAGTAAAAGCTGCACAGGGGCCTGAATATTCCATTCCTGCATGAGGAGAAACACCACCAATAATATTTCTACTTTCGTTATTTGATAATTTAGGTTCCTCACAGGGTCCGAAATTAGTATCTGTAAAATAATCTTTTAATGCTTCAAGTAAAGCTTCTTTTGACCCAGGATACCAACTACCGGCATGAGTTGCTTTCCTAAATACCATTATCCTAATCACCGATCATTTATATTTCAATATTAAATTTATTATTTTTGGAGCTTAAATAATTTAATCAAATTTAAGAGAAATTGAAAGATTTATTAAGTTATTTAAAATAACTCTTAATTAATGAATCAAGCAAATAATGAGCAAATATCTCTTGATGATATTGAAGTCCCAGATAAAATTCCAACGAAATTTATTAATTCTAGAGTAATTGTCTTCAATCCATTATATGCTTCCTACTTATATGTTAAAAAAGGTTTTTTTGGGTCTCCCTTAGGGATCCATAAACCAAGATTAGAATATTTTTCCAAACCAAGTGAATTATCTCTTATTGAAGCTTATTATTTGTTAGAATTGAATCAAATAACTATTTTTGATGTAAAGAGTAATGAATTTTTAACGCCAGACACATTTCATGGTATAGCAATGGAAAAGCATCATAAATTCAATGAAAAATATGTTATCTATAAAGATCTACGAGAAAAAGGTTATATTCCTAGACCTGGTTTAAAATTTGGTGCTGATTTTGTAGTTTATCGTCTTGGACCAGGACTTGAACATTCTCTTTTCATGGTTCATGTTTTACCACATGATTCAGAGATTACGGCAATTGATATGGTTAGAGCAGGACGTTTAGCTACTTCTGTTAGAAAAAAGTTTGTAATTGCAAATCCTTTAACATGTAGCTATTACTTTTTTGAGTGGTTTAAACCATAGAAGTCTTTTTCAAAATTTATTTTTTATAAAGTTATTGCTCTTATTCTTTTTAGAATTTTAAATTTTATCTCTTCAATTTTTTTGAAGTTTTGATTTGGGATAGTCTGACTTATTCGGAGAATTGAGTTTATTAAATCTGGATCTAAAAATTTTTCAATCAATATCCCTTGTTCTATTAACTTTTCACCCTCTTTTTTAATTAAAAGAATCAGTTTAATAGTAGCTAACAATTTTTTAACACTTGTGAAATTATCTATATCATTATAAGCATTCTGGATAAGAAAACCATTTTTAATCATTTTAGCAATAAAAAGAGTCAAGCGTTGTTCTTCAGGTAAGTTTTTTTCTCCAATTAACTGAACTACATGGTTTAAATCTTGTTCCATTGACAGGATTTCATTTACTTGTTTTCTACACTCAGACCAGTCAAAATCAAACTCAGGCCATTCAATATCTCTATTATACCACCATTCACTTATAAATTGAGGATAATTAGAATATGAGTTCAACCAATTAATAGCAGGATAATGTTTTAAATATGCTAAATTAGGATCCAATGCCCAAAAAACTTGAACAAGACGTTTAGTTGTTGCTGTTACAGGTTCACTGAAATCACCTGCGGGAGGGGAGATAGTTCCAACAATTGAAACTGATCCTTTTCTTTCCTTCCCTAAATGATCTTTTCCTAAAGTGGTTACTAAACCAGCTCTTTCATAGAAGCTAGATAGTTTTGAGGGTAAGTATGCTGGATATCCTTCTTCAGCAGGCATTTCTTCTAGTAATCCCGAAATTTCTCTTAAAGATTCTGCCCATCTCGAAGTACTGTCTGCAAGAACTGTTACATTATATCCCATATCTCGAAAATATTCTGCGATTGTGACACCGGAAAAGAGACTTGCTTCTCGAGCAGATACAGGCATATTAGAAGTATTTACAATAAGAATTACTCTTTCTAATAAAGGTTTGCCACTGCTTTGATCTAGATTTTCTGAAAATTGTTTCATAATATTTGCAATTTCATTACCAGGTTCCCCACATCCAATAAATACAATTATGTCAGCATCACACCAATTAGCTATCATTTGTTGTATAACTGTTTTTCCTGTTCCAAAACCTCCTGGAATTGCAGTTGTTCCTCCTTTTGCAATAGGAAATAGCAAATCTATAACTCTAATGCCTGTAATTAGAGGCTCATCAGGATTTTCTTTTCTTTTATAAGGACGATTTTTGGTAATTGGCCACTTTTGGAGCATTGTAAAAATTTGATCTTTATTTTTGTTTTTTACTTTAAAAATCTCATCAATAATAGTATAATCTCCTTCTTGAGCAATAAAGGATAATTTTCCCTCAATGGATGGCGGTACCATTATTTTATGTTCAATAAATGAAGTTTCATGAACTGTCCCCACAATATCTCCTCCATAAACAATCTCATTATTTTTTCTAAGTGGTATGAAATGCCATTTTTTTGTCCTTGAAAGACTTGGATATTTTATTCCCCTCTCTAATCTGCCATTAGAGAAATCTTTAAAAAGCCTTCCTAAAGGTCTTTGTATCCCATCGAAAACATTCCCTAGAATTCCTGGAGCTAATTCCATGGAGAGTGGTTCATTAAGCGTGATAACTGCTTCGTTTAAGTTTATATTTGTTAGTGGTTCAAAACACTGAGCAATTATATGATCTGAATAAATCTGAATTATTTCGCCTAAAATATTATATTTTGGTATTTTAATTAGATCATGACGTCGGACATGATTTTCCAGACCTTTTATTTTAATAAGAGATCCTATTATTTCGGAAATAAATCCCATATGTTGATTGATTTCTCTCATAATTTACTTGTATAAAATAAATTCTTTTATGCTAGCTCAAATTTTTATTACAAAAAGGACATTTTTTTACAAAATTTGGTACGATATTTCCACAATGTTTACATTTATCTATTAATGGTTTACGATAACTAGAACCTAGATTCACAGGTCTAGGAATCATTTGTTCTTTGTTATATATTTCCACTTGTTCATTTTGATCTTCTCTTGTTATCTCTATATTTTTATCTTTGGAAAACATCCTGGAATAAATTTTCTTTTTTTTTATCCCGAAAAAAAGTCCAATAGTAGCTAAAACGATAAAAAAAAGAAAAAGAAAGATAATAAATGGATTAAAGCCTAATGTAATTAAAAAATAAAACATGAATATAAAAATAGCCAAGTATACAATAATACCAAAAAGTCTTATGACAGAAATTTTATGTGTATTTCTGATTTTATTCGGCGCCATATACTATATATTTTAGCTCTCTTATTTATGATTATTAAAATTATTTAAATTTATTTATGATATAATTCTTAGCTTTATCAATTTCCTCTCTTACTGATTTAATTTCGATTTCTTTGTCAATTTCTTCAGATATGATATCTTTATCCAATTCTCTACTGAAACTAATAATTGAATAATCATTGTCTAAATAGAATGGAAAATATTCAGAACCTGATCCTTGAAAGAATTTGAAGAAAAATTCATAGAAGTGTAATCTCATGACATTTATAAAAACAAGTAATCCTTCAATTAGAATTACAATTATATTCCCAAAGATTGCACCAATTAATTTCAATATATCAAATCCAAGTCCTACTCCTCCAATTAAATTCCCCATTTCGTTTATAGCAAATAAGAGAGCAATGTGAGCTAACGCAAGGGCTAATAATCTAATATAAGATAAAACGTTACTCATTACTGAGAGTAATGTATCAAATGTTTCGATTGATCCCTCACCTATTAAGCTACCTATTGATTCTTTCTGTAAATATGAAATCTTTAAAATTTTTCCTAATGGTTTTGATAGTATCAGTAAAAGCCCAGGGATCAATACTAATAATATAGGATAAGGAAAAGTCAACCAAACATTAAGATCAAATCCAAATGTAAATATTAGAGTTGCCCCACCTAATAAAAAGAAAATTTTCATTAATGAATCACTAAAAGCAAGATATCTCCTATGCTGCTTCCAATAGTTTAAAAACTGAATAAACCATCCTAAAATTATATGAAATATTCCAATTACAATAGCAAAATAAAATACAGATAAAATATTTCCTAACGGATTATATAACTTAACATTAAAAAATGGAATTATTATTGGATTTTCTTCAAAATTCCAAATTACATTACCAAAAAGCTCAATTTCATGATGTCCAAAAAATTCACCATATAAAAAACCAAAGAGTAAGGACGCCCATCCACAGAAAAAAATAATCCATGAGAAGCTAGAAATTGACTTTTTTCGTTTCCTAAATACTAATGCACCCATTAGACCTGCAATTATTAGACTTAAACCATGTCCTATATCTCCGAACATTATACCAAATAATATCGGAAATGTAAATGCAATTATTGGAGTAGGATCTATTTCAGCATAAGCTGGTGTACCATACATTTTAGTTATTGTTTCAAAGGGTCTTATTAGAAAAAAGTTTTTCATAATCCTTGGAGTTACATCCCTTAAATCTTCTAGTTTTTCGTCTTTTTCATTCTTTTTCTTTAGATCTTCACTCTTTTCTTTAAATTTTTCTTTCTTTTTCTTAATTAGGTCTTTGGAATAAGATTCATAAATAGGGCGTTTTTTTGAGATATCAACTGACTCGACCATGATATTATCTTTAAACTTCTCAAATAAATCGCTTTGGGTTGTCTTCTTTTTTGATAAAGGAACAAAAAACTTTAAAATTACTCTATTTGTTGATGTGGTTTCGAATTGTTGGGCGGCCCAATTATATTCTTCAATATTTTGAACAATTTCATTAATTCCTGCAAATTTTAATAAATTATCATTAGCAATTCTCTCCTTTTCTTTATTATATCGAGATAACAAATCCTTAATGAAATTAATTTCTATTTCAATTCGATCATAATTAATTCCAGTTTCTGTAAGATATTTCTTTAAAATCGGGACTTCTTCAGAATGAATTAATTTTATTCTCCCGTTAAATTCCTGTTCATTATCTTTTGGATAAATTATATAAAAGCCAATTCTATCATCTGAGATTTGGAACGTATTATAAAAATTTGGGAATTCAGTAAAGGCAAAAAGGTTAATTAAATTATCTAAATTTTTTGAAAAAGTAGTAAAAAGACGAAATTTGAAATGATTTAAATTTTGGGAATAATTTTTCGTAATATTGATTTTTTCGAGAGCTTTATAAGATTTTTTAGCAATTTGAATATTTTCCAATTCGATATTGGCTTTAGTCACATAACTATTTAATTCTGTGACTCGATTTGTAAAAAATTCAATTTCTTCAAGGATATGATTAATTAAATCATCTAAATCATTAGCAGTAAATTCGATTCTTTCTGACTTTTTAATTCTTAGGCTTTTAATATCAGTTTCACTAATATTCAATCTTTTAAATAAGATGTTTAAGTTTTTTCTTAAAAGATTAATCTTCTCAATAATAGGTCTTTTTTCTTCAGTCTCTACTTTCTCTTTAGATTTTTCTTTAGGCTTAATATGAACAATATTTAGGTTAGAGAGTTCAATTAAAAGTTGATCTTTATAATTCTGATTAATATCTACTTTCATTAAACAAAATTCATCTTTTTTACCCATAATATTCTCACTTACGTTATTCTTGTTTAATAATTAAATCTTTAGTCTTTTTCAATCTTACATAATTCTCTCTTTCAATTTCTTCTAAAATATCTTTAATCTGTTTAATCTGTGTTTCTAGTCTTGGTGTTATAACATTTTTCAAACCATTTATCCTTCTGTTTATTTTTTTAAAGGCGGATGCTACTTTGAGTAGTAAATCTTCAAATTCAGAAAATTCTATAAAATTTTTGAAGAAATTTTTTAAGTTTAAAAGCAGATCATCAAGATAATGGCTTGTATTTTCAAAAGTATAAGCAGGAAGTTTCTTTTCTTGGAATAATTGATAATCTACTTGTGTAATTACAATTCCCATTTTCTTTTTTGTTTGGATGTTAACTCTTGGTTTATACTGAATTTTGCTAAATTTACTAATTAAATTAACTTCATTTTTTCCCATTTCTTCATATGTTTGAATTAGAGAACCTAATGTTTCTTTATATAACATAATTAGTTCTCTTCTTTGTATTTTATACTCCTTCCATAATTTTTTTATTTGAAGGATTAGTTGCTCTCGTCTAAATTCCAAAAAGTTTTGACCTTTGACAGCAAAATCTAATCTTCTTTTTAGATTTAATAGATTTGTTTTTGTTGGCTTGATCTCTCTAAAACTTATAATTTACACCTGAGGGTTATAATACTTATTTATAAAATTTGGATGGATTCTAATCAGTTGATTTTTATTTAGATGGGAAAGAGTTTGCCAAGAAATATTTAAGGTTTGATTGAAATCGCGTGATTCATTTACTTTTTGATTAATAAATTTCTGTTCAAAATCAACTCCAAACTGGAGTAAATTCCTTTGATCAATATTCAAACCATCTTCTCCTACAATTGAAATTAAATCTCTTACTTCAAGATAATTGGAATATGCTGCTAATAATTGAGAACTTACATCAGCATGGTCTTCTCTTGTTTTTTCATCACCAATAGCATCTTTCATCAATCTTGATATTGATGCTAATACCTCAAAAGGAGGATAGATACCTTTCTTGTGTAAGTTACGACTGAGAACTAATTGTCCCTCGGTAATATAGCCAGTAGTATCAGGAATGGGATGAGATATATCATCGTTTGGCATTGTCAAGATTGGTATTTGTGTAATTGATCCCTTTTTTCCTTTAATTTTTCCTGTACGTTCATAAATTGAAGCAAAATCTGAGTAAATATAGCCAGGATATCCTTTCCTACTGGGAATTTCTTCTTTAGCGGAACTTAATTCTCTAAGAGCTTCTGCATAATTAGTCATATCAATCAAAATTACTAGTACATGCATATCTTTTTCAAATGCATAATATTCAGCAGTAGTTAATGCAACTCGAGGGATAATTAATCTTTCAATAATAGGATCATCAGCGAAATTTATAAAAGAAATAATATTTTGAAGAGTACCACTCTCTTGAAATTGTTTTAGGAAATATATTGCTTCATCTTGAATAATGCCAATTCCACAAAATATGATAACAAAAGGTTCTTCTGTTGTAACTTTTGATTGAGTCGCAATCTGAGCAGCTAATTTATTATGTGGTAATCCTTGTCCACTAAAAATGGGAAGCTTTTGTCCTCTTATAAGAGTAAATAATCCATCGATCACGGAGATACCTGTTTGGATGATATCGACAGGATATTCTCTAGCAAACGGGTTTATCGGGGTTCCATTAATATCCCTTCGAACATCTGCCAAGATATCAGAATCTACGATGTTTTTTGACCTAATATCAATCGGACTTCCCAAAGAATTAAATGTTTGTCCAAACATGTCTTTTGAAATATTAACTTTAAAAGTATCGCCTGTAAAGATAATCTCTGCATTCTCTGATGATAATCCTGAAGTATCCTCGAAAACTTCAACAACTATTATATCTTCACTCATTTTAACTATTTGTCCTGTCCTGATATTATTTCCTGCTCTTATCTTTACAATCTCACCATATTGAGCACTATGCTCATTTCTTAAGAATAGAAGTGGTCCAATTATCTGTTGTATTTTTTTATATATTATACTCATTTTTTACCATATACCTTGCGAGTTAATTTAAGTTCCTCTATTTGATTTAATAATTTTTTTTTTACTTTCTCTATTTTATCAAAATCATTATTAGGGATAGTACGATTTAATCTTAAAATATCATCAATTACCCTTAGATCTTTAATTTCTTCAGTGTAAAAACCCTCCTTTAGAAGCTCTTTACTTTCTTTATATAACAAAAGAATTAATTTTATTGAACCTAATAATTTCTTAATACTTGTATAACTATCTATATCGTCGAAGGCATTTTGAATTAAGAACCCATTTTTAATTAATTTAGCAATGAAAATTATTAGTTGCTGATCTTCTGGCAAATTTTCTTCTCCTATTAATTGAGTAATATATTTCAATTCATTATCTTTAGATAAAATTTTATTTACTTGTTCACGACAATTCAACCAATCAGCATCTATTTCTACCCAATCGAAATCTCTGTCAAACCACCATTCAGAAATATAATCTGGATAATTTGAATATGAATTCAACCAATTAATTGCAGGATAATGCTTTGAATAAGCAAGTGCTGCGTCTAAAGCCCAGATACCTTGTACAAAATTTTTAGTAGTGGCAGTAACAGGTTCACTAAAATCTCCAGCAGGAGGGGAAACAGAACCAATAATAGTCAAAGATCCAATTCTTTCTTCCCCACTAACACCATTTCCATGCAATTCAACGACTCCAGCTCTTTCATAGAAACTAGAAAGTTTAGAAGGTAAATATGCGGGATAACCTTCTTCTGCAGGCATTTCTTCTAATAATCCGGAAATTTCTCTCAGAGATTCCGCCCATCTTGATGTACTATCTGCTAGAACTGCAACATCATACCCCATATCACGATAATACTCACCTATAGTTACTCCTGAAAAAATACTAGCTTCACGTGCTGATACAGGCATATTTGAAGTGTTAGCGATGAGAACAATTCGTTCTAATAAAGGACGTTTGGTTTGTGGATCAATCAATTCAGAAAATTGGTTAAGTACATCAGCTATCTCATTCCCTCGCTCCCCACAACCAACAAAGATAATTATATCTGCATTACACCATTTGGCTAAAGAGTGTTGAATAACAGTCTTGCCTGTCCCAAATCCTCCTGGAACCCCAATAGTTCCTCCTTTTGTTATAGGAAATAATAAATCTATAACTCGAATTCCTGTGATTAAAGGTTCATTCGGAATTTTTCTTTCTTTAAACGGTCTTGCTTTAGTCACAGGCCATTTTTGTAGCATTGGAAAAGTTTTTTCTTCACTTTCTTTTTTTACTCTATAAATCTCATCAATTATAGTATAATCTCCTTCTTTTGAAACATAAGTTAAATTTCCGGTAACTGATGGTGGAACTATTATCTTATGTTCAATTAAAGGTGTCTCTTGTACTATTCCTATTACATCACCACTAGAAACTATTTGATTTTTTTTAATTGTCGGTTTAAAATGCCATTTTTTTTCTCTTGATAATGCTTCTATCTCTAAACCTCGCTGAAGGCCACCATCTTCATATTTTGCGAATGCGTTTTGTAACGGTCTTTGAATTCCATCAAAAATTCTCCCTAGTAATCCTGGTGCTAATTCCATAGAAAGTGGTTCGTTTAAAGAAATAACTTCATCATTTATCTTTAAGTTTGATGTATCTTCAAAGCACTGGGCTACAATATGATCAGCATAAATCTGAATAACCTCCCCTAAAAGATTATAATTAATTACTTTAATTAATTCATGTAGTTTGATTTTGCGTTCTAATCCTTTAACCTTGATTAATGAACCCATTATAGCAGAAATATATCCATGTTCTGGATTATTTTTATATTTGGATTTGATCATATTGCTTAATATATTCGTCGATTTTTGATTTTTGATTTTGAATAAAAATATTAAACTTATTTTCTATTTCTTTTATTTCTGAATCATCAATAATTTGAGAAATCTCCTTTTGAATGAATGAAGATTTCTTATCGATTAAATTATCTATTGTGTAATCATAAGAAATCACCCCAGTACCTAATGAAACTTTAAACCCTCCAATAAAATCAATATTATCCTTATTAATTTCTACAGGATTTTTGAATTGACCTTGAAGTTTTTCAGGGTTCTTGATAAAGTAATTATATTCTTTTGAATTAAAAATAATTTCGATTGCTTGGGGTTTATCAATATTGTTTTTAATGCTGTTTATGTTATTAAATAAAAAATCTAAATAATTCATATAATTATCGTTAATTCTATTTTTAAGGTGATTTAATAGATTATTTTTAAGAGTCTTAATTAGGGAATTTTTTAAATTCAAAAATTTCTCTTTTCCTTCTAGTAATGTTGTAGATAATGATTGATTAAGGAACTGATTATAATTTTCAATGAATTGTTCTTTTAATTTTTGTGCTCTTTCTTGACTTCTTTCTAAATTCCTTTTCTTAATTTCTGCCTTTTGAAAAAGAGTTTGTTTATTAAATTCTTCAATTTCCTTTTGAGCTTTCTCAATTAAATAAATTCCCAAATTTCCAATTCTTTCTCTAAATTCTCTTTCTTCCGAAATTTTTAATCACCTCTTAAGATAATATAATTTCTCTTATTGCATCTAATATTTTGTTTAAAATTTTTCCTTCCTCATCAATCCGAGGCTGGAAAATATCTGGTAGAATAAATATGAAGGGCTGTTTGTTGTTGAGTTTAAAATTTATTAAATTATTTATTAAATCTTCACTTAAAGCCATCGCGATTACAATCATGCCAATAGAAGGATCATCTATTAATTTGTTAAATTCTTTTGAGAATTGTTCTTCAGAGTTGATGATTGTGCCTTCTAAACCTAAAAGTCCAAGTAAAACTACTAAATCTTCTTGTCCTAAAATGTGAATTTTTTGATCTAACATTAAAAATCCAACCCTGTTTCAGTTATAATTAAATTTTGTATTTTTTGAATATTTTTTTGAAATACTTTTTCAATTTTATTAATTGCCTTATCCATCTTTTCTCTGAATACTTTAATTTGAGAATCTACATCTTTAGAGAGATTTATTAAAGCATTATCTACTAATTCATTCTTTTTATTAAGAAATTTATCAAATTCTTTTATTTGTTCTTCCCTAAATTTTTCAATATCATTCAAATTTACCTCTTTTGCATTATCGATTAAATCATCATATGTCTTTTCGATATCCTTTATCCATTCAAAAATATTCATGTTTTTTCAACTTTAATTGACTTCTTTAATCTTGATATTATTAAATCATTTTAATAGGTTGTATCTCTTATATATAATATTAGTTAACTTTGGTAGAAGATATAAGCGAATTTCTTTGTCTTTTTTTATTAAAACTTCTAAAATTTTATATATAGCTTGAAAGTCTATATCATCATTCTTAATTTCTAACAATTTGAAGTAATAATCTAGATAGAATTTTTCTATTGACCAGATAAAATGTTCTTTGTCAAGATTGATCAAGTGTGATTTTAATTCTTTAATATTACTAAAATAATTTGTTAGGATATCTTCATATTCTTCTTTAGTATTTAAATTGATTAATTCGCTTAATATCTTTTCATTCATAAACAAATAATTGTCTACTAGTAATTGCAATAAAAGATTTTTTTCAATCTTATTTTTAATTCCTCTATATATAAGTCTCAAATTATAAATCTCTGAAATATATTTTATATATGGTGTAATCATTACATTTTCTTTTTGAGTGAGAAATGTTATCTCATTTTTTAAATTGTTATAATAGAGTTGATCTAAGAAAGATTCTAGCACAAATATTTCATTTGTTTTTTTAAAGTAGAGAATACCTTCTCTTATAACTTTGTTATATATTGTTGGTCTCATATAAATTCGTATTCCTTCTAAAGATGGAATTTCAATGAGTTCTTTTATGAATTCTGCATTATCTAAATATTCTTCCACCATCATATTTACCATAGCTGACTTCTCATCAACACTCATACCTAGAATTGTTCCAAGTATTATACGTTTAATATTCATAATTTCATATTTCATTAAATAACTTCTTAAGAACAGTCTCATTGTTTCCGGAGAGATATAAATAACTTTCCCAATTAATTTTATATAGGTATGAAATAGTGCTTTTTCTATATTTTCAAACGTAGGAGATTCAACTGTAAAACCAGGATAAAAGATATTAATAAATTCTATAAATTGTTTTATCTCTGTAATTTCCTGTAACTTAAGAAGAGTATTGTCCTCCATTATCAATTGTTTTAAGAAACTTATCTTGATAAGAGTATAAGCATAAGATGGAACAATAACACTCGTAGAATTCACCAAAAATAAATGATTATAAATTATTATTTCTTATGGAGGAGCAGGGATATTAAAGACTAATAATATTGCTATAATCAATCCATAAATCGCAATTGCTTCGCCCAATGCTACAATAACTACTACTTTCCCAAAAGCACCTTCTCTTTCCGAAATAGCCGAGATTGCTGCAGTACCAACAGTCTTTATAACATGAGCAGCTGCTAATCCTGAAATTGAGATAGCTATTGCTGCAGAAATTGCTAAGATCGGTGTTGTTGGAGAATTATAATAGTCAAATGAAGTTTCTGTTTGAGCTTTAACAAATCCTACAAGGCCATTCATAGTTAAAAGAAAAACTAAAACTAAAATAACTTGAGCTATAGCAAGGTAGAAATAAAATTTTTGTTTACCATTCATATTAATTACTTCTATTTTTTCTGTAAAAAAATATTAATTATATGAGAAGAATAAAATTAAGCGTATAAATTTTCTTATAATAGGTTAAAAGTATAAAAAAATTAGCATAAATTTCAAATATAATACCTATTGATATAATAATACTCTGATTTCATCAGCAATATCATGAATACGGTCAGCTAGTTGTTCAAGCAGTACAATACTATCTCTTAATCTTAGGAGAACTCTAATATCTAATTCAGAATTAGAATATAAATAGTCAAGAAATTGCCTATAAATTGTATCGACTTCGTTTTCATACTCATGAATTGTAGTGGTATTCTTAAAGACAACATCAGGTTTATCTCTTAAGCTTTTTATAGCTGATTTTAATACATTAGCCATTTCAATGGTTTTATTCATCAATTTATCATAGCGTTTGCTAATCTCATCTTTAAATCTAGTGTCTAATTTAATTTTTGTTAACATATCGACAAATTCTAAAGGATAGTTAATTACATTATCCATCTTTAATATTAATGAAATAAATTTACCCCATCCCGCGCCTGATTCTGAAAAATTTTGAATTAATTGAATTTTAATGGCATCTGCATCTTCTTCTCTTAATTGCATCTTACTCTTTTTCTTTTCTAGAGAGGTTCTATTTTTTTCATAATCTTCCGCCCATCTATTATAAAAAACAGCCATATCACTTAGGACTGTATAAATAATCCTAGAATGTTCTATCAACATTGAGATGATTTCTTCTTTTAATTTATTCACAAGAATGCACTTCAAACATTTAAAAAAATCTAATAATAATAAATGATTAAACCAATAAAAATATAATATTTAAAGAAATATCGAAATATTTTAAATAAAAAAGATTAATTTTTTATGATTAAATTAAAAGTTTATTAAACAAAAATTTCTAATTTATTAATTGGTGAAGAATAAAATCAGATGAATGTTAAAGAAACTATTCGTAAGTGGAAAAGCTATTCAAAAATGTCTGATTTAGGAATTATTAGTAGAAGAAAGTTCTTCAATAATGCTTTTGACGGGGCTTTAACATGTGCGGGAATCGTAAGTGGGATTTTTATGATTTTTCTAAGTGAACCATCAACTTTTGAAGCCCAAGATGTTCTTATAACCGGATTTGCTACAGCTCTCGCTATAGGTATAAGTGGATTATGGGGTGCATTTCTTTCAGAAGAAGCAGAAAGAAAGAAAAAAGTGGCAGATATGAAGAAAGAAATGGCAGAAGTTGATGAGGAAGAACCTAATGTGGAATTAAAATATATTAAAAATAAATACCGTAAAGGAAAGAAACCAAGAACCTTATTAGAAAATGCTGAAAAATTTGCTACAATTGTTGCTTCTTTAGTAGATGGAGGAGCTCCAGTTCTAGGAAGTTCTCTTCCTCTTATACCCTTCTTCTTTGGAGTTTCATTGAGTTTTATGCACTTTATTTTTTCATATATTATATTGGCAGGTTTACTAGTTTATTTAGGAATTTTTCTTGGACAAATTTCTGGTGGTGGTCGATTAAGATATGCTTTACATTTAATCACTGCAGGGATTGTTACACTAATTGTCTCCATAATACTAGGCATTTAGATGTTGGGGTGTAATTATATAAAACAAAATATAAAGAAGTAAACTATTTTACTTTTTTAAATAAGGGTATAAAATCAATAAAAAAATGTTTGAAAAAATTAGGATATACGCAAAAATAACAAATTTGTGGGCAATTGCTAGACGATATTTTGTAAATAACTTTTACGATGGGATGTTAACTGTTTTGGGGGTACTTCTGGGTTTTTTTGTACTTGTTTTTAAAGGAAGTCAACCAACAGTTGATAGTCATTTTGTACTTTTAACAGGGATAGGAAGCTCCATCTCAATGTTTATCTCTGGTTTAACAGGGTCATATCTCTCAGAGAGAGCAGAACAAAAAAAAATAAAACAGGAGTTAAGAATAGCGATGGGGATAAATCAAATTGATGAAATTTATGAACAAAGCGATTCAGAGATAGAAGAGATTGAAAAAGCAATGTTTATTGAAATAAATCATAAATCAAATTCTAAACCAAAATTATCCTTGAAAAAGCGAAGAAAAAAAATAAAGACACTTCAAGAACATGCTGAGAGATATGCAAGTATTATTGTATCTTTTATAAATGGGGGTTCTCCTTTTTTAGGAGGTCTAATACCATTAATTCCTTTTTTGTTTGTACCATCTGCTACTATTTTTACTTTCATTATTTCATTTTTGATTATTTTAATATGTATAACTTTATTGGGTGTTTTCTTGGGAATCGTCTCAAAAGAATCGATTATTAAGAATGTTTTTCAGATGTCTATAGCTTTTTTCTTTACCCTTTTTATCTCAGTTTTCTTACTGAGATAGAACTCTATCATAAATTTTAATTTTTGACTTTCATTTTACAACTCAGTTAGATAATAAACATAATAGGATTAGAAAAATGAAGACATGTGGAGTAGATATTGGTTCATTAGAAACAAAAGTAGTATTACTTGATGATAAAAAAATATTGGACTATCGTGTAAGCCGTTCTACTTTTGATTTTAAACGTGTGGGGAATAATTTGTTTAATGAATTATTAGAAAAACACAATTTAAAGAAAAGTGATGTTTATGTTATGAGTACGGGATATGGAAGAAATACAGTATCATTTGCTGATGATAGGATAACAGAGATCACGGCACACGCTCGCGGAGTTCAATATTTCTATCCAGAAGCTAATTCTGTTATAGATATTGGTGGTCAGGATTCTAAAGCTATTGTTATATCAAAAAAAACTGGAAGTGTTATTGATTTTAATATGAATGATAAATGTGCAGCAGGAACAGGGCGATTCATCGAAGTTATGGCAGGAGCTCTCGAAGTCCCCATTCAAGAAATTGGAGAGTTAGCGCTTAAAGCAAAAAATCCTGCTTCAATTAGTTCAACTTGTACTGTCTTTGCTGAATCAGAAGTCATTTCTCTTTTTGCAAAAGGAACAAAAAAGGAAGATATTGCAGCAGGAATCCATAAATCTATAGCAAAAAGAGTTGCAGGAATGGCTAAGAGAATAGGTGTTGCTCCACTTTTAGTATTTTGTGGTGGTGTTGCTAAAAATGTTGCTGTTAAAAAGTTTTTGGAGCAAGAATTGGGATTTGAAATAGTTATACCTGTATTTAACGGAAATAGCAGTGCTCAACTTACAGGTGCATTAGGAGCCGCATTAATAGCTCAAGACCAAAAACATGGTTGAGTAAAATCATCTTTTTTTTTGAAAAATAAGGTTTTTAACTATTATAATAAATTTTTTGAATAATTAACTCTTTTTTGATTAATAATTCATTGAGATAAAAATATAAAATGAAAAATTTAGAGCTTCTTTCCAATTACACTCAATTCTTAAAAGATAAAAAAGGAGAAGGTAAGAAAATTGTTGCATTCATTTCTCATGATAATATACCAGAGGAGTTATTAGATGCTGCTGGTTTTATCCCATTAAGAATGATTTTTTCTGGTAATGATGAATTAATGGATGCTAGTCATGATTATTTACCTCCATCTACCTGTGCATTTGCTCAATCATGTATTGGATTATTTTCATTGAAGCCTAATGAATTCGAATTTATTGATCTCATAGATTACTTCATTGTATCAAATCATTGTGTAAGTGATATTTGTGCTTCTGAGATAATTTCCAAATACTTTAAAATAGAACGTTTGAATTTCTATATTCCCTATACTATGAAAAAAAAAAGTTTGGAATATTTTAAATTGGAATTAATTGATTTTAAAAATCAATTAGAAGAAATCACTGGAACTAAGATTGTAGATGCAAATTTAAAGAAAAGCATCGAGAACTATAATGTATTTAAAAAAAAAATTCTAGATTTTAGTTTGCTAGAAATTAGTGGATCTGAAAAATTAAGCATAATTCAACAGGCTATGTTATATGGACCTTCATTCCTTTCTCAATTAGAATCTCACCTTCAAAAATTTAAACAAGAAGGTTATCTAAATTCTCCAAATTCTAAAGATATTTTAATAACAGGAGGTTCTTTGTTTATAAATGATTATTTAATCGATCTAATTGAAGAAGGTGGGGGAAATATTATTTATTTTGATACTTGGATTGGAAACAATTATTATTACCAAATCTTTGAGGACAATGAATTAGAATCAATCCAGGATCCTTATGATTTATTAGTTCAGCGGTTTAAGAAAAATATTTATGGAGATCATTCTGTTCCTAATTTTTTAGAAAATAAGATAAAACAAATAGAAAATATTTATCAAAAGCATTTTAAAAGAACTGGAAGAAAATTAGGAATTATAAATCATATTATAAAGTTCTGTGATCACATTTCCCTTATGTCTGCTCATTTGAAAAATAATTTACAAGAAAAAGGTATTCAGGTTTTAAATTTGGAGAGAGATTATTCAAGAGCAATTAGAGGTCAACTTAGTACAAGGATAGAAGCCTTCTTGGAGATGATTTAAAAGTGAGTCTTATTGCAGATGATATTGTCCGTTTTAGTTCGGTTTTAAGGATTGCTTATAATCTCTTAACAGGTAGGGATTATTTAAAAAGAAAGAAATTTCGTGAAAAAAAGAAACTAATATCAGTGGCATTACCTTTTTCTGATTTAGTTTATGGATTTCCAGAATTAGTTCCTGTGTTTCCAATAAGAATGCATGAATTTGAGATGCATCAATATCTAAGTTATTTAGGAAGTGCATCTGGAATTTTTGGTTGGAAAAACGTATCAAATTTTTTAGGATTTTTAAAAAATCTGGGTATTGGAGATATCAACAAAATAATCGATGAAATAATCGAAAATGTAATTGATACTGTAAATAAAAAATATAATGAGATGTATGAACTTGGAATCGAAAGTGGTGTACCAACTGATTTTTGTTATGGTATCAAATCTCTTTATGGAATGCATGTAAGTAAAGGGAAAAATATAGAAGCAACATTGAATTATACTATTCGATGTAGTGCTTGGAACAAGTATTTGGAATCATTGAAAACCGTTGCAAATCCCGCTAGACAAATTTGGGTAGATATCCCCCCTAGAAATATAGGGAATGCTTCAGAATTGTTAACAGAAAATTTATATGATGCCATTAGAGAATTAGAAAAAATAAGCGGAAATAATTATGATAGAGATGCTTTAAGAAACCACTTCTTAGTTGCAAACGATATCAGAAAATATTATAGATCAATTCTTTACGAAATAAGCTTATCTGACTTTTATCCCTGCAATCCCGCTACATTTAGTGAAATTTTAGTAATATTGAACAATAGTTTTCAAGATTATAATTCTAATGCTGTTCGATATAGAGACAATATGGCAGCTTTATTAAAGGAAATGAAAGACAGAATTAATAATAAAATCGGGATGGATGTAAGTAATATGCCACGGATATTAATCACTCCTATGTTCGGTGGCTGGGAACCAAAAAGCCATGAAATTATATATGAACTAGGTGGACGGGCATTATATGCTGATTGGGACATGCTATTACTTTTAGAAGATATTCCAATTAATAAAATATCTGATCCTGTTGAAGCATATGCTCAGTTTTTAATGAATGCCACAGTTGAGGGAATAGGATGCGATAATGATGCTCTTTCAGATTCATATATGAGACTAGCAAAGAAGATAAAAGCAGATGGTCTTGTATTTATTCAACTTTTTGGTTGTCATTCTATATCCAATTGTTTCACGATGTTAAAGGAAAAAGTTCGTCGAGAGTTAGAAATTCCAACTATCGCTCTCAATTTCAATAAGATTGGTGAGAATGTAGAGCAGGTTCGCACAAGACTTGGTGCATTCATGGAAATGTTTTAATTATAATTTGACAATTTAATATTTGGAGGTTAAATATCATGTTATTTCATGATAAGAAAGGAGATCTTGACCCTAAATTTTATAAAGATTATCAAGTACTTTGTGGAATTGAAGAAGAATTTCTAATTATTAGTAAAAGTGGAAGGTTAACGAAAGTTGCTGATGATATAATGGTAAAATCAGCAGAGATTCTTGAAAAAGATCAAAATTTCTTGAATTCACTTCAAGTAAAAATTCGTGGGTTAGACGCAGAACCTTCACCTTCACAAATTGAATATGTTACTTTACCACTACCACCTAAATTGTTGGAACAAGCTGTAAGAGAAGGGAGGAAATTATTAACTGAGGCTGCAAAGCAAATTGGTGTAAAAATACTCGCCCAGAGTCTTCACCCTGTACAAAGTGATCCAAATCCGATTTGTGGAACCCATATTAATGTTTCTGTTCAAAAGAAAGGAAATTTAATGACTCCAGAAGAAATGAGAATAGTATATAATTATTTATGGGATTATCTTCCAGAAATAATTGGAATAACAGCAAATTCATATGTTTACAGAGGAAATTGGAATAACATTGCCAGTAATCGTAATGCTAATAGTTCTGTCCTTAAATCAAATGGTTTTGCATCTATTCATGTTCCTGAGAATCGTCCTGCATTAGTTCCAATGCGATATTATGGTCGAATGAGATATAAGCTTAAAATAGGCTTTGAAGAAGATGAGTTTTCTAAGAAGGTTATTACGAATAATAGAGGAGATCGTTTAGTAGATATTACTCCAAGAGGTCCATTTACTAATATTAGTGATGATAATGATGAGTTACCATCCAGAAACCGAATAGAGGTGCGAGTAATCGACGTACAGTATAATACTGAAGATTTACTCGATATTGCATATCTGGGTTGTATTTCAGCACTTCATGCAATACATCTTCAATCAATGGGGGAAATTAGAGAAGATCCATATCATAATGAGAATATAGAAAATGCAATTGCGAAGGGAACAAATGCAGTTTTCAGAAGACCAAACGGAGAAAATGAATCATTACATTCTAGTGTATCAAGATGGATCGACGAAACTACTGTTTATCAAAATTACTTAGATATTAAAATTAAAAATTTACCAGATAAAAAGATTGAAGCTGAAAGAACTCAAAAAGAGCTTAATATTGAATATCATACAAGAAAGATTGAAAAAATAAGACAACAAGGTAAAAAATATGTAGTTATAGAATTAGTTGATCCCAGAATTGTATCAGATAATAGAGGGAATCGTTATAAAATTAAAGCAGGTACTCAAGTTCAAGGAACTTTAGAAGCAAAGTATAATTTTTCTTATGATGATGTTGATGGAATGGTAACTAATTTCAATGGAATAAGAGTTATTAACAGTCTTGTTGTACAGAATCTCAAAATACCATTAAAAGAAAATGATCGCGTTTTAAGAGGACAATCTGAATCAGAATCTCTACTTGATAGGTTATTTGGAGATTTCTTCTTCTAAATAAATTAAAGAAATGATAGAAAAATGCATAATACTAAAAAAAGAGATATAAAATGCGATAAAATTTTCGTCTATGGCACTTTACAGCATGGTCAAAGCCGTAATTATATCCTTAGAGGATTAAAATATGAAAATGCAATCTTATTTAATTACAAGAAAGTAGAACCTCCAAGTTTAGGATTTCCATTTATAATTTCTAAGAATAATTCAAAAGTTAAAGGAGAGATCTATTATAGTGTTGGTAAGGATTTAATTGATCAACTTGATATGATTGAAGGAGAAGGAAAATTATACCATAGAATATTAGTAAAAGTTAAATTAGAGGATGGAAGTGAAAAAGAAGCTTGTACTTATTATCCTTCAAAAGTCTTAATTAATAATTATATATAACAAATAAATGGATGTTAATGACGCAAGAAAATTCTCAAAATATTGATCAAAAAGACAAAATACTTCTAATTGACAATTATTCTCGAGGTCTTCCAACAGATAGAATTACAAGGATAGAAAGTATTATAGACAACTGCCTTGCTAATGTAAAGTTGGAGACAATCCACTTTTCACAGTTTAAAAAAGAAATGTCAGAGGAATATATAGGAATTATACTCTCTGGATCTGAGTTAGATGTCTCTAATTTTTACTATAATGAGAGACTTAAAAGAAAATTTAGTCCTCAATTGGAATTAATTCAAGAAACAGACCAAAAACCACTTTTAGCTCTTTGTTTCGGGTTTCATTTAACATCTTATGCTTTTGGTGCCCAAATATGTAGAATGAGACTCTATGGATTAGGAGGACGCATAATTTTTATTTTACTAAAAGAAACAGATGAAATAATCACTCAAAAAAATATTCCAGTTAATATTCATCATCTTGATTTTGTATCTCCAAATGATTGTATGATTCAAAAAAATTTTGAAATTGTAAGTACTTCAAGAACTATGGGTTACAGAATGATACAGTATATGAAACATAAAAGTAAACCAATTTTCGCACTTCAATTTCATCCAGAGACACACAATCCTTATTATTTTCACCCATATTTATTTAATGAAAAGATTGCGGAAAAGACTAGGATTTTAGGAGAAAATATTATTGAAAATTTTATTTGGATGTGTTCTTACAAGAATAAAAATCATAATGTTTTGTAGAATACACATAAAATGTAGATAATTTTAAAATTCAAAATTAATATTTAACAGATTTTTTAATTTGCTAAGTAGAATGTTTTGAAAATAATAATTTATTAAAAAAGTTCATAATTTGAGTTCTTATAAAATTTAATAAATGGTTTTAAAAAGATAATTCTCTGATTAAAATATTAGTTTTAAATTTTAAAAAATATGATTTTATATTTGGTATTATAATGTCTTTATACAATTTGATTAATTTCAATGTATATATCCAACATATAGAATATTTATTTTCAAGTAGGACTCAAAATGGAAAAAATTTTTAATGTTAATTTAAAAGCAAATGAAAATATAATTATTGCTAAAAAAGAAAAGTTGGTTGCGTTAGAATTAAAGAAGTTAGCGAAAAACCTCTTAAAAAAAGCAAAAACGAGAAAATCGTTTGTAAAAAAAGAAATAAAATTAGCACAGGTAAGAAAAAATCTCGTTAAAAACAACAAAATGGTATTAGAAAATAAGATTAAGTCCAAGGAATTATTAAAATTTCCAGATGATAATATAGAAAATGAAAAAACTTTCATAAATTATCATGAGAAAGCTGCTGAAAATCAAATAGAATTGGCAGAAAATCACCAACAGATTGCAGAACTTGAAGAAAAACTAGCTAAAAGCAAAATAGAAGTAGCAAATTCTAAAATGAATGCTGCTGATACACGAATTAAATTAGGTAAACTACAGTTAAAATATATAAATGCTATTGAAAAGAATTCAGCTAAAAAAGCTATGATATCTAAAGAGAAGTTTAAACAAAAAAAGAAAGAATTAGGTAATCTTTTGAAAGAATTGAATGAGAAAGAAAATGAAGTTAAATTATTTCAAAATGATGTAGCAAACTTAACATCTAAACTTTCTAATTTAATGGTTAAATGAATTAGGATTATTATAATATAGTCTTGATCTTAATAATTTGTAGTTTTCATTATTTTCCTTAAAAAGCTTTAAGAATTATTAACTTAAGTTGCATCCAAGATTTATTTATATTTTTTAGTACCTGCTATTTTATATTTAATTATTTTCATAAGATTTGATAAAGATGTCATCATATAATACAACAAATTTAATTGGCGGTAGAATAATCCGAGGTTTGGGATATTTCTTATTCATTTTTGGAGGTATAACTTTTATAATTCTTTTAATTGCTATGAATTTTATTGAAATCAGTTTTATAATAGCATTAATTATAGGAGTGGGTTGTATAACTTTTATTGGCTTTGTTCTTATAGGATTATATATAATCCCTGAATGGATAAAAGTGCCTACGTTATTATTAGGAAAGTTTAAAAGTATGCGAGGGCCTGGTGTTGTATGGCTTTTTCCATTTGTTTATCAAATTCCTTTTTCTCTTGACATAAGATTAATAACAACGACATTTTCTGCTGAACAAACTCTAACAAAAGATAATGTACCTGTAAATGTAGATGCAGTACTCTTTTGGAAAGTTTTAGATTCCTACAAAGCTTCAATTCGGGTTCAAGATTATAAGGCAGCAATTTCTTGGGCTGCTCAAACTTCATTACGAGACATAATTGGAAAGACAGAATTGAGTCAAATGCTAGCAGGTAGAGAAGAAATTTCCCATGATCTTGAGAGAATTATTGATGAGCGAACTGAAGAATGGGGCGTCAAATCAATTTCGGTAGAAATTAGGGATGTTGTTATTCCAACGGCGTTACAAGATGCAATGAGTAGACAAGCACAGGCTGAGAGAGAACGTCAAGCAAGGGTCATACTCGCTAGTTCTGAAGAACAAATTGCGAATAAGTTTATCAACGCAGCTCACATTTATGAAAGTGACGAAGTAGCACTGAATTTAAGAGCAATGAACATTCTTTACGAATCAATGAAAGAAAGAGGTGCTTGGATCGTTGTTCCATCAGATATGGTGAATATATTAGGAGGAAGATTTAAGCATATTGGAGATTTAAAAACAAACGAGTAATTTAGAGGTAATCCAAATCAATCAATAGCTTTAAGTAAAAAGCATATAATGTATATGTTTTATTAACTAATAATTTGTTATCCAAACCTTTATAATACTATTTATAAGTTTACAATTTAAAAAATTGGAATTTCATGGGTGATAATTGAGATTGTACAAGAAAATTTTAATTGGAATAGATATGTCTTCTGATGCGTTTAATGGAGCCAAAGAGCTCTTGAATTTCAAAAAAGAGATAACCTAAAGATGTCTTGATTGCAAGATGATAAAACTTTTTTTTCGATAGTTGATCATAATTTCTTTTATCATTACTTTTTTGTGAAATATAAAATAGAATAGAGGGAGTGGATTAAAAGATTGGAAAAACATAATGTTGGAGAACCACCTGGTACTTTAATTTATACTGGGAAAAAGAAAAATTTGAAGACGAAAGTTAAAATTATAGATTACAATAAAGAAGATTATAATCTGTTAGAGTTAGAAAAAATTAATAAAGATTTATCAAGTTTTGATAAATCAAGAAATAGATGGATTAATATCACTGGATTATCTCGTGTTGAAATTATTGAGGATATTGGCAAAAAATTTAATCTTCATCATTTAGTTTTAGAAGATATACTCAATCCTAATCAAAGACCTAAACTAGAAAATTATGGAAATTATCTTTTTATAGTACTAAAAAGTGTACATTATAACGAACTAATAAAAAAATTTGAAACAGAACAAATTAGTTTAATCTTAGGACTCAAATATGTTATATCTGTACAAGAACAAGAAAGTGATATTTTTGAACCAATCTTAGATAGAATAAAGTATTCAAAAGGAATAATTCGAAATAGGGATTCCGATTATCTATTATATTCTATGATTGATTTTGTAATCGATAATTATTTTATTATCCTTGAAATAATTACAGAATTAATTGAAGATACAGAAGATAAAATAATACAAAATCCAGCACCAGAAACGTTGAAAATGATTTATTCATTAAAAAGAATAATGATAGATATCCGCAATTCAATCTGGCCAACAAGAGAACTTGTTAATAAATTACAGAGAGATAAATCTGACTTATTAAGCGATGATTTGGAAATTTATCTAAGAGATGTAAATGATCATGTTTTCATTATAAGTGATTTACTAGAAACGCAACGTGATATTCTTTTTGGGATGCTTGATATGTATCTATCGAGTGTAAATAATAAAATGAATGATATTATGAAGATTCTCACGATAATTTCAACAATCTTTATACCTTTATCCTTTTTGGTAAGTCTCTATGGAATGAACTTCAAATATATGCCTGAACTTTCTTTTCCTTTAGCTTATCCCATCCTAATTTTTATTATGATAATACTTGTAATTATCATGATTGGATTTTTTAAAAGAAAAAAGTGGATTTAAAACAATTTCAGTCTAAATTGAAAAGAAGTAGAAATTTCAAGAAAAAACTGATTAAAAGAGGTTTTTAATTTAAATATTGAAGATTAAATTGTGTTTTTCTAAAGTTATCAAAATTTAATTGTAAATTAAATTACTGATTTCTTTTAATCTCATTCTTAATGTTATTTCAGAAACATTAGCAATTTTACATATTTGTTTTTGTGTTCGAAATTCATCATTCTTTTTTGAAGAAATATATAAAGAAGCTGCAGCAATTCCTTTAGGGTCTTTTCCAGAAGTTCTCAATCCTTTCATTTTGCTTTCTTCTACAACTTTTATTGCGATGTTCCGACAATTAACAGATAATTCCAATTCCTCATAAAATTTATTTATATATTCTTGAGGTGTAAAGTTGTGAACTTTCAAATTTAAAGATGGAATGA
Organism: Promethearchaeota archaeon; assembly: GCA_048941625.1. Classification (GTDB taxonomy): domain Archaea; phylum Asgardarchaeota; class Lokiarchaeia; order Sigyniarchaeales; family SOKP01; genus Loki-b32. The sequence goes on along the minus strand of JBHLNK010000006.1, from coordinate 17,755 downwards.
CTTCATTAATAATTGCTTTATAACAATACACAAATTTTTTCTTAGAAATCTGAAAAGTAGAAAGTAATTCATTAATGATTATGGGTTTGCTATGAAATTTTAGGGCAAAATAAACCGAGGCACAAAGTATTCCATTAATAGATCTTCCAAGTGTTAGCTTTTTTTTAGCAGCATATAAATATATCCTAAAAGCATCATCGATAATAAAATTAGGGAGATTTAAATTGGACTTAATTTGATTTAATTTTGGTATTACTACCCATAAATTTCTTTCAAATCCATTTACAAGCCCACTATTTATCTTAGATAGCCTTTTAAAATATGCTATTGCTTTTGGAGATAAATATTTTCCTTTTCCATCTTGATTGCCTTTAAAAGTAGTCCGAGGTCCAATTGGAGAACGAACTGGTTCGTTATTGCTCTGTATCATATCTCCATCTATAAAGAATTGCCTTCTAGGGTTATAAGAAATGACTTTAGAGTGGGTTGTTCCACAATTGGTACAAACATAATACCCATTAGAGCTTATAACATTTGGAAAGGCACAGCATTTTTTTTCATTCATCAAATTTATATTATCATATTTTATTCTGTTTAAGGATGCCATCGTTATCACAATCATTCATAATTTAGAATCAATTTATTGGAAGTATGTAAATTCTATTTGAAATATTAAATTTATCGACTAAAATACTGCTATCTTCTTTCCCATCATCTTTTTTCAACGGTACTTTTATTAAAATTTTAAATTCTTCTAAATAATAATTTATATAATGTTTTAACCTTGTTTTATCAAAATCGATAAATATTTTCAATTTAAATACCTCTTAGTTTTCAATATTTTTGTGTACTTTAATTTATTTTTTTAAGCAATTACAACTCTCAGTTCGAAAATCAACAGGAATCACAAATTCAGTAATTATTTCCGAAATAATCTCTGTATTGACAATCTTTACTTCAGGATTTTTTCTGAAATGATAATTGACAATTTTATCAAGTTCTTTAAGAGCTGAACAAGCAATAATCATAACGAAATTCGTAGAACCACTTAATCTGTAACCCTGGATAATATGAGGGCAGGATATGATTATTTGTTTAAGTTTTGAAGGATCAGATGTTTGAATGTTCACTTTTGCGAAATAACAATCTAAATTCTTCACACTTAGACCCGCTTGGAATTTTAGGAGTCCAGATTCCTCAAGCTTTTTTATTCTCATTCCAATTGTTGGTTGGCTTCTATTAACTTTTCTCGCTAATTTTGTGTGAGTGATAGTTGGATTTTTCTGAATTATTGTAACAATTTTTTTATCAATTTCATCTAAAATAAGAGTTTGATTCATCATTTTCAGCTATAATTCCTTTTTTATGATTAGAGTTAAAATTTTTAATGATTATTTATTAAAAAATAGTAATATTATGATATTTAAATATTATGATTATATAATATTATGATATCTCTCTTTCATCATATTTAAATTTCTTTAATATCTAATTTATATAGTAACTACTCTGATTTAGGTTTAGAATATTTAATTTCTCACAATTCAAAGAAAAAATGAAAATTTGGTAAATTAGAATGGATGAAATAACAGAAGAAACATCAGATTTTTTAAAATTATTGAGTGATCCATTTAAATTGAAGATTATAAAGTATCTAAAAAATGGTCAAAAGACTTCAAAAGAAATTGAAGAATTTTTAGACATTAGTCAATCTTATTCATCACAACAACTAAATCAATTGCAAAAGGCAAAAATTATCTCTTATAAGCGAAAGGGGAGTCTTAAATATTACTTTATAAAAAATCAGAATATTTTTAGGGTAATTTCTGCCATTAATTCATTTGTAATCGAACTACATAAAAGCAGGTATCAAAATTTGATACAATCAGATAACCTTGAAAAATTAAAATAATTAAAGGAAATTGAACATCTCAATACTTTAAAAGTAATTATGACATCATTAAAAAAGAAAAAAATAATAGTCTTAGGATTGGAAAAAAGTGGTAAAACATCTATTGTCTTTAATTTTATTGGTAAATTCAATTTATCTGACTATAACTCCCTTGGTGATACTAAAAGTCCAAATATATTTACATTAGAAAAGAGTGATATTGAATTTAGTTTATGGGATTTTAAAGGTGAAGAAGTATATCGAAATGAATTTCTAAATAACTTTAATAGCTATATTAATAATACAAGAGAGATTTTCTTTGTGATTGATGTTCAAGATTCTACCCGTTATGATTTAGCTATAAAATTTCTACAGACAATTATAATGAAGCTAAAAAGACTTAATCTTAAAGTAGAATTTACAATTTTTCTTCATAAATATGATAATAATCTTTTTGAGCGATTTCCAGATCTTAAGAGAGAAATGATTCAAAGTCTTATAGAAAGAATAAAACAAATTATCCCCTCCGATGATTTTCATGAAATTTATCAAAGTAACATCAATATGATTTTGGATAAAATACATATTTTTTAAAAGAATTAGCTTTGTTAAATTGATGATTGAAGTTTGAGAAAGTTATATTGATTAAAAGGTTTAAAATACTTCTTTAGGAGAATTTTTTTATTGAATAATACTTATGAGACTTTTCTATATATGTAATTGCTTTAAAATAGAATATCTGAATTTAAATTATTAATTATTAAAGTAGGTTTTATATAAAATACGAAAATCTTTATTGTAGAGATAAGGTGATAATAATTTCTGAATTAAAGAAAAAAGTCGTTGAAAAATCCACAATAAATAAACTTGTTAACAAGATTTGGAAGTACGTTAAAAATTTAATTGAGAAGGGAATGGATTCGCTTGGTGCTTATGATGAAGCTATAAAAGATTATGAATTAGGGGAAGAAATAATTATTACCTATGAAATAGAAGCTAAAAAAGCAGGTTTAATTAATCATCTTGATCTAAAATACGATGATATTAAAAAATTGAAAAAAAGAGTTAAGAAAACTCTCTTCGATAAAGCCCTCAAAGATTTTAATAATAAAAAATAATTTAATAGATTCCATCTTACATTATTTAGAAAATGTCAATCAAAATCGATTATTCATTGACATTTTTATCATATTTATATATATCTCTCAATAAGTTTAATGTTATTGGTATTAACCATATTAATATTCCTAAAAACCAAGCCCACTCAATAAGTGGTAATGTTATTATAGGAATGAAATGAAAAATCCTCAATATAATAAGCCCAAGAGAATAGGTTGTCATATAATATCCAATTATTTTTGGAAATATTGTTTTTTGTAAAATAATTAGGAATCCGGAAATTACACCACCTATCGTAAAACATGCAAATGCCATTATTGAGAATGAAATATGTAAAGCAGGTATCAAAAAATCCTCGTTAATAATCCCCACACTAAACAATCCAGTTGAACCTATTAAAAACACAATTTTTCCTAACCTTGCTAATATTCTTGTTGATTTAGAGCAGAGATATTCTTCAAGATACAAAAAAATAGGAATTGTAATAATACCTGTCAATATAACTATGGAATTATAGATATAAGGTACGGGGGTAAATTTTACCGAACCAAGATCACTTATATAATTATAAATCAAATTGTATCCCTTTGGATTAGACTCATTAGCAATTATTATCGCAAGAATTAATCCAGGATAAAAAATTATAAATTGAATATAAATACAAATTCGTACCAGCTTTTTCTTTAATAATCTTTTATAAAATTTATCAAATGAATTCTCTAAACTACTTTTTGTGTTTTTGGAGTTATTTTTGGTATCAATCATCTCATTGTTAAAGGGATTTATACATTATATTCTCTTATCTTTGTAATCTGTTTTAAAATCCAATCACCTATCAATTTTACTGCTGAATAGAGGATTGTCTCTTCTATAATAATATATTCACTTGAGGCAACAGTCCGAACTTTTTCTTTAAGTTAATTTCCAAAAATAGTTTCTTCATTCATAATGCAACACTCTAATAATCTCTGCTATGTGATTAATTTTATCAACGAATTGTTCTAGAGTAACCACACTATCTCTAATTATTAATAAATTTCTAATCTCTAACTCTTTACTTTTGTAAAGATAATTCAGAAATTGATGTAATATTGTATCTGTAAAGTTTTCAAGCTCATGAATCTTATTTATATTAAAAATTACATTTCTAGGATTTTCTCGCAATAATTTTATTGATTCTTTTAGCAATTCTACCATTTCTAAAATTTTGTTGATTGATTTATGATACATCCTTTTCATTTCAGAATCTACGTTTCTTAGTTCAATGTATATTAATAAATCAATAAATCTTGAAGCCTTATTTGATAAATTATTCATTTTCTGAATCAAAATGACCCAATCTCCCGATCCTAATGATATTAATTCTGAATAATCTTTAATTACTTGATTTTTTATCAATGCAGCATCTTCTATATCAAATTTCAATTTAGTTGCTTTCTTTTCTAATAATTTTCTATTTTTTTTTGAATTTTCTGCCCAAGTTACATAAAAAACACCCAAATCGCTCATTATAGAGTACATAACTCTTGAATGTTCTATAAGTATATCAATTAATTGATTTTTGATTTTATCTGTCATTTTTTCACCACCATTAGAGAATTTTATTACTTTATTCATAATTTCTAAAATTTTATCTTAATTTTTTTTATAAAATGATTAATGGCCCCATCGTCAGAAAAATAGGGGCAAAGGCTATCGAAACGGTATTTATTACTTTTACAAGAATATGGAGAGATGGTCCAGCAGTATCTTTTAAAGGATCACCAAATGTATCACCAATGATGGATGCATTGTGGGCATCAGAACCCTTTCCTCCTAAAAGTCCTCCTTCAATTGCCTTTTTTGTATTGTCTAAAGCCCCTCCACCTGTATTTAGAACAAATCCCAATATTATTCCAGATATAGTCCCAGATATCAAAAATGCAGCAAGAGCCACAGGGCCAAATAGAAAACCAAGAATAATAGGTGTCAAAGTAGGGAGCAAAGCAGGAAAAATCATTTGTTTTAAAGCTACTTTAGTACCAGTATCAATACATTTTTCATAATCTGGTAATGATTTATTTTCAAGAATTCCTGGATCTTCTTTAAATTGCCTTTGAATTTCCTTAATCATCCCATAGGCTGCGACTCCTGCAGATCTAATTGCAAATGCTGAAAAAACAAAAGGAATCACTGCTCCTATTAATAGAGCACATAAAACAACAGGATGATAAATATTAACATCAATTGTCTTAACTTCTTCTAAATAGGCTTCAAATAATATTATAGCTGATAATGCAGCGCAAGTGATACCAAAACCCTTTGCTAAAGCTTTTGTTGTGTTCCCAACAGCATCCAACTTATCCAAATTATATCGAACTTCTTCTCCCTGATGCGACATTTCTGCTATCCCCGCAGCATTATCAGATACTGGTCCAAAACCATCAAAAGCTAAAATTATTGTTGTGATTGATAATAGACCCATTGTTGCAACAGTTATCCCAAAAACTCCTCCTAAATATGGATCGAAACTATTGGCAATACCATACTGTTCTCCAAGAAAAAAGCTTATAATGATTCCTACGACAAATGAGATTACTGGAATTGTAGGAGATTCTAAGCCAAGAGAAAAACCACTTATGACATTAGTTGCTGCTCCAGTTTCAGAACTTTTTATAACATTTTTTACAGGTCTATACCTTGAAGATGTGTAATAATCCACTATAAAATAAGTTGATAATCCTAATAGGATTCCTAAAAGGGAAGATAAAAACAAGAAAAACCAACCAGTTTGAAAACAAATCAATGTTAAAATTAAAAAGAATATGATGTTAATTACTGCAGTTACACTGAGACTTCTTGCGAATGCTGCGATTGGAGATTTATCTTTTTCTTTAACTTTTACAAAAAAACCTCCTGTTATACCTGCTATGTTACCTAGAGCTCTTGAAATCAAGGAAAAAATAATGAATAAAGGATTGTTTGTAACAACACTTAATGAAACTCCTATAATCATAGCCGCAATATTATTTGCAGAAGAAGATTCATAAAGATCTGCTCCTCTCCCTGCGCAATCTCCAACATTGTCCCCAACATTATCTGCTATAGCTGCGGGATTTCTTATATCATCTTCAGGTAATCCATGTTCCAATTTCCCCACTAAATCAGCACCAATATCAGCCCCTTTGGTATATATTCCTCCCCCTAACTGAGCAAAGAGAGCAGAAAAAGATGCTCCAAAAGCAAATCCAACAATATTTTGAATGTTGAAATTAAAGGAAATATATAATATACTAATTCCTAATAAAGAAATAGAAATTACTGAAACTCCAATAACCATTCCTGCATTAAATCCTATTTTTAAAGCACGATTTAAGTCACTTTTACATGCTTGCGTTACTTTAACATTGGATAAAGTAGATGATATCATACTAATATAACTTGCAATGAGAGATGTCACAGCTCCAATTATAAAAGAAACAGCTAATGGAACATTAACAAATAACAAAATAATAGACAAAACTATTAAGACTATACTAATTGTCTTAAATTGCCTTTTTAAGTATGTATTAGAACCTAATTTTATTAAATTGTGAATCTTCACCATTTCTTTAGATCCGTTATCAAGTCTTTTTAACTTTTTTAGAATCCAGATAATATAAATCAGTCCAAAAACAGAAAGCAGAATCCCTAAATAAAAAAGGATCCAATATAATAAGTCATAATATCCAACCATAATTTAGCGCATTCTATGATTTATTTGAAGTCAGACAGATAATTGCCTTTTTAAAGCTATGGATAAAATTTTATAAATTCATGATATAATATGTCTATCATTTTCCTACTAACATCTTAAAACTTACAATTTAAAGAGAAAATTTATTTGGCTATTTCTTCATCTTAAATCATTAATTTTATTTTTCAAATTTTCAATAATTAGTATTGCTAACTTAAGATTTTTAGGGGATATTCTTATAATAGTAAAAATAATATTACATTCTATAATTTTAAAAAAAAAGAAATATTCGAGAAAAGTGAAAAAAGAAGAAAAAATTCAAGAAATTGCCTACTTTTCAATGGAAATTGCTTTAGAAAGTAGTTTACCAATATATTCTGGAGGGTTAGGTATTTTAGCTGGAGATGCACTTCGATCTGCCGCTGATATGGGCATACCAATGATAGCTGTGACTTTGGTATATGATGCTGGTTACTTTTATCAACAATTAGGTCCAAATGGAGAACAAATCGAAAAAGAAATGGAGTGGGACTTTAGTGATGATTTTGAGCGAATAGATCAACAGGTAATTCTTGAGCTACAAGATAAATCCATTTCAGTTGAAGCATGGAAGTACGAAATTATAGGTCGAAATGGCCATAAAGTACATGTCATATTATTAGATACTGATCTCGACCAAAATGAGCAATGGCAAAGAAATTTAACCCATATGTTATATGACGCAAATCCATTTCAACGAATAGCTCAAGAGATGATTCTTGGTATTTGTGGCTATAGAATGTTAGAAAAACTTGGATACAATAATATAAAAACATATCATCTTAACGAAGGGCATGCGGCTTTTTTAATTTTTGAGCTGTTAGAAAAATACAACAATCTAGAAGCTGTAAAAAATCATTGTGTCTTTACTACTCATACTCCGGTAAGAGCGGGACTAGAGGAATTTGATTACAATTTAGTATATGATGTCTTTCGAAATCGTTTACCTACCAATATTCGTGATTTTGCTGGAGAGAAAACACTCAATATGACACTCCTAGCTTTAAATGCAAGTGGTTATATTAATGCCGTCTCAAAAAAACATACAGAAGTATCAAAAAGAATGTTTCCAAACTATAAAGTAAACCAAATAACGAATGGTGTCCATTTAGGTTATTGGTTGACTCCATACATGAGAGATTTTCTTAATAATGAATTAACAAGAGATTGGCATCACAATTTTGAGCTTTTTAATAATGCTTTAAATCTAGATAAAAATGAACTGTGGAGAACTCATAATAAAGCCAAACATCGTCTTATTGAATACGAAAATTCTCATTCATGGATCTTATTTGAAAAAAATTTATTAACGATAGGATTTGCTAGGAGAATAGCTGAATATAAACGTCCGCTATTAATGTTTACTGATCTTGAAAGATTAGCCAAAATTATTAAAGGAAAAGCCCAATTAATTTTTGCTGGGAAAGCACATCCAGCTGATATACAATCTAAATCCTTCATTAAAAAGATATACGATTATAGTAATTTTTTATGGAATTCATACGATATAGGACTCGTATTTTTAGAAAATTATGAAATTTCTTTGGCAAAATTGTTAGTAAGTGGAGTAGATTTGTGGCTTAATAATCCTAGAAGATATTTAGAAGCAAGTGGAACCAGTGGAATGAAAGCTGCTATTAATGGAGTACTTAATTTTTCTACATTAGATGGGTGGTGGATAGAAGGTTATTATATGTCTGATAAAAAGGCAGGATGGGCAATAGGACCTGACCCTTCTGATCCAAAAGCAGAAGAAATGAATGATAAATCTGATGCTGAAGACTTATATATTAAATTAGAAAATGAAATTATTCCACTTTATTATCAAGATCAAAGCGATTGGCAAGAAAGAATGAAATATGCAATACGATTAGGAGCCTATTTTAATACAAATCGTATGATGGAGGAATATGCCTTAAAATCTTATAAATTACTAAAACAACCACTGTGGAAAAGTATGATTAATTAAGCTAGTACAAATTTCTTCTCTCAATTTATAATTTTTATGTGTAGGATTTAAAATAGATCTTATCTCATTGTGATTTGAATTAACTAGATTACTTCAAAAATTTATTAAAAATATTATGAGAAATTATAGTGTGAAAAATGACTGAAAGTATTTTAACTACCGAAAAAGCAAAAGAATTAAGCATAGATGAAGTTTATTCAGAACTTAAAACAACGAAAAATGGTTTAGATGAAACTGATATTAAAGAAAGAATAGATAAATATGGTCGTAATGAGATACCCGAAAAAAAAGCTCGACCAATTGTAAAATTTTTGAAAAACTTTTGGGGACCTATTCCTTGGATGATTGAAATCGCAGCTGTACTTTCTGCAATTATAGAAGAATGGGATGATTTCATAATAATTATTGCAATGCTATTAATCAATAGTGTTGTACGTTTCTGGGAAGAAAACAAAGCAGATAATGCAATTGAATTATTAAAAGAAAAACTTGCATTAAGGGCTAAAGTTCTTCGAAATGGAAAATGGATAGAAACAGAAGCAGTTAATTTAGTACCTGGAGATGTTGTACATATTCGATTAGGAGATATTATTCCTGCAGATATAAAATTGATAGAAGGGGAATATCTCACGTTGGATGAATCTGTTCTAACAGGCGAATCATTACCTGTTGATAAAAAAATCTCAGATATGGCATATGAAGGGGCTATAATTCGTCAAGGTGAAATGGATGGAGTGGTTGTAGGGACAGGATTAAATACTTTTTTTGGAAAAACAACACAACTAGTTGAAGATGCAAAAACTAAGAGCCACTTTCAAACAGCTGTTGTTAAGATTGGTAATTATCTTATAATATTAGCAGTAATACTTGTATCTATTATTTTTTTAGTGGGATTCCTAAGAGCTGAAGCTTTCTTCTATATTCTTCAATTTGCTTTAGTTTTAATAGTAGCAGCGATTCCAGTGGCACTACCAGCTGTTATGATGGTTTCAATGGCAGTAGGAGCTATGCAATTAGCTAAGAAAAAGGCTATTGTAAGTAGATTACTTTCTATTGAAGAAGCAGCTAGCATAGATATTCTATGTTGTGATAAAACAGGAACCCTTACTGAAAATCAAATTTCTATAGCAAATGTTAACCCATATGGGAAATTTTCAGAAAATGATGTTATTGTTTATGGAAGTTTAGCATCAAAAGAAGAAAGTAAAGATCCTATTGATGATGCATTTTTCGATATTGTAAAAGAAAAGCAAGAAATTCACTCTTTATATTCAAATTATCAATTATTGTCATTTAAACCTTTTGATCCCGTTATTAAAAGAACAGAAGCAATGATAAAAGATGAAAATGATATTGAATTTCGTGTTTCTAAGGGTGCTATTCAAGTAATTTTATCTTTAGTAAAAGGTAATCAAGAATTTCAAGAAAATGTTAATAATCAAGGTAAAAAATTCGCATCTTCAGGATTTAGAGCTCTAGCGGTAGCGAAAACTAATAATCAAAATCAATGGGAATATGTTGGAATTGTAGCGCTTCATGATCCTCCAAGAGAAGATTCTTTGGATACTATTAAAACAGCAAAATCATTAGGTATAAAAGTAAAAATGGTAACTGGTGATCACGTTGAAATCGCAAAACAGATAGGAGAAAATCTAGGAATTGGGACAAATATAGTTGTCTCATCAAAAATTATGGAGAAGGATGATAATGAAACTATAAGTCTTGTTGAGAAGGCAGATGGATTCGCAGAGGTTTATCCCGAACATAAATATCATATTGTAGAACTCCTACAAGAAAAAGATCATGTTGTTGGTATGACTGGTGATGGAGTAAATGATGCTCCTGCTTTAAAGAAAGCAGATGTTGGTATTGCAGTTTCAAATGCAACTGATGCAGCAAAATCCGCGGCAGATATAGTTTTAACTGATCCTGGTATTTCAGTTATTATTAAGGCTACAGAAGAAAGTAGAAAGATATTTGAAAGAATGAAAAGTTATGCTGTTTATCGAATTGCAGAAACTATACGAATTCTAATATTTCTAGTTCTTTCTATTACAATCTTTGCATTTTATCCTATAACTGCTGTAATGATTGTTATTTTAGCTCTTTTAAATGATTTACCAATAATGACTATTGCTTTTGATAATACAAAAATTGCTGAAAAACCTGTTAGATGGAGAATGCAAAGAATTCTTATTATATCATCAGTTTTAGGTATTGCGGGAGTTCTTTTCAGTTTTTCTGTATTTCTAATTGGAAAATTTATATTTCAACTAAGTATTGGGGTTCTACAAACATTTATATTTTTGAAGTTAGCAGTAGCGGGTCATATGACCATTTATCTCACTAGAACAGAAGAAAATCACTTCTGGAAACGACCTTTTCCATCAAAAATTCTCTTTATCGCTTGTGAATCAACTCAAGTAATAGCGACTATTTTTGCTGCCATGGGAGTATTTATGTCACCAATAGGTTGGACATTAGCAGGCTTTATATGGTTATTTGCTTTACTAGTATTTGTTGGTAATAATTATTTAAAGGTTTGGATAATAAGATTCTTAAACAGAAGAGATAAGAAAAAATTGAAAAAATAATTCTAATTACTATTTTATTTTTACTTTCTTACTTAAAAATAATTAAAAAACAAAAAAAATTTAAGCATATTTTATCTAATTATTAAAATATCAACAGGAATATGTCTTAAAACTTTATCTGCGACTGAACCAAGTAGAATTTCTTCAAGAAGTGAATGGTTACCCTTACTTCCGAGTATGACAAGATCAACACCTTCTTTTTCAACCATGTTTTTAATGTATGAAACAGGTTCATGTTCAATTACTAATCGTGTGTCTGCTTCTATTCCTTGCTCCATAAAGATTTCTTTAGCTCTTCCTATAATGGCTTGAGCATTTTGTTCGTATACTTCTTTTATTCTTTGTATGTCTAGACTTGAATTATTAAAAACTTGAGGTACGCCAAATGATGGTGCCATAAACATACCACCTGCTGGCTCAGCATGATGCTCTACTGAATGAAATATGATCACTTTACTTTTAGTTAATATTTGGAGATCTATTGCCTTCATTAAAGCCTTGTAAGAGTGTTCGGACCCATCAATACCAATTAATATTTTTTTATAAATTATATACCACCTTTTAAAATTTTTATAATCCAAACTACTAATTATATATTAAAACCTTTTGTCTAGAATTTTTAGATCAAATGGGGAAATTAATTAAATAAAATAGAAAATTAATAAAAACAAGTTATATCTTGACTTTTGAAGAATCTATAGAAGAAAATCCTTTTGATAAGGATAAATTGAATGATTATGTAAAAAAATTTAGTTTTCCCAGATTAGTTGGAACACAAGGAGAGAGGAGAGCAGTTGAACTTACTATTGAGACGTTCAAGAAGATTGGTTATAAAAAAGATCATATTATTTCGCAAGGTTTTGAATTTTCAACATTTTATTCAAAATTTATGGTAAAAATAATTATTCTATTGAATTTGATTTTTGTATCTATTATTTTGCTTATAAAATATTTAAATAGGTTTCTAGTGTTCATATCTATTTTAATTTTAGTTTTAATATTCTTTTCAATGCTTAAAGCATTAAGATACCCAGAATTAAGAGGATTTTGGGAAAAGTATTTCGGGAAATTCTTTCAAGCAACAAACATTTTTGTAAAGATACCTGCTAAAAATTCATTGTCAGAAAAAGTTGGAAATTTGATTGTTTCTGCCCATTTAGATTCAAAATCACAAACTTTTAAAACTATTTGGAGAGTCATATTAGCCAGAACATGGCTTTACAGTGAAATTGTGTTATTTACATTTTATACACTGTATTTAGTAGATGTTCATCTATTATCTGAACATTTCATTCAATTAGTTCTATTAATAGAAATTGTTATTTTATTAGCTACCATTTTAACCGTTATTTCGAATGTTCTTTTACTAATTCTAAGAATTGAAAACCGTTCTAGAGGATCTTTGGATAATGCTAGTGGCATGTCAATAGTATTTGAATTAGCTAAGTTTTTTAAAAATTTTCCTTTAAACAACTTCAATTTATGGTTTTGCCAATTTTCAGCAGAAGAATTGGGGACAATGGGCTCTCGAAAATTTCTAGATCTCAATGAAAGTCAATTTACTAAAGATTTTACTTATCAAATTAACTTTGACATGGTTTCAGCTAAAAATCATAATAAAAATCTTTTAGAATATATAAAATCTTATGGTATTCTTCCAAGAAAAAAAATTTCTCCAATATTAAGTAAATATTTCGAAAATATAGCAAATCATGAGAAGATTGACTATGAAGAATTTCATGTTTCACTTGGAGCTCACACAGATTCAATTCCTTTCCATTTAAGAAAGTTTGATTCAATTGATATTACAACTAGAGCTGCCGCTAACTATTCTCATAGCATTGAAGATACTCCCGATAAAGTGGATCCTCAAATATTACTTGAAGCTTGCAGAATAACACAATTACTTTTGATAACACTTGATAAAAATTTTACAACTCTACCTAAATCCATTTAAACATGGAGCAATTTAACAATTGAGCCAAATCCTAAGATTGTTGAAACCACTGAACCAAAAAATATTTGTATGATTATAAAGGAACTTATCATAACAGAACTGAATTTGTTAGTTCTCTCATAGATAATTGAGTTCATTACCATAACAGCAAGAAATATCATATATGTTACGAGCATTGCACTAATTAGGAATAAAGGAGAAGAAAAATAGAATAAAATAAAGATATTTATCATCTCCAATAATGAAATAAATATCGTTTTGTTTTTTGCTGATTTTATGAAATCAAGTTTTGGATATAGAATTTTTCTATAAAATAATTCCATAGCCAAATAAAAAGGATAAATTTCGAAAGTTAAGATGTATGATAATAAGTTTACTGGAGAAAAAAATGCAAATGGGTATGTAAGTGAAAAGCTAATATATAATACTAAAAAAATTGCAGACGAAAGAATTGAATAAAGCATAACTTTTTTGTGAAACTGAGATTTAATCTCATCTTTTAGTCGTAGTTCTATATAAACACTAATTTTTTCACCTTTTATTTCGGCAGTAATTATGTATTTTATTAATATGTAGAGAAAGTAACCTATAAGGAAAATTATTGGAGTAGTTAGTAAACTAGTTAAACCGAACAATTTTAACATTATTATCCAAAGAGTTAGAAAACCAGAAAAGCATAGAACAACAAATATAATATGCTTTCTGTTTGATATTTTATCTGTTATAGTAGAAGAATTTACTTTCTTACGCTTGTCAGGATCATTTTTAATTGAAAAGTATTTAAATGAATACTTCATAATAGCTAAGGTTGTTAAAAATAATCCTATAAAACTTGAACCAATTAAAATGTAAGTTATAACATAAGATAATCTAATAGGTCCATTTTTTGTCTCAGAATTGAAAAAATGTAGCTCAACCCATTTTATTGTTTCTGAAATTACTTGATCTGAAAAGAGGTAATGAGGCCCTCCAAAAAGATGACTTTTGATTTCAACTAATTTACAATTGGTGAGATTTTTTGCTACTAATGCATTTTCATTAAAAGGCACCGTTGTATCATAGATAGAGTGGATAACCATTAAGTTACTTGGATTGGTTTCATTAATAATTCTAGCAGGAATGTATTTCATAAAAGGATGATCTTCAGAAATTCCAAAAAACTCTGCAGAAAAGTTTACTAATCCTGCCCACGTAACAGTTAACTTAAACCTATCATCTAACGCACCATTCATTAAAGCGACCATACCCCCTAATGAATGTCCAACTAATCCAATTTGTGACGTATTTATATTTATAAAAAAATTCATATTCGATAATGTATCTAGCAATCTAGAACAGTCTTGAGCTATAGATGGAATATTTGTTCGGTTCATATACATATTAGTATTTATATCTAAAAGATGCCCTCCACTCTCACCATCTCCTCTATAATCTATACTTGCTACATAAAAGCCTCTTTTCGTAAATTCATTCGGAACACGTGGATCTAAATCCTTCTGACTTCCTAAACCATGAGCAAATATAATTAAAGGGGCTTTTTGTTGAAAACTTACTTGATTAGTCGGGTGATATAAATCTGCGTAAAGTGTCATGTTTGATGATTGAAAAACTACTCTCTCATAAATTAAATAACTTTCAAATCTAAAAGCATACAAACATCCTAAAGAAACTATAAAAAATGTAAGAGAGAATATTAAAAACCAATTATGTTTCTTCTTTTTAATTATTTTTCTATGAATGTTTTTTATTTTTTGGTAAAATTTTGTCATTAGTGAATGTTGCTTTTTAGTTTTTATGTTAATTTTATTTATATATTACTTACCCTAATTTAGTTTATGAACAATTAATAGAAGTATTTTATAATTCTTATCTAATCTTCTTCTTTTGGAAAGAAAAGTTTTCTGTCTGAATGAACGGATTCAAAATATGCTTTATATTTAACAATATCATCATGTATCTCCTCTATTTCTTCGTTTTCCAACATATTATTGAAAATTTGCATAGTAGATAGATATAATTTTGGAACAAATGTATCAATTTGAGATAATTGATAAGCTAATTCTTTTATTGAAGAATAATCTAATTTTAAGTTAATTTGTTTTCGTTTAATTTTTTCAATTATCTTCTTTTCCAGTTTTCTTCTAGAAATGTTACTCCACGTTAATTCATATATAAAATAATTCACAGATTGAACCGCTTCAGTTAATAGTGCTGTTCCTGTTGCTATGGCTACACTTCCTGTAATTAGATATGCAGTTAATGTACCTAATAATAAAGTTATTGATCTATAGATTATACTCTTGATAATACTTTGCTTCCATTCAATCTTCTTCAACTTTTTTTTAAACTTCATCTTAATATTTTGTTTGCATCAGTTTTTATTAATTTTATGTCTATATAATCTATTTTTAAAATAAAAGTACTTGTTCCTTTATTGGAATTACTAGATTTAACAAATTAATTATTATATCTTAAAATCTTAATATATTCTATAATCAAAAATTAAAAATAGATTCTAGAGGATTAGAATTAAAAAAAATGTATAAGTAAGGTTTATTAAAATGAGCGTATATGCTGATGATATTGTAAATTTTACATCAGTTTTAAAAATCGCTTACAATTTCTTAACTGGAAGAGAATATTCCCAGAAAAAAAAAAATAAAGAAAAAAAAACTCTTATTTCTGTTGCATCAGGATTCCCTGATTTAGTTTTTGCTGCGGACTCAATTCCAGTTTTTCCGATTCGTTTGGAAAAGTTCAAACTTAATTTATACTTATTAGCATTAAACTCAGCAACAAGCTTATTTGGATGGAATCTAACTACTAAATTATTAGGAATTGCTCGACAGATAGATTTTCTTAAAATAGTAGACAATGTATTAAATGATGTTATTAGTTCGATTAATAGAAAGTATAATCTATTGTATGATTTAACAATCAAAAAGAATGTAGCATCAGATTTCTGTTTTGGTATTAAATCTCTTTATGGAATGTATGTCTCCGAAGCAAATAATTGTGATTGTAGTTTAAATTATACTATTAGATGTAACAAATACAATCAATATCTTAAATCTTTAAAAGCTATGTTTCCTAATCAAATCTGGATTGAAATTCCCCAATATGATAAAGAAAAGGTTGATCAAAATTTGGATACAATGGTTAGCAATTTAAAGCACGCAATTACTGAAATCGAAAATATTACAGGAAATTTGATCACGGATAATAGTCTTAATAAGCAATTTCGAATTGGTAATCAAATAAAAAGATATTACAAATCTGTAATTTATGAAATAAGTACGTCAGATTTCTACCCATGTAATCCTGCAACATTTGCAGAAATATTAGCATTACTGACAATTTCTTTTCAAGATTATAATTCAAACGCTCAGAGATATTTGGAAAATATAAGTCATTTAGTTAAAGAAATGAGAGACCGTATGGAGAGGGGAGTTGGAATAGATGTTTCAAACAGGCCAAAAATATTATTATCTCCAATATTCAATGGTTGGGAACCAGAAACTCAAGAAATGGTGTATGAATTAGGAGGAAAAGTACTTTATTCAGATTGGGATTTATTAGGTTTATTAGATGAAATTCCTGTTTCAAGAGATTCCGATCCTATTGAAGAGTATGCTAGATTTCTCCTTAATTCATCAAATAAAGGATTATTTTGTGTAAATAAATGTGATTTATTCCTTAGTTCCTACCAGAAATATGTTAAAAAAATAAAAGTCGATGGTCTTATTATAAACCAACTTGAAAATTGTCATCAGAATTCAAAGTGTTTTGAATTATTAAAAAACAAGATTAGAACAGAAAATAGAATTCCAGCAATTAATCTTAAATTTAATAAAATTGGTGAAAACCTAGATCAAATTAAAGCTAAATTAAGCACTTTTATGGAATTATTTAGTTAAATTGGAAAGATATTTATGAACCAAAAAAGTCTGATGGCTTTAAAAGATGTTGATCTTCCTTCTCCTTTTTAGCTTTTTCATGTGGATCAACCCATTCAGTTTCTCCTCTTGCTGAAGTAGTTGCTGTACTCCCAGGAGCTTTCAATCCTGTAGGTTTTATATTAATATCAGCTGAGATTTGTTCTGGCTGAGATGAAACAGGTATTTGTTGAGGTTGTATATAATTAATTCCTCCAGCTTTCAAAACTTTTAGTTCACTTAGCACTTTTTCTAAATTCATAGTTTGAACACTTTTATTCATTGTATCCATTATTTCCTTTAAAGATTTAGAAGTTTCTCTTAATCCCTTTGGGTTAATACCTGTAAGTAATGAATCTAAATTAGCACTAATGCTTTCATTTAGTTCCCTTAATGATTCCAATACAGTATTCCAATGTTTATTCATTTGGGATTCAATTGCACTAATCATTTTGATCGTTTCATTCATGAAATTAACGTGTGCTTCGTACCTCTCCTCGTCCTTTGCACGTAAATCAGATATAAGCATTATAAGT